>CANHSO010000076.1 GCA_947463705.1 Bacteriovoracaceae bacterium
AGGAGCTCCCTCCCACTCCAAGTTCGAAACCCACTGATCACAAGAATCAGAAGTGACGCTAATTTCCATTGAACTTTCGGGCGAACTGAAAAACAAACTACCAAAGTGGCTAGAATGGCGCCCATGAGAAGCGCCCAGCGCGAGGTCACCCAGAGATTACCGATCGACATTGAAAATCCTGAGAGAATTAGGACGCTTTTTTCCAGCACTACCGAGTTCCATCTTAGGATCTCATTAGAAAACTGGATCAATCCAAATCCGTGAACAAGCACGGCTATCCAAGTCACCGGGTAAACGACTAAACAGACCCAGGGTAAAGTCACCAGGCTTAGAATCGGAGTCGCAAGCGAAATACAACCTGTTTCCCACACTTCAACCAGCGCAACTAAAATCCAAGACCCCACCGCGAGACCAAGGTGACCACTCAGAGCGTTTAAAACTTGGCTCCATCTGCCGCCCACTTTGAAGCGAAAGGAATCATGCCAGACCAACCCTCCACCTACGGCCAAGGCATAAATCCATCGACCCGAGTTTAGACCTGAACCAAAAAATTCTCCTCGGATCAGGCTCATGGTGGCTTCAACCACCAGAGAAATTGAAAGAGGAGCCAAGGGCCCCCAACTCATTCCCCACTGTCGGGCCACACTGCGAAGCCCAATCACCAACACCGGGCGAAGCATCCCAAGGCGTGCACCCCCCATAACCCAAACAGCCAGCGAACAAAGAAAGCCGAAGATCCTCCCCAAATAAAGCCCCCAGCTCACGCGAAGCCGCGCCCAAGAGCAAGTGAGTCGACTCAAAGAGTGCACACCAGACAAAATTGCGTACAAATGAATTCCAGAGGCACTCACAAGATGAACGAAGCCGAGTCGACGAAAAACAGGCAGTTCACCTCGGGATGTGGCTTCACCGAGAATCAGACTCCTCAAAAGTCCCAAGCGATCTACGGGAACAAGAAGTTCGGAGATTTTTTCTCTCACCCTCTCCACTTTCTGCCTGAGTTTGATCCCTGAATCAAACCCATCGGCCCGTGGAGGATCCACCCAACTGAGTTGATTTAAGTATTGAGTTAGAATCACAGGCTTCACTTCCTGGTCAGCCTGAACCCAGTGTCGGTTCAAGTTTTTGAGCGGAGAAAAGCTCTTCCACCGACTGGAATGACTTCGAATGTCGATTTCTTTCCCAATCACTGGAGGGATCTCCGCTCTCAGCCACTCAATCCAAAGTCTGTGGCTTAGACAGATCCGCGTCTGGCTTTGCGATTGAATTCTCACCCAGCACCCTTGCTGCCCAGTTCTCTGAGCCAACGACCACGAGGGCGAAGCAAGACCCGCAAAGAATGCAAATATGAAAGCAATCATTGTGCTCGTCTGGAGCGACGTACGAAATCCGCACCCAACCTACTGAAATGAGACTGCCCCTCTAACCTGCCGCACTTTAAAGTTAAACCTAATCGAGCCATCATGAGCGGCAATGAGCAATTATTGAACCAAAACAAGCGAAACACTGATCAATGCTAAACTTGGCGCAAGCAACCTGAAAGTCGATTTCCCCACGGTTCCTTCTGGTGGCAGATTTAGGGACGTAGCTCGATTTGGCGCATTGACTACAACACCGCTTCCCAAGGCTGAATGGACACGGAGTGAGCCGAAAGAGGAACTTGGGTCGAACTCAAAACATAGGGTTCACCTTTCAGCTTTTTTGAAAGTGAGATGAGAAATCGAACGTCATAGTGGTGCGGCACAGGTTCCTCAGTGATTTGGTATAAGTGAAATTTTCCCTTCCGGTCCTTGGTGATGAGCTGAACTGGCCGGCCTTGAGGGGACTCTGCATAACACAGTGAAGATGGGACGTCTGCATAGTGCTGAGTTGCGAGAAACTCCTGCAATAGTCGAATTTGAAGACACGCCATGTGAACTGCTGAATCATGCTGGGGATTTGAAATCTCCAGAAGCGACAGAAAAAATGCAGTATCAAAGGGAAGAAAAATATCCAAACTTGCCGACGCATCCAAAGAGGAGACTCGCTGCAAAACCATTAAGTCCTCCAGGCCGATCAAATGTTTCTCGGCCTGAGACCGAGTACCACCTGTTTTTTTTAGAATTCTCGAAAAGGTGGGCAGCTCACCCAAGGCAAGAATTTCTGCGATTGCCTTTAAAATACGAAGAGCCAACGCAGGTTTAGCATTCTTAGGGACAGAAAAAAGCAGATCACGATAAACGTAGCTATCAATCAAGGAGCGCCAATAGGAGTCAACCTCAGCAGCACTCCGAGCCGAAAAAATCGCGGGCATACCTCCATTTTTTAAGATCCGCTCAAAGAGTTTGCGTTGAACGCGAACCTGAAATGTTTGAGTGGTCTGAGCTTGCCATCGATTCTCGAACTCAAGTTCAGCCGCTTCTGCACAGGTCAATGGGAAAAGCTGAACCGTTTTGGCACGGCCCGTTAGAGACTCACGGATCAGCGTCCTGTTCGAGAAACGAACTGAACCTGTTAAAATAAATTTCCCAGGACGCTTCTCTTGATCTACATCCAACTTGACTGCATCAAAGAGGAGCGGCGCTTTTTGCACCTCATCGAGCGAACAGGGTGGTTTTAGGATCGACTGGGGATTACTCGAAGCAAGCTGAGCGGTTCCTGGATCATCCAGTGTCAAATACGACCGATGATCTAGCCTTTTTAAGAGAGTTGATTTACCCACTTGACGGGCACCCACTAGGCAGATGACGGGCCAATATTTCAAGCTATTCTGAACCAGGGGACTCAAAAAACGAAATCGAGTGTGAGGCATGTCTTTTAAAGTACCCCTATTTTTTTTTAAAATACACAAAAAAAACAGGGGCACTTTTTCAGAGGTTTCGATCTCAAAATGCACCAGAAATCGCTTTTTGCGACCGGTAGAAATGGATTTTACGCTGAGGTTCGCCAGTCCCTAGGACAAATGGATGCGCCTTTTGTCACTTAACGCATCCCTACTGAATAATTACAAACAAGCTGTGTCTGGGCAGACCCATGAATCAAAAGAGACTGAGCCTCTAAAAATTCAAAAATCCCACCCAAATTCCGACTAATATAATATAGTAATAAGATAGAATCTTTTCCGGGGAACTCTCATGAACGTGGATGACTTTAAACTTCAACTTGCACAGACCCTCAGAGTCCCGCTAGAACTCTTCTGGCTGAGTTTACTGGTTTCCGGTTGCGCCCTCCCTGACTCAACCAACTCGTTCACTACCGAATGTAACATTCCGTCAGATCAAGCAGGAACAATTGGAGGGCGTTGGCTCGATCGTCCCATTCCGGTTGCCTTTAGCCCAGGAAACTTTAGTCAGTCTGAAATCACAGCAATGACCTCTGCTGCCGATACGTGGAATCGGTTTTTCAATTCTAGCAAGAATTCACCAATTTTTGATTATGGTGGCGGTTCAAATACGATACGGGCTACCTCAGGACCCAACCCTGGAACTCGCGTCTGCAGTAGAACTCCTATTTTTTCTAATGGTCAATTCAATGGCTCAGTCGGGATTTATAAGGTATCTCCCTGGCCTTACAGTTCTGGTTTTATTGCTTTAACAAGCTTTTGCACGATAGCCGGAAGCAGTGAAAGCACTAATGGCCAAACCTACAAAACCATGACCTCTGCGGTGATGGAGGTGAATTACGCCGATTTTTTTGTAAATGGAAAACCCCAACCCGATCTTCAATCCGTCATCCTCCACGAATTAGGCCATCTTCTTGGTCTAGACCACTCGTGCGGTCAAAAAGCAAATATGCCCGCCTGCGAATCCAACCTGAATCCAGACTACCAAAATGCAGTGATGTTCCCCACCTTCTATTTTACAAATGGTAATGGAGCAGTTAAACAGGCTCTCCAAATCAACGACCAAAGTCGAGCCAACTGTCTCTATTGAATCATGCAAACGAGTGATTGAAATTGAATCTCAGTGCCTCCTCGCGTATCTTAGGCTTGTGAAAAGTGCGACTCCCTGGAGAATCCTATTTGAAGACCCCCACCTCATTGTTTTATCCAAACCGGCTGGACTCCTCAGTCAGGGTGAGAAGACGGGCGACGAGAACTTAGTCGATCAGCTTCGGACTTACTTTGGGCGACATTACGTAGGTCTAGTCCACCGACTCGATCGGAACACCTCAGGCTTGATGGTCGTAGCGAAACGAACCAAGTCTGCTCAGCGCCTCACGGAAGCACTTCAAAGTGGAAAACTATCGCGAACTTACCTCGCCTGGGTGATCGGCAAAATACCTGCCCCGGTTCGATGGGAGCATCGTCTCGAAAAAAATCCCACGACCAATCGGGTGTCCGTCTCTCGTTCTCCTCAAGCCAAGCTCGCCATCCTACACGCAATGCCTATGAATTACAGACGATGGCAGGGCACAGAGCTGACCTTAGTGAAATTTGAATTAGAAACAGGGCGCTCCCATCAAATTCGAGCCCAAGCCTCCCACGAGGGATTCCCCCTCTTAGGCGACGTGAAGTATCAAAAGTCAAAAGCAGCCCCTGCGTTTACTCGTGTTGCCTTGCATTCGTTTGAAATTCAATTTCCTCACCCCATGACCCATGAAATCCTCAAATTCGAAGACGAACTGCCACCTGATTTAGCCCATCTCCTCAACTAAATCGGACCTGCATCAAGATCTCTCTGCGACAGCCTGCCTCGCGTTAAGTATGTCATTTGCACTTGAACTTTGCATGGATCAATTTTCCGCTCCAGAAACAGCACTCGGTAGTGAACCCGGCGAAACCCTAGCTAACCACCTGCGACGCAAAAGCGGGGAAATCCTCGAACTTTGGGAAGGTCGAGTTCGCGAAAGCGTTCCTGCCTCGAAGGCTCTTGACCCTCTGAGCCTGCGAAACTCCATTCCGCTCATCCTGAAAGCACTCGCCAACACCATAGAAAAACCAGAGGGCACAGAAGAATCCAAAATCGAAATGGCTCGGGTTCACGGCGAAGAACGGGCAAGTCGGCCTAAGTATTCAATCGACCAAGTGATCCTCGAGTACCGCATCTTGAGACACGCAATTTTTGATATTCTAACTCCAGGACTTGAAACTAACGCCCACGCCAGAAGCGCGATTATCGACGCGATCGACATTGGAATCGCTGAGGCGGCTGCCGCATTTGCCAACTATCAATATCGACTTCGAGAACAATTTATCTCGGCCTTGGCTCATGACCTGAGAACACCCCTGACTGCAGCGACCGCCAGCGCCCAACTCATTCTTAGGCAACCTGAAAAAATCGATTCGACTCAGAGGCTATCTGCCCGAATCGTAGACTCAATTGCGCGCACCGATCGCATGATTGAGGACCTCTTGGATTCAAATCTGGTGAGATCGGGAGGCATACTTCCGTTAGAACTCGAGCGAAGTGACTTGCGCATCATTGTCAAAACAACCCTCGAAGAAGTCACTGCCGCACTAGGGAATCGCTTTTTCTATGAGCCGGGAGAAACCCCCATCATCGGGTATTGGGACGTTCGCTATTTAAAGAGAGCGATCGAAAACGTGCTCGTCAATGCAGTAAAATACGGTGATCCAGTAAATCTGGTGAAAGTCGTCGTCAAAGTCAATGAGTTAAAAGTGTCCATTTCCATTCACAATCAAGGACATCCCATCGAAGCTCAAGACTTAGAAACCCTATTTGATCCCTTTCAACGGAGCAACAAGAGAAAAAACCTAGGCAGAACCGGTTGGGGTATCGGACTTTCCCTAGTCAAGGGCGTTTGCCAAGCCCATGGAGGAGAAGTCTCGGTTCAGTCTCAGGCAGGTGCCGGGACCACCTTCACTTTGACGCTCCCCTTGGACGCGCGGCCACCCATGACTCAAGCGGCTTAACGTTCACTCACTCGCTTCAGAATCCAACCCTTGAGGTAGCGATCCGACGGTCGACCCAAGCGAGTCGGAAAAGTTTCTGGTAAGTCCATCGCACGCAAAATCTGAAGCTCGATCTTTTTGTCTCGCGCTGCGCCGAGCAAATCGTTCTCAAACTTCTGCCAGGTGACGTTCGCAGAGTTAATCGAGGTCACTAAAAATCCATCCGGTGCCAAAAGGTCCAGCGCAAGGCCATGGAGCTGGGTGAGATCTTTGGCAGTAGAAAAATTGCCCTTTTTGCCGTGAGAAAATGAGGGGGGATCCAGAATCACACAGTCAAAATGGCCGTGGGATTTGCGGAGTCGAGGGAGCCATTCAAAAACATCTCCAGCAATAAACCGATAGGCATCCCCTTGGAGGCCATTCAATTCAAAATTTTCCTGGGCCCACTGGATCGTCGGTTTAGACAAGTCCAAGGTCGTAACACTTTTTGCTCTTCCCAACGCAGCAGCCACCGAAAGGCTCCCCGTATAGGCAAATGTATTCAGGACTTTTAGTCCCTCACTGTGGGAAAGAAGCCACTGACGCAAGGGAAGGTGATCAAGAAATAAGCCAGGATGCCGTGTCTCGCGAAGACGAATCAAAAAACTCGCACCCCCTTCTCTCACTTGGATCGGCTCAGCGGGGGCTTCTCCCCACCAAACTTCAGCTTCAGGCGCGACGCCTTTTTGGGGACGGCCTAGACCGACCACTGAGTGCGCCCCTTTTTGACGCAGAAACTCGACCAGACTCCTGCGCTGACTTTGGTCGCGCGCCGAATTTGCTCCATGAGAGGTGACTCCAGGATGATCCCATTGAGTCACCCAATAATGATCGTTCAAGCGATCGATTGCGAAGTGCTGGAGATCCCCAGTACCTTCCCCAGGACCGTGAAAAATTCGGATCGCAGACGGCTCCTTAAAAAGGCCGCGCTCGGCCCGCCATTGCCAAGCCCTCTCTAGATCAGACATTTTTCACTCCGATGCTAACGCTCCGCATGACATCGACCCATTGAGCAAAATCTTCGGGCAAAGGGCACTCGAATTTTTCACCGGTGGGTAACTCTAAATAGCTCGCATGAAGAGCGACTCTCGGGATACCCATCCGAATTCCAGAAGCTGTTTGAACCTCAACTTTGCCCCCATAGCGCGGATCCCCGAAGAGCGGATAACCACTTTTAGCGAGGTGAATTCGGATTTGGTGACGTCTTCCTGTGCGCGGAAAGGCTTTCGCCAAAAACGCCCCTTGAAACTTCTCCAACACTTCCACCTGGGTCGAAGACGCGAGTCCCTCAATCGGCTCACTCACTTTGAAAAAAGGAGCCTGTGCGTTACCTTCAGCTAAACAAAGATAAACTTTTTTCACTTTTCTTTGCCTAAACCACAAATTTCCCAGGAGGTGATCCTCAGACGTCCGAGCAAAAAGAACCACACCGCTCGTCTCTCGATCGAGCCGGTGGACCACCCAAACATCGCCGTATTTCTCTCGCAACCATTCCCGCAAAACAGGAACGTCAGGGCCGGACCGACCTGGAATGGTCAACCAACCGGCTGGCTTATCGACCACGATCCAGTGGTCAGTGAAGTGAAGAACTTGAGGTGTGTGGGTCTGATTTAAATTCATGAGGTGTTAGTTTTTACCATGCCCAACCAAAACCACCAAGAGCGGTTTTTGTAACCAGCTTCGATGAAAATTATGTTACCCTCTGCACCATGCAAAAATTGAGAAAACCTTGGCGAGTCATCAGTCTGGTGGTTTTAGGTCTGATCCTAGGCGAGGGAATCTACCTGGCTCGAACCCCTGATGAAACCCTGGTTCTCGACCGAAAACTTCGCAGCAGACTCACTCCCGAACGGATTGACCGAAATTTGTCATCCACCACGCGATGGTCGCAGTGGTTTTCATCTCTGGCACAAGTCCAAGGGCCAGCAGAAGTCAAAATAGGGACCGTGGTCACCTTGAAGATCGATCCAAAAAAAGGACAACGAAAGCGATTTGAACTCCAGGCTCAAGTCCTCGACTACGTCCCTGCACGGCTTCTCCGATTACGAATCACTGACGATACTTCGGGCCGGCTCACCCGACTTTTTGACAACTTAGAGTGGACCATTGAAATCGAACCCACGGCAAAAGGGTCCTCAATCCGCGGAATTGCCCAAGCCCATACACGGCATTGGCGGTCACGTCTTTTTGGCCGTTTGGCTGAGAAAATCTTAATGAATCAGGTTTTTTATCCCAATTTGATTCAGCTCGCAGATCGTGAGCAGCCCTATACTGTCGACGAGGCTCCTCATCAACCCGAGAGTCTCTATTAAAGTTCTCTCTTTGGAATTGAGTTCGTTCGCGTCCATGCTACCCTGTGAAAGATGAAACTTTCTCAATACCAGCCCCAACTCACTGCTGCTTTTGTTGCCCAGTCCCTGCACCTGAGCCTTTCCAATCTAGCGGAGATTGAGTTTACTTCGGTCACAACTGACTCAAGAAAAGTTGAGCTCGGTAGTCTTTTTATTGCAATCGAAGGCGAAAAAATGGACGGAAACGACTTTGTCGAAACCGCCGTTCACGCAGGAGCCACTGGGGTCATTTGTCGGCATGGAGTCCAAGTCCCCGTGCGTCCAGGACTTGTAGTCTTTCACGTTAAGGATACCCTGACTGCCTACAGAAGATTAGCGGGTTCATGGCGTCGGGAATTTTCGATCCCCATGATTGCGGTCGCGGGCAGCGCTGGTAAAACCACAACCAAGGAACTTCTCAGCGCTATTCTTCAAGGACGATGGAACAAAGTCCTCAAAACACAGGGAAGTCAAAATGGTTTTGTCGGAATTCCCATGACTCTGCTCGAACTCCGTCCTCAGCACCAAGCTGCTGTGATTGAGGTGGGAATCGATGAAATCGGGGCAATGACCCAGCATATGAAACTAGTAGCGCCTACAGCCTCTGTTCTCACTGCCATCGGTCCTGAACATTTAGACAAACTCATTGATGTCCCCACAGTTGCGCACGAGGAAGGAATCGCACTCAGTCACGTCGCAAAAAATAAGGGGCTGGTTGCAATTTCACTCGATGACCCATGGATTAGGCCACATAGAAGCACTTTGAAGGATGGCCAAATCCTATCATTTACGCTCGAAAGCAACCCGCCAGCGAGTTCTCACACGCTGCAAGGCAAGCTGAGTGCAGACCAGAAAGAACTCACTTTATCCGGTGCCGGGCTCGATGGCCTTTGCCTCAAACTCCCGCTCTTAGGAAAACACAACGCATCGAATCTCCTTGCTGCAATCGCCGTCGCTGCCGGGCTCGGGCTCACAAAAGATGAAATTCAAAAAGGCCTCTCTCAATTCAAGGGGGCTGAAGGCCGCTCTGAAATCAAGGACCTTCCCGGCCCCACGTCAGTCATTTGCGATTATTACAACTCTCAGCCGGCCTCAGTCCGAGCGGGACTTGAACTTCTCCAACAGTTGAGTCAAGGATCAAACGTTGCACGTTGGGCCTGCCTCGGCGACATGCTCGAACTTGGCGAAAACGAAGAACGATTTCACCGAGAAATCGCGCCTCAACTGGTTCAGCTCCGGATCGAAAACGTGCTTCTTTTTGGTCCCCGGATGCGGGCCCTTCTGGATGAACTTAAAAAATTGAATTTCTCAGGACGCCTCGAGCACTTTGAATCGCACGCTGACCTCGCCCAGGCCCTCATTCAAGGATCAAAACCGGGTGATACCTTTCTGATCAAGGGCTCTCGAGGAATGAGAATGGAAGAAGTTTGGAAAGTTTTCCAAGCCTATGCTATTTCTCGTTGGACTAAATCTCATGAAAGCCAAGATCGTTCAACCGACTCCCGAGTCAATTAACTTAATTGCTGAAGCGCTTCGTCACGACGAAGTGGTAGGCATGCCGACTGAAACGGTCTACGGACTCGCTGGCAATGCTCGATCGCCGGTTGCTCTGGCTCGTATTTTTGAAACCAAAGAGCGCCCCACCTTCGATCCCCTGATTGTTCATATTGGACGGATTTCAGGGATCGATGAACTGAAAACCCTCGATCTGATCGATTTTGAAGCCCTTTCAAAAGAACGGACTCAACAACTTGAGACCTTGATCCAACAGTTTTGGCCGGGCCCACTCACACTCGTCCTCCCTAAACATTCCAGTGTGCCTGATTTGGCCACCAGCGGCCTACCCTCGGTGGCAATTCGGATCCCCGAGCATCCTGTTGCGCTCGCTTTAATCGAGGCGGCCCAAACACCTCTTGCCGCTCCAAGCGCCAACCGATTCGGCAGAATTAGCCCAACCACTGCCCAGGCTGTTCAACTAGAACTCGGCGATCGAATCCATTGGATCCTCGATGGAGGGCCGTGTCAAATTGGAGTTGAATCTACCATTTTGAGCTTAGCGTTCCCAAACGAACTCGTCATCCTCAGGCCAGGAGGCACTCCCCCTGAAAAAATCGAAGCCGCCCTAAGCACTTCGATCCGAAAAGGGGTTGCGTCGGCACCAAAATCGACCGAAACACGCCCGCTCGCCCCTGGGATGCTCGAAAGCCACTACGCCCCTAGAACCCCTCTTTTCATGCTCCCTAAACCGTTAGCCGCGCTTACACCTCAAGATCGTCAATCAGTTGAGGCTGTGATTCGGCAGTATACCTCCACTCAACAGCCTGTCGGCTTGCTCCTGATGAGTGGCAGCCCGGACCACGCAAACTTGGGGCACCCCATCCGCTGTCGCAGTCTCTCCCCGTCTGGCGATCTGAATGAGGCCGCAAGAAATCTATTTACAACATTACGTCACCTCGACTCACTCGGCGTTCCAGTCATTTTTGCTGAACCCTGCACCCACCAAGAAGGCTTGGGTTTTGCGATTTCAGATCGACTCCGCCGAGCCAGCGCTCGCAGCTAGCCTACCGCCACAGCTATTCGGCTCGTTTGAACTTTTTACAACTCTATGATAAACTCTCCTCCTCGTTGGACCCATCAAGTAAAACACCTATTTATTTAAAAAGAGA
>CANHSO010000077.1 GCA_947463705.1 Bacteriovoracaceae bacterium
CCCGGAACTGCTCGGCCTGCTCAATCCTGGCTGTCCACACTTTAGCTTTTTCTCGATTACTTTCTGATGGCCTCATATTCGGCCTCCTTTTGAGGTCGAATCTAGTGAACTTGGAACGAAGATTCAAAGAGGGTTTATGAAGCGCTCACACTCAGCGGAGCAGGGAGCCCGAAGATGGGAGCAAAGAAAATCGTCAAGAGTGCACCAAAATTAGTCGAGAGCTGAAACCGAACAAATTTAAGAATGTTTTCGTAAATAGTTCGACCTTCCCGAACGGCGCGCACAATGGTGGCGAAGTTGTCATCCGTCACGACGATGGTGGCTGCCTCCTTTGCGACTTCCGTTCCGGAGCCCATTGCAATTCCAATGTCTGCCGCCTTAAGAGCTGGAGCGTCGTTTACACCATCGCCTGTCATGGCAACAATTTTACCGTTGGTTTTCAGCGCACGAATAATACGGAGTTTATGTTCAGGTGACACACGGGCAAAGACTGAGACTTGGACGATTCGTGCTGCAAGATCTTCATCACTGATCACGGAAAGTTCTTTGCCGGTTAACGCCTCGCCTTTGAGGCCAAGGTCTCTAGCAATCGCTAAAGCTGTTTCCCGGTGATCGCCCGTGATCATTTTGACTTCGATGCCAGCATGATTGCACAGCCTGATTGCTTCTCTCGCTTCAGGGCGCGGTGGATCAACCAGGCCAATGAGCCCAATGAAATCTAGATTATTGAAGTGAGCATTCAGTGCTTCCTGAGTAGAGAACTGAAAATGTGGGATATCCTTTGATGCGACCGCCAGGACTCTCATTCCGCGTTCTGCCAGAGCATTGAGTTTTCGTTGAATATTTTCCCGCTGCCCATCGTCCAGCGAGGTGAACCCTTTGCAAGAGGAAATACGACTGCAGCGCGAAAGAATGACGTCCGGCGCACCTTTGAAGTAAGATTCTGCCGCCGCCATTTCTGATGAGGCCAGTGCATGAAAGGTCGCCATATATTTCCGTTCGGATTCAAATGGAAGCTCAGCAATGCGTGGGCAGTCTTTTCGGATGGACTCCACGCTTAAACCGAAATCCAGTACGAGTTTCACGAGCGCGACCTCAGTTGGGTCACCCATCAAATGGTTTTCATGAATCTGCACATCGTTACAGAGTGCTAGTGCCTTCGCAAAATTCACAAAGTCAAAATGGCCTTTTTCCGGTATTGCAACGGCGACATCATAGCTTTTGCCGTCATACCAAAGCGCCCTGGCAGTCATTTGATTGAGCGTGAGGGTTCCAGTTTTATCCGTACAAATCACGCTTGTGGCGCCTAACGTTTCCACCGCTGCCAGTCGCTTTACTACTGCACGATGTTTTGCCATGCGGAACACCCCAAGAGCCAAGGTCACTGTCACGACGACAGGTAGCCCTTCGGGCACAGAGGCTACGGCAAGCGAAATAGACTCCATTGCGATCTGTGAAAGAGTATCTCCGCGAAGGTATTCAAAGAAAGCGATAACAGAGACCGTTCCGACGGCAAACACCGCCAAGCGTTTACCTAGACTGTCGAGCTGCCGTTGGAGGGGGGTTGGCGGCAATTCCATTGCGCCAATGAGCTTGGCCATCCTGCCTATTTCCGTATTGATTCCTGTAGCCGTAACTACGAATTCGGCGCGGCCACGGGTTACCGTGGCGTTCATGTAAACCATGTTCTCACGATCCGAAACAGGTGTGTCTTGGTCGAGACTCATCGACGCCGACTTCAAAGCAGGAATAGATTCGCCAGTGAGCGACGACTCGTCGACTTCGAGTGAGTGCGAAGAAAGAAGTCTACCGTCCGCAGGTATTCGATTCCCCGCTTCTAGAAGAATGATGTCGCCTGGCACAATTGCCTCGGCTGGGACTTCCGTGACCTCTTTGGCGCGGCGGACTCGCGTTTTTCGCGGGATCAACCGCTTGAGGGCGGCAAGCGTCTTCTCCGCTTTGTATTCTTGAAGGAAACCAAGGACGGTGTTGAATATAACTACTGCGGCGATCATCATCGCATCTTTGTTATTGCCGATAGACCAGGCGATAAGAGCCGCAAGTCCTAAGAGAGCATTAAGGAACCCCTTTAGCTGATCTAGGATCACCCGGACGGCGGAGCGAGGCGGACGTTCTGCAAGACGATTGCTGCCAACCCGCGCAAGTCGAGTTTGAACTTCTTTTTCGTCGAGGCCACCGGAATAACTTCCGAGTGATCGGAGGTAATCGTCGAACGAGATTGCCCAGGGTGTCGTTACCTCTGACAGACCCCTTCTATTAGCTGCTGGTTCTAGCTGATCAGTTGCTGTTTTCATCTGGCGGAATCCGAAACTGTTCTTTCCATAAGTGGCTCAAAAAAATCGTCGCCTATATTGGAGTGAATCGTTGCATAGGATAGGCCCGGGAGCCTACTGTCCTGCGGGGACATATGAACCACAGACGGGGTCTAGCTGAAAGTCGGGCGGCATAGGTAATACTCAATGCGTTAAACAGATTGGCAGAACGAGCGTAAACGGCCATAGCATCAAGCGCAATGACCGCACTTCACACAGAGGTGACTAAAGTGTTGATGGAACTGATGGTAGGATGAAAAAAAAACGTACTTCCGAAGCTTGGCCTGCTCTCCACTCAAATCTGCCCTCGGTGCGCCTCAACAATACCTTTGCAAATGAAAAGTCCCAGGCCAGGGCCATTGCGTCTGGTTGCGTTAAGGCGCCAGTAGCGGTCAAAAACCTGTGAACGTAATACTTCATCTATCTCAGGTCCACTATCCGAAACCCAAAATAGTATTTCTACACCTTCTTCTCTGACGCCCATTGTGACGATGCCACTGTCTGCCGTGAACTTAATGGCATTACCCAATAGATTGGATAACACTTGAACAATGCGATCCGGGAGGACGGACGTCGGTCGCTCCCTGTAGAGCCAGTAAAAAACCTGTCCTTATTTTTGGAGAAACAGGTGCCGGAAAAGAACACGTTGCAGCTGCATCCATGGGAAGAACTATCTTCTGTATTTCGTTGTAAATTGTGCTTCGCTCCGAGGAAGCTCTTTCGTGGAATCCGAACTTTTCGAGCATGAAAAAGGTGTATTTACAGGTGCAGTGCCTCGAAAGATCGGAATTCTCTAAATGGCCCCAATACAATCTAATGCACATTTTTTGAGCAGTACTTTCTTGATGTTATTAAGGAATCAAAACAGTTTCCCAGCCCCTTGCTATTTTTGTTTCCGACTACAATCTTTACACACGCCGAAGAACTCAAGCGAGTGTCTAACCTTGGAATAGCCGAACTTTTCGACTATGTCATCTAACTTCGGTAGTGAACAAGAATCCAAGCTATCGACCTTGTGGCAAGTCGTACAAACAATATGATGATGGTGGTTATCAGGATGTGACTGAAACTCATAACGAGATACACCGTCTCCAAACTCACTTCGACGCACTAGACCAATCTCCTCGAAGTTGGCGAGATTTCGATAAAGCGTCACGCTATCGAAGTCCTCCTTTGGAAGTGCCTTCTGGATTTCCTCTTTACTGAACGGTCCATGGTTTTCGATGAGAAAGCGGAGAAGATTTTCTCGATTGGGCGTCCGTTTTAAACCAGCATTACGCAAAATCCCACAAGCATCCTCCAGTAAATGGCTTACATCTATATCCACATGGGAGTGGGCTAAAGCCTTGGTATGCTTTAAGTTTTCTTTTGTTTTGAGAGGGCGTTGAGCGCCTGGCTTTTTTTGCTTCATATTGACTGAAATACTTTACCAAAAAAAATGGACTTAGGAAACTCAAATGGCAAAGAACTGAGTATATAGACATAAATGCAGTTGACTTGCATTTATTAAGTGCGCTATTAAACGCAAGTATGTTGCATTTAATGGCACGGCTATTGCGTTTGTAGAGTATGCGGATAGATAAGAATTTCTGCGCAATGCCCCCTTTTCACCCAAGGATGTTTATATGAAACAAGGAATCCACCCCGTTTATCAAGAAGTCATCTACAAGGATGTCTCAAGTGGCTACGCTTTCTTAACTCGGTCCACAGCTCAGCCCAAAGAGAGAGAAACTTGGGAGGACGGCAATGAATATCCAGTCGTGAAGTTAGAAATTTCTAGCGCGTCACACCCTTTCTTTACCGGTAAGCATCGTTTAATCGATGCTGCAGGAAGAGTTGAAAAGTTTAATCAAAAGTACGCCAAAAAATCCGCACCAAAGGGAGACGATAACTCATGAGAGAGAAAGTACGACTCGTATCAACGGCTGGCACAGGCTACAGCTACTCGACAACAAAGAATAAGCAGAAGACGTCTGACAAGCTTCAGTTCATGAAATACGATCCAAAGGTAAGAAGGCATGTACTCTTCGTAGAAGGCGGAAAAGGCGGCTCCAGCAAAAAAAGGTAGAGGAGGTAAACTATGAAACATTCTAAAAATATTCCATCAAAGATCAAGAGGGGCGACCTCGTAGAAGTAATTGCTGGCAGAGACAAAGGGAAGCGGGGCAAGGTTATAGAAATGTTTAGAGTCAGTAATCGGGCGATTGTCGAAGGTATTCATCTCGTGAAGCACCATGTTCGACCTACCCAGAATAATCCACAAGGAGGTATTGTATCCAAACCTTCCTCAATCCACCTGTCCAACATTATGATTGTGGACCCTAAGGAAGATCGTCCAACCCGCATAGGAATGAAACTCATCAACTCTGAGAACACTGCAACTAGATATGTTCGTTTATCTAAGCTCTCAGGCGAAATCATCGATCAGTAGAAGGAGCCTATCATGGCAAGAAAGTGTGAACTGACAGGAAAAGGACCAACGACCGGAAATCTCGTAAGTCACTCGAATATCAAAACGCGCACACGTTGGCTCCCGAATTTGAAAGATAAGAAGTACACAATCCCAGAACTGGGCCTTGTAATTAAGCTTAGGCTTTCATCTCGGGCGATCCGTACAATTGATAAGCTCGGGGGGATCTCTCATGCGATCCGTAAGGCTAAAGTAGCCAATCTTTCGCCGCGTCTTCAGTCTATTCGCAATCAACTAGAATATTAATATTCTCAATTTAAAAAAGGAGACTAGACATGGCGAAAAAAGGAAAGATTGAAAATAACAATAAAAGAATTAAATTGGTTGATCGCTACATTGAATTGAGACGTGAACTTCGTGCAAAAGTAAAGAATCTCAGACTCCCTATCGAAGAACGAGAATTAGCGAAGAAGAGACTGGCCGCTCTCCCTCGTAACTCGGCTGAGACCCGGGTTCGGAATCGCTGTCTTCTGACTGGAAGACCTCGCGGCGTTCTTTCAAAGTTCAAATTGAGTCGAATCAAATTTCGGGAGCTTGCTCTAAAAGGCCAGATTCCTGGAGTTACGAAATCGAGTTGGTGATCCTCATTTGAGAAAGGGAGTCGATAGTGATTCGAAATCCAAAAATTATCTCGCTTGAAAGGAGGCGCCCCAAGCCTCCCATTCCACTCATAGTCGTTTTAGGAATGCCCGAGGGCAACCATTCCATTGTTGTCCAGAAGTGGATGCGCTCTCAGCCTCGTCAGAAAACAGTTTATTTGAATCCCGCTTCTTTGGATGATCCGGATACCCAAGAATGCCCACAGTGCATTCTTCTTGAAAAGACACTCGGAAAACTCCAAGAAACATTAAAGCTAAATTGTTTTGAACTTGAGGAAATCTGGCTTGAAGCACCGCTTGAGTTAAACCCAAGGAAACTCATCGAAGAATTGACCCGGGTACCAGAGATCCGATTGGCGGCGGTAACAACGTGGATTGATTCGATTCATTTTCTGCGAGACTTTTCGTCCGATCAAGAATGGCAAGATCGCATCCAAGGGACGAGCCAAACAATCAGCTTGGATTTTCAGCAAGAGCCATTCCTCGAAACATGGATAGATCAACTTGAGTTTTGTAACGCGCATCTGTTGATGGGATTAGATGACTTACCCCGGAAAGAGCAGGAGTCGATTCTAACAATTCTCCGAACACTACAGCCCGAAGCAATTCAGATTCGGGCCGATCAAGTGAGCGATTGGGGTAAAGACTCATTCTATTGGAACCTCTTTGATTCGGAGAAAATTTACAACTCTTGTGCCTGGAAACAAATGCTTGCTTCCAAAAAACCATCGCCACACCTTTTCAGAAGCAAACGCCCCTTTCATCCAGGTCGGCTCAATGCGCTGATCGAGGAATGGCCTGAAGTCATTCTGCGCTCATTTGGGACAGTGTGGCTTTCTAGCCACAATCATATGGCCCTCACTTTGAGCCAGACCGGACCCGCAGGATTCTTCTTTTCTCCTGAAGGGTATTGGATTGGAACGTTGACCTCTGCAGATCAGAGGTTCGCCCTTCAAGAACACCCTGAGTTGTTGAGCGACTGGGACAAGAAATTTGGGGACCGGATGACAGAGCTTGCTTTTGTCTCTACTGAACCTTTGGGCCAGGATTGGATTCAAAGGCTCGAAAGCTGCGTGCTCAATGACATTGAAATGAGAATGGATTGGAGTAAATTTCCAAATCCTTTTCCGACTTTTGAACATGATGAGGGAGATGGGGACGAAACATCGGAATTGGCACATAGTCATGAAAAGTCCATAGTTTCAAGGAAAGTGACTCATCTTCGACTCTTGGCTGGAGACTCGGAATGAATTTTGATGGAAAGACCCACTTCATTGTCGCGTGAGCTTGGATAATATCTCTGCATACATTGAAGCGCGAAATCAGAGAAAGAAAGGTCGCCAAAATCAAAACAAAGTTCGATCAGACTGAATATAAGAACGGCGCTACGCGAAGTAGTTCAGGATTCCGTCCCCTTCCAATTCGGTAGGCCATGCGACTCACCGAAATCTCTGAGGTGATTTAGATCTATCTCTTCTGAAGGGGAGCGATCAGGATGTGTGGTCAGCTTCTACGCCGTTGCACTCATCCCAGTGGCCCTTATGCAAAAAGTGATGATGCCCATTGTCCTCATAGTCAATGTGGCCACCATGCTTTTCAGCTTTGTGACCACATTGCTTACTGTGAGCATGTTTGTGCTTAGCATGCTGGTGATGCGAATCCTCATCTGCAAAGGCAACTGCATTAAAGCAAACAGAAACAAATGCCACAACCATAAACTTCTTGATCATAGTATCCCCCATATTGTAGTCCATTTATTTTCAGATTTTCCGACGGTATGGCTATCGCAGGCGGCCTGTCAATTAGTTTTCAAGGATCAGATGAATAGCTGAGTAGAATCCTGCTCCACCGAAAAGCCAAGTCCAAGATGCAGGACGCTTGCCAATCATTGGCAAGAGTTGTCCGAGAGTCACCGATAGCACTATCCCTAGCGAGAATGGAATAATCCAATGGGGCTGAGAACTGATCAAGAAAGGAAATACACTTCCAAAGAAAAAAGAAGTGCTGACAATAAAGGCAGCCTTCTTAGAGGAGTGAGTACTCTGTCCAGAAGCAATAGCCAAGGAGGCTGCAATTATGCCTTCTGGAACGGAGTGCAATAGCTGTCCAATATAAATCCCTAGTCCAATTCGCTCGCCAGCCTGAAAGCCTGAAGTAACCATGACGCCGTCGAAGAACGAGCAGACGATAACACAGCCAATTGCGGCTTGCGCTACTGGAACTCCGATCATCGGCTTGCAACAAGTATCTCCTTCCGCATGGCCTGGGTGGTCATGAATGTTCGTATGTCGATATACAAGCGGTCGATTCGGAAGGTGACCCGACGCCTTTACTGGATGAAACCGCATGGAGCTGCCTTTGCGTTGGAGACGATTCCAAAAACGCAGCGCCTTTCCCATCGCACGGTGACTCACCGAAACGGTCATCATTCCCAGAATCGCAAAGCCCGCTATCTCGTGAAGCCGATCTGGGTGACGCGCAATAGAAAGCGGAAGAAGCTCCAAAAGCGAGATTGCAATAAGATAGCCTCCACCTGCAGCAATTACCGAAGGTAAGATCTTCTGATGAGATTTTTCATTTTGGTAGCGAGTATAAAGAACCCCACCTATATAAGTCAAAGCTGCAACAGAGAACCCAGCAAACAATAGAAATAGGACATTCATTTCATTTTTCTCTTTTTCAAAAATGTCGTTCGAAACGTGAAAGATAAAAAATCTTACATTAGAAGATTGACAAAAATCCATCACAAATGCAATTAAGTTGCATCTATGATCACACAAAAACTTCCGGTAACAATCTTATCAGGCTTTCTGGGTGCTGGAAAAACCACTCTTCTCAATCATGTTTTAAACAATCGTGACGGCCTAAGAGTAGCCGTAATCGTCAATGACATGAGCAGCGTGAATATTGACGCCGCATTGATTAAAGACGGTACTGCAGCCCTTAGCCAGACTGAAGAGAAACTTGTTGAAATGAGCAACGGCTGCATTTGCTGCACTCTTCGCGAAGACCTTTTGATCGAGATTCGCAAGCTCGCTGAAGCTGGACGTTTTGAGTACTTACTTGTGGAGTCAACCGGCATTTCTGAACCCATGCCAGTCGCAGAAACTTTTATTTTTGAAGACGAACAGGGACACTCGCTTTCAGAGGTAGCTGAACTCGATACACTGGTAACGGTAGTGGATGCATTTAACTTTAGTAAAGACTATCAGGAATCACAAGAACTCAAAGGTCGGGGTCTTGAGGTTGGTGAAGAGGATGAACGAACCATCACAGATCTTTTGGTAGACCAGATTGAATTTGCGGATATATTGATCTTAAATAAAGTGGATCTAGTTACCTTATCCGATCTGAACATACTTACGGCAACCCTCAGGCGCTTGAATCCAGATGCTGAAATCATCTTTTCCAAATTCGGCGAGGTTCAACCCAAGAAGATCCTCAACACAAAGCGCTTTAATTTTGAAAAAGCGTCGCAGGCCGCCGGATGGATGAAAACCCTGCGGGGCGAAGGAAGCTCAGAAATTGACGAGTACGGAATTGGCAGTTTCGTGTACCGCGCCAGGCGCCCTTTTCATCCTGAGCGACTATGGAACTTGTTCCACGAAAGCTGGACGGGAGTATTGCGATCCAAAGGCTTTTTCTGGCTGGCAACAAGACCCGAATACGTTGGAATTTGGTCGCAAGCCGGCAGAGTGAGCTCTGTTGAAGGCGGTGGACTTTGGTATGCAGCTATTCCAAGAGAAGACTGGGATACGGATGCAGAAGAACTCACCAGAATAGAATCCCTTTGGGACCCAGAATTTGGTGACCGGCAGCAGGAATTAGTTGTCATTGGTCAGAATGTTGACCGACAGAAGTTAGAGCGAATGATTGATACGTGTCTTCTCACTGAGGCTGAGCTCAAAAAGGGAAATAGATTTTGGATGAACTTCAATGATCCTTTTCCTTCTTGGACTGAAACGAATTGAGGATAAATATGAGTCGAGTTGTTCGGATACTATTTCTAATTCTATTTCAGATATCTCTGTTTGGAATAGAAATTATCCCTGCTCACGCCGTCATCGCTCAGGTTGGCTACCACACCTATTATTCTTCGGAGGAACCCGAGTTATCTAGACTTCATTACTTAATCGATCCGGGAGATTTTAAAGCTGATTTTGATCCCTATCGAGACGTTTCTGCAATTCTATTTCTGGGAGATGGATTCAATAAGACGGACTATTCATTGACGGAAATTGTTGGTTCAATAGTTTCAAAGGATACTAAAATCTATCGTTCAGATATAGAGTGCACCCAAAATGAAGTTCAATTAAATATTGTAAGTTGTTACGCTAATCATCAACGTCCACTCCCGTGGGATGACGATCAATTTGACACAATAGTTTTAAGACGCGGACTCTGTCATTGTCATAGTTGCGAAATATCTTGCGGAGGTATTTTAAATGACTTTAATTCCATGAAAAAGTTTATTTTTCATGTATCTCGAGTACTCAATAAGAAGAACCATAGTTCAAGTGCTTTTTTGCATGGGGAAACTTATTCATTTTGTGAACCTCACAAGAAAATATTTATGAATAATTTGGAACGGGCAATTCAGTCGGTAAAATACAGATTCCCCGAGTTGAGATATACTCTAGTTCATAGGTACATCTCAAAATGTAGTTCTTGTATAAGTAGATTACTGTCTAATGGAGTAGATCCAAATGCGATTGAGTCTGAATTCATAGGGGTTGTAATAACAATTTTTTAAGTATTTTTTAATAAAGACATTAATTGATTTCTCACTAAGACGGAATTTTAAAATAATGAGATTTTGGAGAACTCTAATGATCAGCTTCCTGACTGGGCTGAAGCTGATGTAACGTAATGCATGATTGAGTCAGTGGGACGTACATCATCGACCTTACCCGTTTGCCTGGATCATTTCGCTGTATTTCTTCGGGGTAAATGCAGGTCGTCCCTCGTGAATAGCCTGCACCAATTTTCTAAAGTACTCCC
>CANHSO010000078.1 GCA_947463705.1 Bacteriovoracaceae bacterium
TGTTGCCATTCCGACCATGATGGGGAACCTAGGGGCTACTCTTGAAGATATTAGTTGGGTCGTCACCGGTTACATTATTGCGAATGCCATCGTACTTCCCTTGTCTGGTTGGCTTGCCACTCGAATTGGGCGGCGAAAATACTACGTCGGATGCATCACAATTTTCACCCTGGCTTCTGTCCTTTGCGGGATTGCTCCCAATCTCATGGTGCTCACCATTTTTAGAATCATTCAAGGACTGGCGGGTGGGGCCCTTCTGCCTACCTCCCAGACCCTCATTCAAGAGCAGTTTCCCCGTGAGAGAGCCGGAATGGGCAGCGCAATTTATGGAATGAGCATTATGATTGGTCCCACGTTGGGTCCGACCCTTGGAGGGTACCTTACGGATCATTTCGGTTGGCGATCGATTTTCAATATCAACTTGCCCCTGGGTTTGTTCGCAATTTTCATGGCGCTCATTTATGTTGATGAACCTGCTCATGCTAAGGAAAAGAAAAAAGGTGCGATTGACGGAGTCGGGTTGGGGCTTCTCGCCGTTGGAATTGGTTGCCTTCAATACGTGCTCGAACGGGGTCAGGCAGATGACTGGTTTGATTCCTTAGGGATTCAGGTTTGCAGTGCGATTGCAGCCTTTGCTATTCCTTATTTTGTATACTGGGAACTGACTGTCAAGGATCCAATTGTAAACTTAAGGCTTTTTAAGGATTCTGTCGTCAGGAATGGAACTCTTTTGATGATGCTCTTAGGAACCATGCTTTTTGGGATGGTCTTTATTTTGCCGATCTTCGTTGGAGCATCGCTCCATTACGATGCGACTAGAACTGGAATGCTTTTTATTCCTGGGGCACTCACTACTGCTGCATGCATGCCTTTTATCGGTGCAATGCTTCGCAAAATTGATCCTCGCTATTTAATTCTATTTGGAATTTGTGTAGTCGAGACCTGTCTTTACATGATGACACAGTTTAGTTCCCAGTCAGGCGAACGTGATTTGTTTTGGGCCCTCTTGGTTCGAGGTCTTGGGATGGGATTTCTGTTTGTGCCTATCAACACGGCAGTCCTGGGGAAGTTCAGAGGAGAGAGTCTGGGACAAGTGGCCGGCTTGCTCAATCTGTTCCGACAGCTGGGAGGCAGTATTGGCATTGCTTTGATTGGGACCCTGCTCGATCGAAAAAATCAGCAAAACTACATTGATATTGTGAGTCATGTGAGTCTGCTGAGTCCTGCCGCAGATCTGACTTTACGACAATCTCAAATGGGGATGACTACGAAGTTTGGCGGAGAGGTTGGGTTTACCTCATCGTCGACTGCTGCGCTGAGATCGCTGGCCTATCGAGTTCAAAGTCAGGTGTTCATGTTGAGTTTCTCTCAAATGATGTGGACGCTCCTGATTATTTTTAGTTTTTCTTTGATTCCGCTCTATTTCCTGAAAGTGAATAAGAAAATTGAAGGCCCGGTCGACGCACACTGACTAGGCGCTTATGTCTGGGAAATCGTCAGGGTTTTTTCCTGCCGCCTTCCAGGTTTCGCGGATGGCTCCGGCAAGCTTTGACTTAAATCGATCTCTTGAAAACCAAGCAGCGCGGATACGGCAAGCGACTTCTGAGATTTTGATTTGGCCCGATTCAAGCTTTTGGACTGCCTCAATTAAAGAAGATTCAATTTCATCGGCCTGAGGGTTTTTGTTCGGCGAATCAAAAAAGATTCCTGTCTCCTCGGTAACCGTTTCTAGAACGCCTCCGCGCTTGAGCGCGATGACGGGAGCTCCTGCTGCCATCGCTTCAAGAGGGGTGATTCCAAAGTCCTCGACCCCCGGAAATATTAAAGCCTTACATTCGGAGTAAAGCTGGGCAACCTTAGCGTTTGAGAGCGCTCCTAAAAACTCAATCCTGGGTCCCGCAATTTCGCGTAGCGATTTCTCATTCTGACCTGATCCTACAATTTTTAGGGGTAATTTCATGCGGTTAAAAGCTCGAATCGCAAGATCTAAACGCTTATACGGGGCAAAGGCGCTGACAATTAAGTAAGCCTTTCCTGGGTTTCGTGGGCCACTGAACCGCTCAGAACTTGAAAATGGGTGAATCACCTGAGCATCACGGTGGTAAGCATTTTTAATTTGCTCAGCAATGAAATGGCTATTGGCGATCAGAGTATTGACTCTCGCTGGGGAGCTGACCCTTAGATCCCAGGCTTGGAGCGAGGGTCGGACGATCCGAGCAGCAAGTCTCACTGCAGTGGACGCCTGCCCTGGACCAAAATACTCATCATAGCGGTCCCAAATGTATCGCATTGGGGCGTGTACGTAGCTCAGGTGAACGGCATTGGGCGCCTTCTTAATCCCTTTAGCGACACAATGAGAGGAGGACACAATCAAGTCAAACCCACTCAGGTCAAATCCTTCAATAAGGGAGGGCATAAGAGGAAGAAAGTGTCGATATTTCGCTTCAGACTTCGGGATTTTTTGAAGCCAGCTCGTGTGCGTGGGGAGCGACCTAAGTTGAGGTGAAATTTTTTCTGGAGTTGCAATCAGTGTAAAAAGCTCAGCCCTTGGGAAGAGCTCAACGATTGCCTCAAGAACTGCCTCGCCACCCCGCATTCCTGTCAACCAGTCGTGAATTAATGCAACTCGGGTCATTTCAAAACTCCTTCTAGCCGTGGATCTTGGAGCATTCCTAGGCGACTGAGAGCAAAATCATAACGAACTGGATCGAGTGGATCAATTGCTCTAAATGACTCTGTCACATCGAGGGCTGCTTTCCAGTTGAGACTTTTACGTCGAGTGAGTCCGAGTGACTGACTGATTCGCCCAGTGTGAGTATCGAGTGGCATGATGAGTTGGCTTGCACGCAGAGTACGACCCATGGGAAAAGTGGCTTGAAGTGGGCTATCAAGAGTCCAAAGTCCTGGGTCCACTTCGTCCCTGCGTCCCATCCATCGCAATAACATGCACCAGCGTTTGCAGCAGCTGCCGTCTTGGGGGGCGGTCAGCAGATAATGAAAAGACTCAGGCACCTTAAAATCTGAAGGCGCACCCTTCCAGTCTTGAATCAGTCGATTCAACGCGATCTCAACGGTGGCGTGATGGGGCTCGAGGTGGGTTAAAAAATGGCCCCCGAGTGAACCGTAATTTCTCCAGCTCAGGTTGAGAAGTTGAAAGAGTCGGATCACATCTGGGCCGGTATTGAAGCGGTGGACCCAAGGTTCAAACAGTTGAAGTGCTTTTTTCAGGTAATCTGGTTCATGCAGTCGAGAAACAAATCTTCGAGGTGATTCTTCCATCTGAGAGATTCGGCCGAGTGCACCCTCGATGGATTTACGAATTTGCCTGACCTGGCCATAAGCCAGCACGGCCGACAGGAGGGCGACGGCTTCCTGGTCCCAGGGATCTGAGTAGTGGTGGACAAACTCGACAGGATCCGATGAAAGAAGTTGTGCTCTTTGGTAGTCTTTTTCAATCTGTTGGAGGAAGGCCTGAATCCCTTTCATAAGGTTTTAGCAGACTAGCTTGAAACTCAATTTTTTTCTAGACGGAGCTAGTGGTAGGATTGCTTTATGAGAGACAAAACCGTGTCCTGGCTCATTATTTTATCACTCCTGGGCTCGCAGCTCGCACGGGCGGAAGGACCTTCCAATTTGAAGCCCTTGGACTACTCCTCGGTCAAGGACCTTTCTCAGATCCCCTCCCAGCCGAGTCAGCCACCCGATTTGATTCAACGGGAGGTGGAGGATTTTGCCCACTGTGAACGATTTTTTCTTTTTTCAGGAAAAAAATACGAGTGCGATTCGAATCTAGGCAGAGATGCCGAACGATTGCGTCCTTTGATGCAGGATGTTCCACAGGCAATCCAGGAACTTGATCTTTATCAAAAAAATCTTCGAGATGTTCGCGTTTCAGGGTATTTGATCACCTCGGGTGTCTTGCTCGTGGCCCTTGGAATGATCTTAAGCGGCGGGCAGCCTTTTAATCCTGCAAGCGGAGGAATTAGTCTGGGAGGTGGGATTGCAATGGCTGGCTTTACTCTTGGAGTCGGTTCAGTGGTTCACGGGTTTACTTTAGTGAACTTGAATGAAAAGCATATCCAGAAGGCCGTGGATCACTATAATGGTGTCCACCCAGATCAACCCATTCAACTTCAATTTAGCACCGCAATTGGATCGAAACTGATTCAATAGGAGAAAACAAAATGAGCTCATCTAGTCAGAACTCTGCGGCGGGACAGTGTTGGAACTGTGGTAACAGTCTTTCCTATTTAGATTACGGTCGTGGAGATACCTGTTCCAAGTGTGGTCGCGATACTCGAACCTGTAAAGGCTGCATCCATTTTGAAAAGTCCTCGAACAATCAATGTCGAGAACCTCAGGCGGACCGCGTGGTCGAAAAAGAACGATCAAATTTCTGTGATTACTTTAAGCCAAATTCATTAAATTCGGCTCCTTCCCAGACCTCTAGAGAGAGTCTAAAATCAGCAGCTGATGCGCTTTTCAAGAAAACAAAAAGTGATGAGTAGACGTTTACATCATGACCGTTCCCAGAAGTTTCTCGTAGCAATGGGAGTTGAAAAAAACTCCTGGGCCGATAGAATATTTACACCCAGTCGAGTCGTTTGCTTTTGTTTTAGTTCAGTATGGAGCTGAATCGCGAAAGGAACGTTGAGTCGATCCCTAAAGTAGATCAGTGAGGGGTCTGGGCTTTGAAAACTGGTTTTCACTTCGATGAGTGCTACTGGTTTACGCTTGGAAGCGATTAGAAAGTCAACCTCTCGTCCTTCCTTATCTCGAATATAGTGGAGAGTCAGAGGATCGCCGTGTGCATCTTCAAGAAAGTGAACTCGCTTGAGCAGATTGAGCATCACCAAATTTTCAACTTGCACTCCGATGTCTTGGGACCGCAGATCCGCAGAGTCCATAAAGTAGATCTTTGGTGTTTTCGACAGGGCTCGCTTCATTGATCCGGCATAAGGGGGTAGAATATAAATCAAATAGAGTTTTTCTAAAGCCTGAACCCACTTCTTTGCCGTCTTGGGAGAGATTTCTACGTCCTCGGCTAAATTTGAATATGAAATGAGTCCCGCAGCGTAGTTTTTCAGGATCTCTGCCAAGAGTTCGAGCGCTTGGAGGTCTCTGATTAGATCTAGATCTCGGACGTCCTCCCTTAATAAGAGAGACCAACGCTGACGTCGCCAGCGGTTCATTTCATCCTCGTCATTGGAGAGGTAGGGAAATGGGAAATTGCCTTGAATCAGAAGTCGATTCCATCGCTCTTGAAGTCCTAACTCAAGTGGGTCTTCAGCCATGCAGAAAGGGTGCATTCTCCAGGGCTGATATCGTCCAAACATTGAATCACCCGACCTTTGAAAAAACTCTAGACGAGCGCTCCCAGTCACTAGCATTCGCATCGATGCAGGTTTAGTGTCGAAGATGCCCTTAAGAAACGTTTTCCAGTTTTTCTTTTTGTGAATTTCATCGAAAACAATGAGTTGTGAATCCTCATTCCACTCCTGTTTCTGTATTTTCTTGCGATCTTTAATCTGATCCCAGTTGAGATATTCTCCTCTTAGCTTTTCTCTGAGTACCCACTTGGAGAATGTCGTTTTCCCGCATTGTCTGGGACCAGATAGAACGACCATTTGTCGTTCGAGATCTTTGAGGAGCCTTTCGTTTAAATAGCGCATAATCGTCCTTCTTGTCAGGCGACTTAATTCATGAGAGCATGTTCTGACCTGACTATTCTGCCATAATCTCCAAAAAAGTCATGACTGAAATGGAGGCTAAACCATTAAAGTCATGCCGAGCAGGCGCTACACCATGAGCCCAGGCAAAACGCGCGTCGTTTTGATGGTGCCAGCAGGCAGCAAAAACCTGGAAAACCTGGGGACGGAGCACCTAAACCTCTTTTAATTTATAGCTGTCAAAATGATCGACATTCGTGACTTTCTTGTTCAGGTCAAAGAATCTCCCTCAAAAAAGTGATTAGTGGATTTCCGAGTGACTAACGCTTAGACACTTTTGAGTCGAGTTCATATAAAAAATACCCTGATATTTTACATACTTATAGTTTTAGCCATTCGGCATGGGGATTGCTCTGTCTCTAGATTGAGAGGCGGATAGATCGAGTATGAAAAATTTCAAAGGTTTAAATCAGGGTTTAGGACAAGTTTTAGGGTTTTGTGCAATCAGTGCAAGCTTTGTTGGACTCACTTTAGTCACTAGCGGTTGTGGGATTAGTTCTCCGAATACTGGTGTGACTTCGGCTAACAGTGGCGCTAGCGTGGGTTTGACGATTGATCCAAGTTCAGTATCCAACATGGCCGCCGGTTCAACTCATGCGTTTTCAGCCTGGGGCGGGAGTGGCAGCGGATACACCTTCTCAAAGATCAGTGGAGTGGGTATGATCGATACCGCCACAGGAGTTTACACGGCTCCTAGTAGTGTGACGGCTGGATCTTCCACTGCTGTGGTCCAAGTGACTGATAGCGTGGGATTGACTAAAACGGCTACGATTAGTTTAGCGACCTCAGCCACTAGTGCTCAAAGATTGACCATAAGGTTGGCGAGCTCAGTTGTGTTCGTGAACCAAACCACTCAAATTACGGTTAACGGTGGGACGGCTCCTTACACCTACGGAGTCAGTGGCGGTGGGTCTATTGATGTCAATGGTAGGTATTCTGCTCCCTCAACTCTGACTGGCACTGAACAAACTGTGACTATTACGGCGACGGATAGTGCTGGTATTTCAGCGGCAGCGTCGATCACGGTGACTCAAGTGGCGGCGGATAGTTCGGCGCTGGTGGGTTTTTTTACTTCTTTGGATTTGGGGCAATCCATCGCTGGCACGGTGCCTGTTGATGTGAACGTCTACCAAGGCTATGACTCGAGCGTGAATCCTGCTTATATTAGATTAATTTTAGAAACTCCGAACGGAAGTCGTTTAGTGGTGGGCTCTAGAAGCCTCTCTGCTGTAGGAACGGCTTCGGTGAGCCTGAATACCGCTTCCTATCCAAATGGAGATTATATTCTTCATTTGAGCGCTTTTGATAGCCGTAGCGTGGAGTATGCTGACATTGCAGATCCATTGAGCGTCAGGTTTGCAAACCTGAGTGCTCAGGCTCGCGCACAGTGCACGACTCAGGGTGGTGCGGCTGTTGTGGCCAATGGTCGTCAAATCTGTCAGATCCCGAGCAGCGCATGTCCTGTGGGCTGGATTGCCTATGGCTCTGGCAACTGGACTACGACGGTAGCGACTTTCTGTGATGGCGGTTCTAGCACTGGTTGCGGCTCGGGTCGTAAGTCAGGCACAACTGGATTCCACGACACCTTTCAAGACCTCGCACCTGAAACAGTCACTGTTCCTGAAGTTGCAGCGTGCGGTCCTGCTAATTCGGGACGGAATAGAACCTGCGCTGCCACAATCACTAAAATTGGATGTGTTCTCCGTAACTAGGGCGATTCTTAAATGCGATTCGACAGAGTGGATGAATGACCAGCTAATCTCGAATTGAAGCAGAGCGGATGGAGTTATGAAGGTAGTCAATTGGTTTTGGATAGCGTTGAGTTTGGGGCTAGCTGTTTCGGGTTGTAGTAAAAGTTCAATTTATGGTGATCATGGCGATCTGTCTCCGGGATTCTGCAAGCAATGGAACCCTGACTTTGACTACAACGGTGGCCGGTGTGCTTTTAATCTTTCCGGCGTGACTCGAAAAAAAGTCAAAGGCTGCAACTTGAGTCGACGGCAGTTTAGTTACTGCGGGGATATGACGCCCACTCAGGTCTCGTATTCCGAGCGGTTGAAGTCTCGTCATGATATCGATGCTCTCACGCTCATCTCCAATTCTGAGCACTCCAGCGAACAATCGTTTCTCTCCGTAAATGATGGATTTCTGGCCGAGGGTCGCCGAGTCATACCTACGAGCTACAATCGTCTGGCGCTTCGGTTTCCGACTCGATGTACGAATTTCGGAACCGATGCGATGGCCGGAATGTTAGACTGGCTGGGGCACGAGATTGTTAAAAACTTTCCGGGTAAGAAATACGCCGGTATTAAATTAGTGATTGGTGATGTTGCTGCTCCTCGAGGGGGCTGCCTCTGGGGCCATAATCAGCGGGTGTGCCATAAGTCCCATAAGAACGGATTAGACGCAGATGTAGGCTATCTGACCGTCAGGCCTGGGCATTCGTCACCCATTGAGTTTCATCAAATTTTTGATGCTCGGTCGAATTACTGGTTCTTAAAAAAGGTTTTTCATAACCCTTATGCTTGTGTGAAGTTTATTTTCCTGGACCGGCGAAATATTGCGAAATTAGCGCGAGTTGCTGGCAATGATCCCGAGTGGAAAGTCATGCGCCGGTTCATCCAACATGCAGCCGGGCATCACAATCACTTCCACATTAGAATTGGACAGGGCCCGGGTCAGCCAGGCTGTTTTGCACCGGATAGTCGTTTGGCTTCAAATTCTGCTGCACCGTAGTTTCTGCACAGGCAGATTGCTGTATTTTTCCAAATTTTGTGCTAGGCCTTGATTCCATGGCAGACGAAAAGGTACCGATGACAGTCCATGGCAAACGTCTCTTAGATGAGGAGTTGAAACACCTCACTACTGTGGAGCGACCTATGGTGGTGAAAGCCATCGAAGTGGCTCGTGGGCATGGGGATTTGTCCGAAAATGCAGATTACTCGGCAGCCAAAGAGCGCCAGGGTTTTATCGAAGGTCGAATTCAAGACATTAACTCTAAGCTAGCCCGCGCTCAGGTCATTGATCCATCAGCCATTAAGTCGGACAAAGTTGTTTTCGGCGCAAAAGTGATCTTGGAAGAGCAAGAGTCAGGTAAGCGCGTCGCCTACCAAATTGTTGGGGTGGATGAAGCAGATATCAAGAATGGAAAAATAGGAATCTCTTCTCCGATTGCTCGCGCTCTGATTAGCAAGACAGAAGGGGAAGAAGTGGTGGTTCATGCTCCCAAGGGACAAATCCGATACGACATCGTCAAAGTCTCCTACGAGTAAGCCGGAGCACTCGGCGGGGTTGGATACGCCTATTCAGTTTGTAAAGGGTGTCGGGCCAAAGCTCGGAGCGGTTTTTAATAGCCGAGACATCTCCACCGTTCGGGATCTGTTTCAGTTCTTTCCCCGTGGATACGAGGATCGTTCTCAATCTAAAAACATTGAGGGGCTTCAAGACGGCGTGAAGGCGACCTTGACCGTTAGGGTCTTGGGGAGTCGAAGTATCCCTATTCAAAAACTCGGCCGATCCTTGTTTGAGGTGCGCTGCACGGACCTGGCTTCTTCAGGCACCTTGAGCCTGAAGTGGTTTCATATGCCTCGAGGGCTTGATCGAAGAATGATTTCTGGGACCCAGTTTGTGGTCACAGGTAAGGTCAAAGATTTTCAGGGCAGAAAAGAAATCGTCCATCCTGAAATCACGTGGGGCACTGTGCTTGAGGAGGCTAAAGTCGAAGGCAACTCCGCAAACGTGGGTCGCATCGTGCCCATCTATGTTGAACTCGAAGGTGTTCCGAGTCGTACTTTAAGGAAGGTCCTTTGGGAAGCCCTTGAAAAATTTGGACACGAAGTGCCCGAGGATCTTCCCACTCACTTAACCGCTCGTCATGGACTTCCTTCTGCTGCTGCTGCAGTTCGGGCCCTCCACTTTCCTCCGGAGGAAGTGGGAACAGATCTAAACGCTCTGATTGAATTTGATACGCCAGCGCATCGTCGACTGATTTACGACGAGTTTTTTAAGTTTGAATACCTCATGCTTCGTCAGAAGCTCAACGTCGAGAGGTCCGCGGCACTTGCCTTTGGGCATCAAGGCGGAGTTGATGGGATTAAGAGTTTAATTTCAGAAATGCCATTCAAACTCACTCGCGGGCAGCTCAATGCCATCCGAGAAGTGCTTGATGATCTGAAGCAGCCCCACCCGATGAATCGGTTGGTTCAGGGAGATGTAGGTTCAGGTAAAACCGCGGTGGCTTTTTTGACCGCTGCGTGTGTCATCGCAGAGGGTGATCAGGTTGCACTGATGGCCCCGACAGAAATCCTGGCCGAACAGCATTTTTTCAATTTGAAGAAACTCTGGGGAGAGAAAATCCCAGCCGCACTACTCACTGGAAAAACACCGACTGCTGAGCGGAATCGAGTTCTCAAACAGCTTTCTGCGGGGCAGCCCCTTCTCGTGATTGGTACTCATGCACTTTTGGAGGACTGGCTTGTTTTTCCAAATCTGTCTTACGTCTTGATCGATGAGCAGCATCGATTTGGAGTCGAACAA
>CANHSO010000079.1 GCA_947463705.1 Bacteriovoracaceae bacterium
CAACACTCACTTGAAGTCCTCAATTCTGAAAAAACGATTTTTGACGAAGTTCACGATCGCATTCCAGACGCGACCATCGGGTTTGTAAGAAACCTTCTCGGCGCCTTTAACTTCAGCGGTGATGACGTCCACAAGAAAATCTCTGTGCTTTCTGGTGGAGAAAAAAGTCGGGTCGTACTTGCCTGCATCCTAGCTACCCCAGTGAACTTACTCATCCTGGACGAACCCACCAATCATTTGGACATCAAGTCGCGCGAAGTCCTTTTGAAGGCAATTCAGAACTTTGATGGCACTGTTCTAATCGTAAGCCATGACCGACACTTCTTACGATCCGTCGCAAACCAGGTTTTTGAAGTAGATCATGGGCAGATGCGCATCTACCCAGGAAATTACGAATATTATCAAATGCGCCTTGAAACTCGCCCGTTTCGGGGCGGGATATAAGGCGCCCGCACGTCAGTGCGGCATGCCTTGACATACATCCGCACTCAGATAGATTGGAAAAGAAATGATTGCGGAGAAACCCAAACGAAAAATGGCTAAGAAAAAGCCAAAAGACCCGAACGTAGTGGTCACTACGCTCAGATACCGCCTCAAAGACAGCTCGAAGATGAGCCGATTAGATCGGCTTGCGCTGTCGGTGAATTTCGTTTGGAACTATTGCAATGAAACCTCATTCAACGCCATCCGCAATCACAGCAAATGGCTATCGGCCATTGATCTAAAAAATCTCACCTCTGGTTCAGCCAAGGAACTAGGGATCAGTAGTGTCACGGTTCAGGCAATCTGTGAAGAATACGCAATTAGGAGAATTCAGTTCAAAAAAAGAAAACTCCGCTGGAGAGCGTCCTCTGGCTCTAAGAAATCCCTGGGCTGGATACCCTTCAAGGCAAATTCAATCCAAGCCAAAGGCGACCGAATCACCTACCTAGGCCACGAGTACAAACTTTGGCTCTCTCGGCCGATTGAAGGACGAATTCTCACAGGCTCATTCTCTCAAGACGCCCAGGGCCGTTGGTATGTCAATCTTGCCTGCGAGGTCGCAAAGTTAGAGCACAGGCACCAGGTCGAGGAAGTCGGAATCGATTTAGGACTCAAGACTTCGGCAGTCCTCAGTGACGGCACGTTCATTGAGAATCGGTCTGAATTCAAAAAGCTAGAGGAGAAACTAGGGAAGGCCCAGAGAGCCAAGAAAAAGAAACAGGCGAAGAAAATCCACGCGAGGATCAGGAACAAGCGCAGGGATTTTCTTCATCAGGAAACCACGAAGATCGTCAAGAAATATCACACGGTATTCGTGGGCGACGTCAGTGGGAAGTTTGTACAATCCGGGAACGGAAAAAGCTCAGCAGACGCTTCAATCGGAGTTATCCGAGATCTTCTGAAATATAAAGCCATGAGGCACTCAGGATATTGCTTTGAAGTGAATGAGAATTCCTCCACCGTCACTTGCTCATCGTGTCTCACAAAGACAGGTCCGAGCGGACTCAGTGACCTTGGAGTAAGAGAATGGACTTGCGGCGAGTGTCACGCTCATCACGACCGTGACATCAACGCAGCAATGAACATTCTCCGATTCGGACGTGAATCGCTAAGAGCAGCGAAAGCTGCTTAAGGGAATCCCCCCGCGAAAGCGGCGTAAGGGCCTTTAGGCCGGGGAGGACGTCAAATCTCTAAGAAACAGGCCTGAGTTCCCTCACCATTTGCTGAAAGACTTCCCAGTTTTTCCCATAAATGGCGTCCTTCGCCCATGAGTCCAGAGCGGAGATTGAGGTGAATCCCATTCCAATCAGGTTAGAGCAAATTCGTTTGCCGAGTTGACTCGGGCCAAGAGACTGAAATCTCGGGGAAAGATCCAGATCAAAATTCAGGACCTCAATCGACGAATTTTGGATTTGAATGCTCCACCGCGCCCAGCCGTTACTGATGAAAAAGAGCTGAATCGGCGTTTCAGAATGACTCGCTTGTTCGTTTAGATCTTCAAAAAAAACTCGAGTTGGATCCAGTGTTGGCTCGGTGCAAACGCGACAGCCTGAATCAATACAGACAATTCCATCCAAATCCTGAGGGTCAAGCCTAAGGCGTTGAGCAGGCATAACAGGATACACTGCACATGACGCTCGCACAGCCTGTACCAACGACAAGTCACCAGAGGTCTCAGAGCACAATCCAATCGCCTGAGTTTCAAAACGTCCAAACACAGGCGATTCACGCTTTGGAAAATTTTTGACCTTGGCCGTTAAAATTTTCAATGGAATCACTGTGTCGCTCAGCCTCAAATCAGGATGAATTTCGGACTGAAGTCGATCTAAGCAATGCCAGGCACTCCACGGATTTGCGAATGACTCGCGAATTAATTGACCTACTTGCTGAGCTGAGCGAACCGAGGTTCCAAATCGAGGCTCCGTTAAGTAAGCAGCCATCATTGAACCGACCGACGCAGCCCAAATTTCGTCGAAAAGCTGACTCAGAGGTCGCCCCAGTTTTTCCTCCAGGGCTTCGAGCACCCTCACTGTAGTCACCCCGGTAGCACCCCCACCGGGCAAAATGAGAATCCGTTTTTTTGAATGCGACTTGAACATGAATCCTCACTCTCTTAGCTCCTTGCGTGATGCAGCCAGCACCAGACCGGCTCCCGAGCCAGCCGGCTCTGCGCTAGGGAATGCGGCTTGCACACTAAGAATTTATATCAAGCGAAACACAAACGATTTGAAAAAAACGACCCTCAAGGGTCATTTTTATGGAGGTCAAATGTCAAGCGCTGACGAAAGAGAAAAGGAAACCCACGCCCCTCAAACTGAACCCCACGGTACAACTCCCCCTAAACCGCTCGAGGCGAAAGCAACCCCAAGCCCAACACCCACACCTCCAGTTACGGAGACTCACGCCGCTGCACCCTCTGAGACCCCTCCGCGTCCTGTCGAGCGCAGAGCGGGCGCGCGAGGAACAGCCGCAATGGATCCCCAAACACGAAAGGAAGTCGCTCGAAAGGGAGGCCTAGCCGTATCCAGAAATAAACAGCATATGGCAGAAATTGGCAGGAAGGGCGGACAGAGCGTGTCCAAAAATCGCGAACACATGGCTGTAATCGGTCGCAAGGGTGGTGCAGCATCAAGGGGTCACCGCTAGACTTCGAGGGTCATCCCCTCATAGCCGAAAAACCACTCGACTGAAGAAAGAGGGGCGCCCCGCTCCGTCTCTGCCCGCTTAAGCTGTTGATTGTAGTATTCTCGAGCCTGATTTTCGGCTGCGGCAATTTTTTCACTGGAGGACGCCGGGTCGTGATGCACGAAAATGACCCGCCGAATCCCCTCTCTCATGGCAATGTCCAATCCAAGGGAGGCAGTTGCATGGCCCCAATTCACTTTTTCAAGACTCTCCATAATCGTGTATTGAGCGTCAAAGATCATCGTATCCACGCCTTGATAGAGTGGCAGATCAAGTCCCAAATCGTCTCTTGAGACGCGTTTGCACTCAGTATCAACGCAATAGGCAAGAGCTCTACCGCCTTTTTCGAATTTATAACCCCAACACGGATCAGGATGATCCAACTCATAGGGTGTCACACGAAGATCCCCAAACTCAACCGGGCGCCGGGGCTCGAGCTGATGATAAAAAAGCTGGGCCCCTAAGTTCTCCAGCTCAACAGGGAAGAAGGGCTTCCTAAATAGGGCCTGAAAAACAACTTGAAGCTCCGGCTGTACTGAGTAGAGATGAATCTGATTGCCAGGAATAAAAAGCGGAGCAAAAAAAGGAAGGCCAATCAAGTGGTCCCAATGGAAGTGAGTAAACAACAAATCAACTCTTCCCTGACCCTTCCCGCACGGCCCCTTCATGAGTTCATATCCAAGCAGGCGAATTCCACTGCCACCATCTACAATAATGCGCTGATGATCTGAAACAACCTCAAAACAAGGCGTATTACCACCATATCCGAGTGACCTGTGCCTGGGTAAGGAACTAAGAAATACGTCAATATCCCTGGAATTTCCGACGCTCGAATCTAAAGCGCACCAGGACTGATAATCAGAGAGCACTTTTTTCATTTGATTTTGCAATGCCTCTGGAGTCAATGGAGCGGGCAACGAACCTCGAACCCCCCAGAGCTTTGCTTTTATTCGACTTGTAGATTTATTATCCGCTTGACTCATCAAAGATCGCCCGTTTTTTATCTTATTTTCACATTCATCAAAGCCCGTTTCAAACATTAAATACACTATTTTTAAAAATAAAAAAATTTTACTATTTCCTCTTGTGCAAAATTTAAAGACGCGTTAGTAGAGGCCCTTATGAAACGTGGACGCCCAAAAGGTCGCTCTCGCGACAATCGTTCGTTTGGCCCGCTCGGAGATTTGATTCGCAACCATCGTCTGGCCAAAGGTCTCGGCCTTCTAGACGTTGCCAAGGCGTGTCAATGCTCTGTGCAATTCGTATCAAACATTGAGCACGGTCGTGCTCCTTTGCCCTGGGAGAAAGTGGACCAGTTGGCAAGCATTCTCAAAATCCCGGTCGATGACTTGCAGGTCGCAAACCTTGCAATCCGCTCGGACTTTAAGAGCTTCGTCAATACCACTCGGGGCAAAAAGACCGCGAAGCCTTTAGTGTTAGCAAAAATGGCAGGTACAGCTTCCGCCGTTGCTTTTGCAGCTAAAGACGGTCAGCTTCAGGAGGTCATTCAAAAGTATCAAGCTGCCTCTCCTGCCTCTCGGAAAAAATTAGTCCGTGCGGCATTACAGCTCCTCGAACAAAAGATCTAGATCTCACCCCCGAACAGCCCTCAACGGCCGAGCGGGGGTGTTGCTCACTCCAAACTGTGAGCCTTTCGCTCTAGCGTAATAAAGCTATACTCTAACGGATCCACTCGCTCTTCGCGATTCAACTCGACCCACTCATTCCAATCAAACACCGGAAAAAAAGCATCCCCCTCAATAGTCGCACTCACCAGCGTTAAATAGAGCTTTTGAATCAAAGGCAATGCGAGACGATAGATTTCGCCACCGCCCACAATAAAAACCTCTTGCCCTTGCGCTCTACCCACTTCGAGAGCCCGCTCTAGAGATGGAACAACTGTGGCTCCCTCAATTTGAAACCCCTCTTGACGCGAGATCACGATGTTCTGCCGGCCCGGCAAAACTTTCCCAATCGACTCAAACGTCTTACGTCCCATGATGATGGGATGTCCCATGGTCAGTGACTTGAAACGTTTCAAATCCTCAGATAATCGCCACGGAAGAGCACCTTCGCGCCCAATCACCCAATTTTTCGACATTGCCACAATTCCCGAGATCATGCGCTAGTACCTCCCCTGGTCGTCGAAAACCGAAATTTTGTATTCGTTTTTTATTCTCTGTGCAACTGATTTTACAGACTGAATCAGAGCTAGTAATCTCTTCACTTAAACACACTCTCGTCCGCTTCAAGATTAAATTTAGGTTGAATTTTAACTAGCTCCAATCGATCAGATTTAACAGTATAAATCAAAGCTCGTCGAATCATCCAATTCCCACTATCATATGGCATAATAGCCACCTCTAATCGGCCATCGTGATTAATGTCTGAAAAATACTCTCCGGCCTTGATTTTTAAGAAATAAGCATAATCCCATAAGGCATCATGCTTTTCCTCATACTCTTCTGACCAAATTACTTTATTGATCAGTTTACCTTTGCTGTTTTTGATCTTTTTCCCCAAAATTATTTTGGTTTTATGTTCATCCACTCCACCGACTTTTTTTAACCAAATCCACCTGTCATTTGGAAGCTTCAAGAAATCTCGCCACAAAGGTAAACCGATAGTTTCATAATAGGTGAGAGCTGCAATTCCTTGGTTACAAAAAAAGGCTGCTAATAAGAAAAAGTAGCTACTTCTTTTTAAAAGATTTTTCGTATCTTGAAAATACTTCTTTTGCATAAGAGTCACCTCCTTTATCCCATGACTGTGCCAGATTGACAAACTCGTTTATGAGCATGGACCACATGGTGTCCCGGAGAACACATCAAAGTTTCATCTGGTTTTTTCAGCATAAATTTTACCTCTCAAAATACTCTGATAAAACTACACTGCAATTGGCGCAGGAATGTGCGGATGTGGATCGTAACCCACGATCTCAAAATCCTCGAACTTGTAATCGAAGATCGAGTCCGGTTTACGCTTGATCACAAGTTTTGGAAGCGGTCGGGGATCCCGAGTCAGTTGCAACTTAGCCTGTTCAATGTGGTTTTTATAGAGGTGTAAATCGCCCACGGAGAGGATCACTTCTCCCAAATCAAACCCACATTGCTGCGCAATCATATGAGTCAAAAAAGCAACGCTAGCCGTATTGTATGGATTTCCTAAAAATAAATCATTGGAGCGAATATAAAGCAGGCACGACAGTTTATTGTTCGCTACATAAAACTGATAAAGTAAATGGCACGGGGGCAGAGCCATTTTTCCTGCAGCGGCATTTTCCCAAGGCTTTTTAGTTTCGTCGGGGAGATACGCTACGTTCCACCCATGAAACAGGTGCCGGCGACTATCAGGCCGAGTTTTAAGACCCTGCATCAGCTCCGCAATCTGGTCGATATGGGCACCTTTTCCATCCGGCCAATGGCGCCATTGGTAGCCATAAACTGGACCTAGCTCGCCCTCCGGAGTGGCCCACTCATCCCAAATCTTGACTCCATTTTCCTTCAGGTACTTAATGTTGGTTTCGCCCTTCAAAAACCACAGAAGCTCGTGAAGAATGGAACGGATATGAAGTTTTTTAGTGGTCAGCAAAGGGAATCCCTGCGCCAAATCATAACGCACCTGCCGCCCAAACACCGAGAGCGTCCCTGTTCCCGTGCGATCCGTCTTTTCGGTGCCGTTTTTTAAAACATCCTCAAGTAAGTCATGATATTGCTTCATTTTTTCCAATTCCTTGGGCTAAATCTATCCGCCCAGTCCAAAAAACCCGCTTCATCTTTAACACAAATTAACCAACAGACCGAACAACAACGTGTATACTCACTCTATGACCGGACCACATTTAGTCATTGTTGGAGGAGGATTTGCTGGGTTAACTGTTGCAAGAGACCTGCGGCACGCACCCATTAAAATCACACTGATTGACCGCAGCAATCACCATCTTTTTCAACCCCTTCTCTACCAGGTGGCGACTGCCGGTCTTTCGCCTGCAAACATTGCGACCCCGATTCGTGCCATTCTCAGCGGGCAAAAAAATGTCGAGATCATGATGACTGAGGTCACAGGCGTAGATACCAAAAACCACCTAGTTCTCACCCAAGATCGTGCCATCCAATACACTCAACTCGTTTTAGCCACCGGCTCGACCTATCACTTTTTTGGTCATGACCATTGGGAGCCCTACACTCGGGGCCTCAAAACTCTGGTCGATGCAACGGCCATCCGTCGTAAGATTCTGCTTTCATTCGAAAAAGCTGAAGTCGAGACGAACCCAGCAAGAAAAAAATTCCTTCTCACGTTTGTTCTCGTTGGGGGCGGCCCAACCGGCGTCGAAATGGCAGGATCCATCGCAGAGCTCGCTCACCAAGCGCTCAAATCTGACTTTCACCACATTGACCCAAAAATGCTCCGCATCGTCCTCATCGAGGCCGGAGATCGCATCCTGGCAACCTTCCCGGAAAGCCTAGCCCTTCGCGCTACTCAGAGACTCCAAGCCATGGGCGTCGAAATCCAAACTTGCACCCGGGTTCAGGACATCAACGCCGAAGGAGTTCGCTGGGGCGACACTCGAATTGATGCGAACACCGTAATTTGGACCGCAGGCGTGGTCGCCTCCCCCGCCGGAAAATGGTTAGGGGCCCAGCTGGACCCGCTGGGTCGCGTTCGAGTCAATCCAGATCTGACGCTGCCCGGCCATCCTGAAATTTTTGTCATCGGAGACACTGCCTGCGTTCATCAAGACGAAAAACCGCTTCCTGGCGTCGCCCCGGTCGCAATGCAGCAAGGCACTTATGTTGCCAAGGTGATTATTAGACGACTCCGCGGTAAACTCAAGCCCCGACCCTTTAGGTACCTAAACAAAGGAAATCTAGCTACGGTAGGACGATCCTTTGCAATCGCAGACCTTGGGAGCTTTCGAATCGCTGGGGCTTTTGCCTGGCTCACCTGGCTAGTCGTTCATATTTATTATCTCATTGGATTTAAAAATCGACTTCTCGTTCTCATCGAATGGGCTTGGGCCTATTTCACATTCCAGCGAGGAGCACGACTAATTCCTGAAGGGGAGAACTCCAAAAACACCGATTGACTATTTTATGTCCAAAAACATTCAGTCATTCACGAAGGTATTAAAAGCATCCCCCCGAGTCCTGGAAGATGCCTATCGGCGAATTCAACGGGCCCAACTTTTAATGGTCGCCTCAAGTCTTGCCTACACGACGATCCTCTCCATCATCCCCGTGCTGGCGGTCAGCTTTGCGATTTTCCAAACTTTTGGAGGAATGGAGAAACTCTATGAAGGAATTGAACCCTTAGTTCTCTCCTACCTTGCGGCGGGAACCAGTGCGGAGGTCATCCAAACACTCCAAAACTTTATCCACAATACCCACTCCGGCGTTGTGGGAATCAGTGGGTTGGTTGGGTTGATTTTCACGAGCATGAGTATGCTCTTCAGCGCAGAAAAGGCGATCAACCAAGCCTGGGAGATTCAGGTCACCCGCAGATTTTTTCAGCGATTTTCTGCTTACTGGCTTTTTATTTCACTCGGGCCTATTGCCCTTTCGATTGGCGTCGGGATGTCCACATCACTTCATTTTCCGTTTTGGAAACTCTTGCCAACCGGAACTGGGAGCCTCTTCATTGAGGCCGCCTTCTTCTTTTGCATTTATCAGTGGGTTCCGCAAACCCGAGTTCTATGGCCCTGCTCGCTCGCGTCAGCTACAATTACGGCTGGATTCTGGAATCTAGCTCGCTCTGCATACACCTACTACGCCAGCAACGTCGTGGCATACCATAAAATCTACGGCAGCCTAGCGGCTGTTCCAATTATCTTACTTTGGATTTATATTCTCTGGGTAATCACGCTATCAGGTGCTGCCCTCACCGTGGCTTTGCAAAAACGAGTGCGCTGAATCCAAGAATTCAGCTTGAGTGCATGGCACAGTCCCGAAATGGGAAACCACCACCGATGCTCCAATATTTGCCAAAACCGCCGAATCAAATGGATCAAACTGCAACGCATGAGCCAATGCTAACATCGAGATCACCGTATCCCCGGCGCCCGAAACATCTGCCACCTCCCGCGCCAGCGCGGGAAAATGCTTCACCTGACCTGATTGCGAATTTAAAACAGTAATTCCTTTTTCAGCGCGAGTAACAAAAACAGATCGAGCCTCAGTTAACTCGTAAATCCGACGAACGGCCTTTTCCGCAGTTTCATCACAAACAACTTGAATCCCTGTTGCTTCATAAGCCTCATTCGTATTCGGCGTGATGCTTGCGCACCCCTTGTAAACTCGATAGTCCGAACACTTAGGATCCACGAAACAATCCACGTTGTGTTTTTTAGCCAAAGAAAAAATTTCGCCCAGAGATTCTGGAGTGAGCATCCCCTTGCCATAGTCAGAAAGAACTAAAGATTTTGAATGCTCCATCTGACGCTCCAGTTGAGGCATAAACTGCTCGTGGAGTTCTTTAGGAAAACGATACTTTGCTGGAGGATCCCAATCGATACGAGCAATCTGCTGCTTTCTAGCAACTAATCTTGCCTTAATGGTAGTCCTCACCTCAGTATTTCGGAACGGCGTGACTCGAATATTTTGGCGATCAAACAGCTTTAAAAGCTGATCCGAACCCTCATCAAAACCCAAAAATGGAAAGCAGTCCGCCGAAGCTCCCAGTGACGCGAGATTCGAAACTACGTTACCCGCTCCGCCCAAACGAAAAAGCTCCTCACTCACCGCCACAACCGGAATAGGAGCC
>CANHSO010000080.1 GCA_947463705.1 Bacteriovoracaceae bacterium
CAGGGCATCTTTCATTTATGGTTCGAATGGCAAAGGCGGTCGGGTCCGAGACAATTATTCATTATTTACTGAGAGATCGTGAACGAATTCTTGATTTATTTGAGCTTTTGACAGGTGCTCGCTTTTCCCTAAACTTCTTGAGGTTCGGTGGAGTGAGTGCTGATGTTACAGATGGATTTATTGAGCGGGTCCTGGAAGTTTGTGAGCTAATTCGGATCAGAATGAAGGAGTATAACGATCTTTTTACCTTCAATTTCGGGTTTTTGAAAAGAACAGCCCAAGTAGTGCCGATCTCAAAACGATTGGTGCTGGCATCCGGTATGACTGGTCCTAACGCACGCGCTTCGGGAATTGATCTCGATGTTAGAAAGAAATTTCCGTACTCAGGCTACTCTAAATTAGACTTTAGTGTACCAGTTGGACGAGGAGATAGCGGAATTTTGGGTGATGTTCACGATCGATTTCTGATTCGTCTTCGCGAAATTACAGAAAGCATGGAAATTTTAAAGCAACTCCTAGACGTTGTACCCTCTGGTGAACACCTTAATCGGAAGTTCAAGAAGGATTTTGTTGTGCCGGCTGGAGAAGCCTACGCTAGAGTTGAAAGTTCCCGTGGTTTATTGGGTTGTCATGCGGTGTCCGATGGTGGGCCCACGCCGAGTCGGATTCAGTTTAGGACACCAACGGTGGCAAATCTTATGGCTATTCCACAAGTGGTTCGGGGAATTCGGATTGAAGATCTTCCAGTGGTTTTAGCAAGCTTAGATCTTGGAATCGCAGAGGCTGATCGATGATGACATCGGAAAACTCTTGGATTGTTGCATGGAGTAACTCTTTAGGCTTTCCTGAGGCCTTGCCTCAATGGCTTTATGCTGTCGTGGCGTTGGTCAGCGTTTTTGTTTTTGTTGTGGTTCCCTCTGGGGGATTGATGTCTTACCTGGAGCGAAAGCTTGCAGCAGATCTTCAAGCCCGTGTTGGTCCGAATCGCACGGGCCCAGCGGGTCTATTGCAGCCGATTGCCGATCTTTTTAAGTTGCTCCAAAAAGAATCTCGGGTGGATTGGAGTTGGAAGGAAAATCTCTGGCTAAGTGTTCACACCATGGCCCTTTACTCTACGCTGGCTGTACTTCCCCTGGGTTCGATGGCTGTCCTGGTGAATACTGAAATGAGCGTTTTTCTCCCTTTTTGGTCCGCTCTAGTGCTGGCCCTGGGGACTATGCTCCTGGGCTTAAGTCAAAATTCGGTGCCTGGTTGGTTTGGCGGTATTCGAGTTGCCGCGCAGACTTTGGCCGGATCGTTTCCAGCGTTAATCTCCCTTCTTTGTACGGGTGTCAGGTCTGGGAGTTTTCGTTGGAGTGCCTTAGCTGAGTCTCAAGGATTCTCACCTTGGGAATGGACCGTGTTTGCTAATCCCTTTCAGATGGTGGCTTTCAGTGTTTTTGTTATGAGCGGTCTGGTGCTTTTGGCGATCCCACCACTCGATGGGGGATTGTCCATGTCTGATATTCATGGGGGTGTCTCGTCTCATCTTTATGGTAGACGCCTGAGTCTGTTCCAATTTGGTCGGTTTTACGGTTTTTTCTTCTGGAGCGTAATCACTGTCGTTTTATTTCTGGGGGCATGGGACTTACCTGCCCAAGTGACGGTTTCACTTAAGGCGGGTGGTGCAAATCAAGTCTTGGCGCTCTTGGAACTCATCTGGCTTCTGCTCAAGACTTTTGGGCTCATGCTTTTAATTGTTTGGGTCGCAAAGGTCAACTCAAGGAGTCGTGTGGATCAAATCACAGATTTTACTTGGAAGGTTCTCAGTCCATTTTCCTTGTTTGCGCTGGTTGGAGCAAGCCTCTGGGCAGGGTGGAGGGCTATTTAGGTGAAGGAATCAGTTTTCTCAGCCATAGCTCTTTACGTACAGAGTGTGTTCAGAGGGGCCTGGTCGATTGCAGGATCTTGCAAGACCGCCCTTCCCTATTTGATTCGCTGGGGCGATTTGAAAAAAGAGGTGACCGAGGGTTACCCTGATCCAATCTCTTCTAAGACCGCTGATGACTTGCCGACTCGAAGTCGTGGGCTTCTCTTTAATGATATTGACCGGTGCACGGGATGTCGAGAATGCGAGACTGCTTGTCCGTCTCGATGCATCCGGGTTGAAAGTGAGCCTGGGTCAGATCAGGCCAAGGTTTGGGTATCAGTATTTGATATTGATTTTTCGCGCTGCATTTTTTGTGGGCTTTGCGTTGAAGCGTGCCAGCCGGGCTCCCTAGTTCATACAAAACAATACGAAGGTGCGGCATATGCTGTTCCTGATTTAGTTGCAAGCTTTGGACGAGGTCAAATTACCGAAGAGCATCGGAATAAATGGGCAATGATGCGTAAATTGGGTGAGAGTGATGGCGTAGCACCCTAATTGAGGCAAGATATGTTGGAGATCACCTAAAAATGATGAGCTGGATTTTTTCTGGAATTACCTTGGCCGCAGTGCTGATGGCGACTTTTGTCGGACATATGCGAGTTGCTATTCTAGCACTGTGGGTTGCTGGTCTAGGGATCGGAGCGGTTTACCTGACCTTGGGGGCCGAGTTTCTAGCGATAGTCCAATGGATTGTGTCCACTTTGGTGACTATTTCATTTTTGTTCTTCGCAGTGATGTTCGGAGAATATCATCCGCCTGCCGTGAAACGAAATAGCAAGACACTGTTTGTTCAGATTGTTTCTTTGGTTCTGGGGTGCATTTTTACGATTTGCATTGCTCTGATTTCACGCAATCTTCCGAGTGGACCTCAAACTGAGTTTGCCGACGGGAGCGACTTAAGGTTGGTAGGGCGGGTTCTTACCCAAGAAAACTTGTTATCGCTCGAGGTGCTCGCCCTAACTCTCTTTTTGGTGTTGGTGGGGGGTGGAGTGGTTGCTCGTTCTGAGGGTGGTGACACAATATGATGGCGATTGCAGGACTGATTGGCGGATTAGGATTGGTGGCGATGATTTCAAGGAAGTCAGTCCTGGGCCTGTTGGTTGGAATCCAGCTGCTCATTATTGGTTCCACCATGATTTTCGTGATTGCGGGTTTACATTCAGGTCTTAGGATTCAAGGCCATATTTTTGGTTTGTTTATTACTTTAGGAGGTATAGCGCAGCTGGTCGTTGGGTATTCTTTAGCGATTCGACTCTTTTTTCTTAAAAGGCGAATCTCAATGGATGATCTGCAAGCGCTGAAACAATGATTAATCAACAGGGATCCCCGACATTTTTACTGATCTCCATAGCAGTCCTGTTCCTCATGAGTCTCTTTGTAGCCGCTCTAGGCAAAAGGCTGCCAGGCCGCGGGAGTTGGCTCATCTGGGCGGGGATCATGATCCTTTTAGTAGGCGTGGGTCTAGATTCGGGCATTTTTCTCAAGGATCACTTTGAAACTCGAATTTGGAGTGCGGGCTGGATTTGGGCGCGCGATGAGAAAGGGGCAATCACGCTTGGAATGTTTCAGGACCCTATTGCTCTCGCAATGGTCACCCTCGTCTCATTAGTGAGCGGAACAGTATTATTGAGCCAGGGCGCTTTTTCAAAGGAGGTTTACTTTGAGAAGGTATTAACTGGTCTTGGGATTTCCACTGCCGGTGTAGCTCTAGCTTGGACCTCATTGACGCCGTGGATGGAGTTTTTGGGACTCAGCTTAACGATCTTGGGTGGGTTCTTGACAATTGGGTCACGTTGGGACTCCGGCATGAACGCGAAACTCTCAGCTAAGTTTGCTACCGAACGCTCGGTTGGATTTCTACTTGCGTTTTTAGGGGCCTGTATTCTTGCTGCTTCCCGACCAGCATTGATTCTCAATGACCCGGAGCTATGGATGGGGCACTCTGACTTGGTTCATTCGACCTGGGTTGGAGCGATTCTTCTGATTGTGGGAACCTGCGTCCAGCTCCAGCCTTTTCCATTTCTTGGGTTATTAGTTGCGCAAACAGAAGGATATTTACCTTTAAGAATTCTCTTAGGTCAGGTTTTGCCTGCCTGGGCTTGTTTTCCTCTTCTGATCAGGCTTGAACCTCAGTTTAGATCCTTGGAGTTATTTCCGTCCTTTGGTTGGGTGGCTCTCACCTCTTCGATTCTGACCGTCTTTGCAGGACTGTTCCAAAGGGACTGGGATCTTATGGTCGGGCTTTGGCTGTCGGCGGGTCTTTCTCTGTCGGTTGCTGCTCTCGCATTTAGTGGACCTTATTCGGCGATGGCACTGTTGATTGGGGTGAGTCTTTCAGCCATATCTATGGCTGGATCTGCCACTGCACTGGACTCTGAGGGGGCTGAGATTGTTTCTCAACAAAAGAAGGCCCTTTGGATTAAAGCCGCTGTATTTTTGGCTGCTAGCGCCGGAACGGGGTTGGTTGGGTTTGTTACGACCACTGGTTATGTTCGGTGGATCACTCAAGCGCTTGCAGTCCCTGCAACAGCAGCTATTTTTCTTTTCAGTTTTGCTCTTTTTGTTTTCCTTGGCTGGCGACTCGCATGGAAGGTTTCCTTTCGACGTTCAGGTTCTAAGGCCTCCTTGGCCGTGATCATGTCCTCATTTTTGTTAGTGGCGCTCAGTCTAGCTCCGATCTGGACAGGTACGGTGACAGGAGAACTGATTCAGGATTCGCCGGATCGTTTGATTAAATCACTATTTGATCAGTTTTTTACTACGCAAAGTTTTGAGGCTTATCGCTCAGAGAGTTATTTCTCAGCCTCGAGCCTCTATTGGGGTGTTCTTGTTTTTTCAGTTATTCTGGCTTACTGGGTTTCGGGTCGAAAGCAAGATCGCTGGACTCAAATTACGTCATTTTTCCCCAAGGCAAGTCAGTTTATCGCCCGGGGTTACGGCGTGGACTACTCGACAGGCAGATTAATGGATAGTCTAGAGTGGCTGGGGCGCTGCGCGGAAAAGTTAGTTGACGTAAAAATTTGGTCGCAATGGATGCCGAATTTATTGAGTTTTGCAGTCAAGAACGTGTCTGATGTGACGCGGGCTATTGATCTTAAACTGACTGAATCCTTGGATGTGTCAGTGAAGAAGTTGGTGGATGTCCCCGCAAAATTATTGCAGCTCATTCAGACGGGTGATCTCAGGTGGTATTTGTTTTTTGCGCTAAGCTCGGGTTTTGCGCTTTTAGCTCATTTTTTAAAATTGTAAAGGAACGATCGTGAATCATCATTTGATCAGTTTGACATTAGTTTTTCCGTTGATTGGCGCACTTCTTCAGACAGTGGTCCAGGTTCCAAGGAGCCGGTGGATAGCTCTTGCGTCAAGTCTTGCGGCTAGTATCTGCGCAGTGATCTTGATTGTATCCATGCAAAATCAAAATGCAGACTTACAAATGACAGAACTCCTTCCTTGGGTGGGTTCGTATGCAATCAGTTATGATATGGCAGTCGACGGACTCAACGCTCTTTTGATGATCTTGATTGCCATTCTTTTTCCTGTCTTAATTGCCTCGGAGTGGGATCAAAAAGTGGGTGTCCGGGGTATGCAGGGTCTGCTTCTTGTGTTGCAGGCTTCGCTCTTTGGTGCGGCTTGTGCTCAGGATCTTTTTCTCCAGTTTTTTTTCTGGGGAGTGAGTGCTTTACCGTTATATTTCCTGGTTGGAATCTGGGGTGGCGAGGGGCGCGAGAAAGCTGCGTTCAAGACGATGGTGGCAGGTTCTCTAGGGGATGCCTTGATTTTTTCGGCTCTTATTTTGATTTATTACTCGTTGGATCCTCATACATTTTCCCTACGGGAGTTAGCAGGTGGAAAGTTGGCTGGGAAAGAGTTCAATTTTCTCGGCTTTGAATTATCCGTTTCTCATGTCGCCTTTATGTTGATGAGTGCTGGGCTTTCTTTGCGCGCGCCTATTTGGCCCCTTCATGGTTGGTTTACAGAAGTGTCACAAGAGGCACCTTCCTCTGTTTTTGTTGCTCTTTGTGCAGGCGTCGTTCCCGTCTCCCTTTATTTGTTTTCTCGTTACTGCTACGTCCTCTTCCCGGATGCGCTCGGTTCGGCTTATAAGTGGATTGTAGGTGTTGGGATTCTTAATCTCTTTGTAGGCGGTATTTGTGCCATGGCTCAAAGAGGACTGAGGAGGCTTCTAGCATTCATCTGTTTGAGTGAAGTTGGGCTGGTTCTGATGGGGATTGGATCGTTGAATCCTGTGGGTGTGGTTGGATCTGTTTATCAACAGCTCATGATGGGTCTTGGCCTGGCAGGATTTGGTTTATTTTCTGGAATTATTGCTGACCGGACCGGAAGTTCTTGGTTTATGGATGAGAATCGGGAGCGAGTTCTTGGTGGAATCGTGACTCGTGCTCCTGTGGTGGCCGTGATTTCAGGTTTGATTGTGGCCTCATTGATGGGATTTCCAGGATTTGGCGGTTTTGTGGGGCACGCATTAATCATCATTGGAAGTTACTCGATTCATCCATTGACGGTGATCATTTCAGGAGGAGCATTGGTACTTGCCTCCTACTACCTGTTCACTATGTATCGGCTCATTTTTTTGGGCGGTGTAAATGAACGCTCCGCAGGATTTGAGGATCTCACCTTGAGGGAGAGAGCTTATATGCTCCCGGTCGTTTTGAGTTTGTTGTTTTTCGGACTCTATCCCAAGCCGCTGATCGAGCTAATTCGGCCCACGGTCTTGACAGTACTATCGGCCGTAAAATAGGGGAAAAAAGGAAAATGAAAAGAAGAGGGAAACGTTCGTGAAGGAATTCGTGTACATCATGCCGGAGATTCTGATCGCCTTAACCCTCGCCTTTGTGATTGCAAGTGAGATTACCTACGAGGGAGAGCAACTGCGGTTGGTTACCGCGATTTCACTATTAGGTTTGGGTGCCGCATTTTTCTATGCGGTTTACAGCTATCAATTTGGTCCCACCCCCGTTTTTAGTGGAGTTTTGTGTTTGGATGGATTCTCTCTATTCTTTAAACTGATTTTTATTGCCCTCGCTGCTTTGAGTATTGCATCAGTTGGACAAACCGCAGAAATCAATCCAGGTCGAAGGACGGAGTATGTTGCGCTGGTTTTAGCTGCTTCGCTGGCAATGTGCTTGGTGTCGTCTGCTGCTGATGTAATTCTTGCCTATTTATCTCTGCTTTTTTTGAATATAGTTTCCTATTTTCTTGCAGCTTTCGGGCGGAAGTCACTTCTGTCAACAGAAGCAGGAGTAAAATATTTGGCATTTGGTTCTGTAGCAGGTGCGCTTTTTCTTTACTCCCTTGCTATTCTCTTTGCATACACTCATTCCCTGAATATTTACGAAATTCATAAGCACCTTTTGGCTCAACCCTTGCCTCCGCAGGTGATGTTAGTCGTGTTTATGTTCATGCTTTTGGCTTTGAGTTTTCAGATTGGAGCCTTTCCCATGTATTTGGTCACTCCTGATGTCATGGAGGGATCACCTACGCCTGTTGCAGCGTTTCTTTCAGTTGGAGCTCGAGCGGCTGGATTTGCGATTGCTGTTCGCTTCTTGATTGTCATTTTCACTCAGCCCGGCATGACTGAGGGCCACTGGGAAGTTTTGGGTGGAATCGATTGGACTCAAATTTTCGCGGTTGTTGCTGGCTTGACCATGATGGTGGGGTCTCTTCTTGCCTTGAAGCAAGAATCTGTCAAGCGATTGGTGGGTTATTTAGTGGTCGCCGAAACGGGATTTATGATGATGGGGCTTCTCGTCTTAGATCAAGTGGGAATTGCGGCTCTTCTCTACAATTTGGTGATTCAGCTTTTTGCTCTCACTGGGATCTTTTACGTTTTGTCTTTTGTTTTTGATCAGGTTCAGTCGGATCGAATTCAGGATCTTCGAGGTCTTCTAAAAAGATCAGTTTTTGAGTGCGGCTGCTTGATTGCGTTTTTGCTTTGTTTGGTTGGTAGTCCTCCGTTCCCAGGATTTATCGGAAAGTTTACCTTAATTGGCACAGTCATCGGGAGTGGGCGTTATCCGCTCGCGTTAGTCGGGATATTGGCAATGGTTTTATCGACAGTGGCGGTAGCGAGACTCTCTTATCACCTCGTGGGGGATTTTAAAAAGTCACTGGCGCCCCTCACTTCTCAGTGGGCTAGAAAAGCTTACCTGACTGTCCTTGTGATTCCGATGACATTAGCCGGAATCTTTGCTGGCCTTGTTCTAAAAGGAGCAGGAGAGTCTCTTGGATTTATTTTTTGGTAGCACCTGTTCACGCAACGGGCTATAAAAAAGAGCATGACCTATATCCCCGTGCTTATTTTGTTGCTGGTAGGGCTCGCTGTCGGTTTAGGAGCTTTGCTTCTGACTACGCTGTTAGGTGCAGGAATTCCCAACGCGCGAAAAAATCGACCGTTTGAGTGTGGTATGCCTTCCTTTGGTTCCGCTCATCATCGGTTTTCAGTTCGTTTTTACTTGGTCGCGATTTTATTTTTGCTTTTCGATGTTGAGGGAGTCTTTTTTTACCCTTGGGCCGTGGTTTACAGAAAGTACCTGAGTGTGAATTCTTTTATTCTGGTTGAGATGGGACTCTTCGTTGGAATCCTGCTCATCGGATATTTCTATGTATTAAAAAAGGGCGCACTGGAGTGGGAATAGCTCTTCAAGAGCTTCGTTTCGGTCACTAGATTGTGCTGAAAAGCTGATCGAAAGGATCCAAAAAACAAGGATAGATTTATGTCAAAAGATGGATCAGTAGGATATGTCACCACCCGCTTAGATGACTTCATTAATTGGGGCAGAAAGCATTCGATTTGGCCCCTCCCCTTCGGCACGAGTTGCTGTGGGATCGAGATGATGGCGTCTCTTGCTGCTGACTATGATATGTCTCGGTTTGGCGCAGAGGTCATTCGGTTTTCGCCTAGGCAAAGCGATCTTCTCATTGTTGCGGGCATCATTAACCTCAAGATGGCCCCGGTATTGAAAACGGTCTATGACCAAATGAGTGATCCAAAGTATGTCATGTCTTTCGGTGCATGCGCTTCCTCAGGCGGAATTTTCAATGTTTATAGCGTTCTTCAGGGAATCGATACGATGATTCCTGTGGATGTTTATATTCCAGGATGTCCCCCTTCTCCTGAGGGGGTGATTCATGGATTGATGAGACTGCAAGAGTTGATTACCCAGGGCCAGACTCACTCGCAAAGGCGATTGGCTCAGGCTAAACAAGGATAACAAAGGATTTGTAATGGATATTAGACATCCGATACCGACGAATGGTGGAGAATGGGTGACCCAGTTCGGTGAGATCTGGAGAGGTCAAGTAGCAGACCTGAAGAAAACCTTTGATGGGGCCATCGAAGAGGTGAAGATGCCTCAAGCAGATGCTACTGACGTGCCTATCATCTATGTTAAGCGCGATCGGTTGGTTGAGGTTCTTAAGTTTCTCAAAGAAACTGACGGCTTCGATTATAGTTTTCTCGCAGACATTACGGCTACAGATGAGTCCTCTGAACTGCGATTTGAGGTTGTTTATCAACTTTTTTCTCAGTCGAAGCTCAGTCGAATTCGAGTGAAGGTGAGAGTGCCGGAAGGTGTGAGTGTTCCGAGTGCTGTCTCCGTTTGGAAGGGTGCCGACTGGGCTGAGCGTGAAGTCTATGACATGTTCGGTGTTCAGTTCGAAGGTCACCCTAACTTGAGAAGAATTCTCATGGACGAACGATGGGTCGGTCATCCACTGAGGAAGGACTATCCTATCAAGGGCTATCAAATTTTCACAGATCCTCAGGCCGTTGACCCAGAGCGATTAAAGTAGAGGCGAGCCATGACAGAATCAAAAGAAGCCAGAAGAAGCCAAATCGACCTGCCATCCGGATATCAAGTTGAGCATGATCCCGATGACCTATGGGGCGATGCTCGAGTCATCGTGAATATTGGACCTACTCACCCTGCCATGCACGGGGCTCTTC
>CANHSO010000081.1 GCA_947463705.1 Bacteriovoracaceae bacterium
CGATTGGTCATCGAAAAAACAACCGTACTCCCCCCGAATCTCAGCTCCCGAGATAGACCAACAGGAGACATGCCATTAAAAGCCATCTCCCAAATCCCAAGGTAACGAGTGTCGTTAAAATAAACCCCTAGTTCTGAACCGCCTGAGTAAAGACGAGGAGACTCGCCCAAAGGATCTAATACTGCAAAAGATCGATCATCTTTTAAGCTGATCTTAGAGATCCCACTCAGCAGAGCGCTCGACGGGATGTATGAAATTCCGTCGATGACTATAGGAGTCGTGCCTTTTTCTGGCGACATGTCGGTAGACATGGAGATATTCCTCCGCCATGCGTTGAATTGAAAATCGAGCCTCAACCCACTCCCGACATCCCCTGCGACTGATATTGGGAATTTTTTTGACTAGCTTGGCTAAAACCGAAATTTTCGAGTGAGCATATCCTGTGATCCCATTTTCTAAAATTTCTGGCACTGATCCACAGGGCCGCGCCAAAACTGGGGTGCCGCAGGCAAGAGCTTCAGTCATCACTAATCCAAACGGTTCAGGCCAATCGATTGGAAAAAGTAATGCCATCGCGTTGCCCAAAAAGTCAGATTTTTCGCGCTCTGAAATCTCCCCGATAAACTCAACTGTTTTACCATCCAAGTGTGGCTTAATTTGATCTTCAAAGTACTGCTCATTTTGCCGTCCCTCGATCTTGGCAGCAATCTTCAGCGGAATCCCCGCTCGATGAGCAATTTCGATCGCCCAATGAGGGCACTTCTCAGGACTGATCCTCCCTAAGAACGCAAGATACTCCCCTGGCTTCTCTTTGAATTTGAGTCCCTGTAAATTCAGCCCGTTATAAACGGTTCCTACCCAGTTCAACTGCGGCATGGGCAACCTTTGTGCACCGCTGATAGAAACATAGCTCCCATTTGGATAAGAAAGAAAAGCCTGTTGAACTTCGTGAATATCCATCCGCCCGTGGAGAGTCGTCAAAACAGGGGTTTGAGCTAATTGATGCAACGGAAGCATCCAATAGTCGTTGTGGTTATGAATCACATCAAACTCACTTGCCTGTTTTGCTACTTGAGCCAGCATTCGCAAGTGATACGCGTTAGGTTCGAGCGCTGGAGGCTTTCTTAGCCTAAGAGCCTGCTCAGTAACCGGCACGAGTTGACCTCGCGCATGCGAGTCTCCCGACGCAAACAGTACGACTTCAACGCCAAGATCTGTCAAACCCTCACAAAGATTGGCTACGACACGCTCCGTGCCTCCATAAAGGAGAGGTGGAACACTTTCATACAATGGCGCTAACATCGCTACTCGCATCATCTCAAAAGGAAGATGCGAATTTGAAGCCAGAAGTGGCTAACCCTCAGAAATTAACTTTACTCCTGCCACTGCCTTCCCAGCTCTAGCGTCTTTGCACGGAATGAATTCATAAATTCAAGATATCGAGATTGATCATACCCCTCACCAGGAATGCGTCTGCGCTCTCCACGTTCACCGATGCGCTGAATGTCATCATAGGTCCGCAGAGCACCCCGATCAAGACTCGCCGTGACCTCTTGATAAGCCTCACGATCAGCGCGCTTCGCAATCTGATGGGCATTCAATAGAGAAAAAATCATACAGTTATGCGAGTCTTTCTGCTGCCGAGTGGGAATCAACTCCGTTACGAGGGATCCTGTCCCTCCAAAAGCGGGTTCAAGCCATCGAGCGATTTGACGCTGTTGATCAGGATTGAAAAAACTGCTCTCACCCATGGGATCCAAAGTGGTGACCTTCCTATGGGCTTTATCCAAAACCAAAGTCACCCAGTGAGAACCACTCCCTACTACAACCGTTGCGAGAGACTTTCCTTGCTGCAGCTGACTACCTGCTTCACTTGCAATCGTTTTGAACGACTCCTCATTGAGGCGTCCTTCTGTCTTAGCGGCGTAGACGGTCGGGCTCATCCATGCTTGCTGATTGAGATTCCGCTGCAACAGATCGTAGTGAAGTTGCCCTTCTTCGGCCCTCAACCACCCCGTCGGACTCGCACTTCCGGGCCTGACGTCCGACCCAGTGAAAAGTGAAACTGCACTATTCTGGAGAATTTCCCTCCGTTCCCGTGCCTTGGGCAGTGCAGACTCAGCATGAATCCGTAACAAAACTTGCTGCGCCCTGTCTGGCAATGGCCTGATCCGTTCAGTCAGAGCACTCGGACTCTCCTTGGGAGATTTGTCCAAAAATCTATTAAATGCGGCATTTGGCGAAACATCATACATTCGCGCAATTGCACTCAACTGAGCAAGAGGACCGACACCTTCTGATTGTTGGATCACCTCATCCAGCCGCTCAATCTGCTCCGATCGAACCTGAGATCTCAAAACAAACTGATTGAGAGCGTTAGGATCCAGTGCAATCTGATTGAGCTTTCGACCCACTTGAACCTGAAGGTCTGCATAGCGCGCAAGCTCGGGGTGTCGAGCATCATATCGATCGCGCACCTCTTGCTGACGTCTCCTCACTTCGGGGTTCTCAGAATTGACGGGAGGAGCCAGCACGGTCAGCTCATTCCTTCGGGGACGAAGTGCTTTTTCCTCACTCTTCAAATTTTCTAACTCAGCCAACCATGGGTGCTCGGTTCTGGTTCCTGTGCGTGCTGGGGTATGAATCGAGCCTAAATTCAGATCAGCTTGCCCGCCGACAAAATCACTTTTCAACTCACTACTCCGGGCGCAAGACGCTCCGCTTGGGCTTCCAGCTGCGGCACACCTGACGACCTTTTGAGCGTCGGCCAAGCTATTCTGGGCAGTGCTACCTAACACACTCGGATGTGACCTCAAGCAACCGTCACCCCTCGATCCTCCAGCCTGAGAATACCCCGCTGCGAGTTGAATCGCAATTTTGCTATCCTCCAAGGCCTGCCCTGCTTGATTATTTCTGCGAGTCCATTTTTCAACTTGATCTAGCATGACTGCAAGTTCTTGATATTTTCCTTTAATGTCCTCTTCAAGCGCAGAAACCAGCAACACACTCTGAAAGATATCCTCTTCAATTTCAGCTGCCCTGAAACTCAAGACGCCTAAGTCCTGTTCAGATTTCCCTCCGAGATTTTGGCCTCCCCTACTCTGGCGTTCGCGCGCCACAGCAAGATCCCGACGCACCGAACTTAGCGTGGCTTGAGATTGAATGAGACGGGCGGTCTCCTTTTCAAGACGTTTCTCAAGAAGCCTCTGCTGACCTTGGAGTTTCGAAACTTGGCTCTCGTAGAGCTTGATCTTCTCTCGACTGTGTGTCAATTGATCGTCGGGGAGCTTAAGTAGATAACCGCCCTCCGAAAAGGCTGAGGCTGGCATCCAGAGAATTCCCACTGATGAAATCCAAATCCATCGAGAAAACCAATTTCCGTTTCTCCCCATGCAAAGCCTCCTAATTCTTCCAGTATCGAATTTTACAAGTCTGCACGATTTCACTCTCTTGGTTAGAGAGAAGTCGCTGAATATTACGGAAGCGTTTTGTCATGCGCCCAAGGTCGCCCTCATGGATCGAAACGAAATCCAATTCTTTCCTTAAATCCTCAGCCAACCAGGCAAAGATTCGATCCTGCAAAACAGGGTCAATCGTTCTTAGAACCGAAGAAATCTCACGTCCTCGTTTAAACAAATGAGAATCTGGATCTCTCTCCACTGCAAAAATTCCCTTAAAATGAGTTCCTTCAAACTCCTCACACGCGAAATCGCCCTTTCGGAAAGCCATTCCGTGGTCAGTTGCAATCACTCGATGGCCATCTCTCCAGTAATTCCAACTTCTCGAGTTACGATCACTGTTACCCGAAACATAATCAAGAAAAGTCATTTTGATAAAACTATAAGTGTCTCTTCCCTCTCCTGAATGAAGAGGTCGCTGAAAAAGGTATTGGACCGATCCAAACTCAGCCCCGCCCCCGGGACGAAAAGCAACGGAACGCGGAACCGTCACAGGAACGATATTTAACGGAAAAGCGCGGTCAAATTCGTAGGCCGCCACCTCGCAGCCAGCGCAAGAATAAAAAGGAAGCCCCACTAAACCCTCTCCACCGGTGGGTTTAAATATCGCCCTAATCCCGCCAGGAAACTCCAATACCGCCTTTGGTGCAGCACCACCTAAGTCAGCGGACACAACGGTATAAGGAGACCTTTTCAGAATCCCCTCAATTTCTTTTTCAAGAAGGTCATGCCCCTGTTTGTTTCCTGCCTCGCTAGAACCCCAAAGGGCCTCTTGAAGAAACCCAGACTGGATTAAATCGAAGTCTCTGCGATCAAATCGTACACCGTGGTACAGCGTGTCAGCAAAGGCTGAGCAGCTCCAAGCCTGAAGCCCAGCCGCAACCATAAACAAAATTCCAAGTTTTAAAAAATTATAGTGTTTCACTTTAATCCATTCTATTATGAAGTGAGAGAACCGTGAATCAAATAAATAAAGAGCCCGTGAAAACAAAAAAAGCCCTGAGAAGTTAATCTCAGAGCTTTTTTAAACTGACAGACTCTCACTGATTCACTTCTGCTCTTTTGAGCAGACTCTTAGTTCTTAGCAGCCTCAGCAGCTGGAGAGGCGACCACACTAGGAGAAGTGGAGGGACTTGGAGAAGCCCCAACTGCACCACCCGATACGGGAGCCGAATTTTGAGTAGCAGGAACTGCTACGCCTTCAAATAAACTCTTTCGCGATTCTCCACCTAAAGCAGTGAGCAACAAAGAGGTTACAAAAAAGACGGCAGCAGCACCCGACGTGAATCGCGTTAAGAAAGTTGCTCCTCCCGAACTACCAAAAACGGTCTGGCTCGATCCACCTAGTGAGGTGCTGATCTCAGCTCCCTTACCCGACTGGATCAGAATCACCAGAACCAAAAGAACGCATGTGATGACATGGATGACAGTTACGAGAGTTTGCATTCTTACTTTCCTTCTTTAGCCTTCTTCTCCTGATGTTTCTTGATCATATCTTCCTGAACGTTCCGAGGAACTGGAGAATACTTCAAGAATTCCATGGTGAACTCGCCCTTACCTTGAGTAGCAGAACGAAGGTCCGTAGAGTAACCAAACATTTCACTGAGCGGAACTTCGGCTTCGATGATCGCATAGCCTTCGTTCGTCATGCTGTTGGAAATCATCCCACGGCGCTGATTAATTTGACCCATGACCGAACCCTGGAACTCTTCCGGAGCCTGGGTTTCGAGCTTCATGATTGGTTCAAGAATGGTTGCACCTGCCTTCTCATAAGCTTCTCGGAAAGCCATGAGAGATGCAGTTTTGAACGCCTGCTCCGAGGAGTCGACGTCATGGTAAGCTCCATCGTTGATCACGGCTCTCACACCCACGATCGGGAACCCAATCAAGCGGCCTTCTTTGACGGCTTCTTGAAAACCCTTATCGCAAGCAGGGATAAATTCACGAGGAATCGATCCGCCAGTGATATCGTCAACAAATTCGTAGTTAACTGCGGCATCGGATGGCAGTGGCTCAATAAACCCAACGACTTTACCAAACTGGCCTGAGCCGCCGGTTTGTTTTTTATGGGTGTAATTGAAGTCACCACGCTTGGTGATGGTTTCACGGAAAGCGACCTGAGGCTTACCGACGATCACTTCACAAGCGTATTCTCGCTTGATGCGTTCGCAATAAATCTCCAAGTGAAGTTCGCCCATCCCGCTAATAATGGTTTGAGCAGACTCTTCGTCTCGGTGCACGCGGAATGTAGGATCTTCCTTAGTGAACTTATTCAAGGCCTTGGAGAAGTTGTTCTGTCCGCCCTTATCCTTAGGCGCAATTGCCAAGGAAATCACGGCATTAGGAATGAACATAGAGGTCATTGTGTACTTGATCGTCCCATCGGTGAATGTATCACCGGAGGCGCAATCCACACCGAACATGGCGACGATATCGCCAGCCTGTGCTTCTTCAATGTCGGTCATCTCGTCCGCATGCATCTGCACCAAACGAGGAACCTTAACCTTCTTGTCGTTAGCAGAATTAAAGATCACGTCACCCTTTTTCACGGTGCCTTGATAAATTCGCATGTAAGTGAGCTGGCCGTAACGACCTTCGTCCAATTTGAACGCCAAGCCAACAAACGGGAGACTTGCGTCGGACTTGAGGACGAGCTTTGCTTCGGCATTGTTTTGGTCGAGAGCGATATTTTCCTTCTCGCCTGGGCTTGGAAGGTAATAGGTCACTGCATCCAAAAGCAACTGAACGCCTTTATTCTTGTAAGCGGAACCAGTCATGACCGGGGTGAAGTTCAAGCTTAAAGTTGCCTTGCGGATTGCGAGTCTCAGCTCGTCTACGCTAGGAGCTTGGCCTTCGAGGTATTTGTTACCAACCACTTCGTCGAATTCACCGACAGCAGCGATCAGCTCTTCACGGTACTTCACGCACTCGTCTTGAATTTCAGATGGAATTGCTTCTTCTCGGATTTTTTCTCCATTATCGCCGTCAAAATAAAAGGCCTTCATGGTGACCAGGTCAACCATGCCCTTAAATTGGTCTTCAGCGCCGATCGGATAAGTAATCAGATGAGCATTGTGTGCCAACTTCTCACGAAGCATCGTCACGCCGCGGAATGGATTAGCACCCGCACGGTCCATCTTATTGATGAAACAGATGCGAGGAACTTTGTAACGTTTCATTTGTCGGTCGACGGTGATCGACTGGGATTGAACGCCTGCCACAGAGCAGAGAACCAAAACGGCGCCGTCCAAAACGCGCAAAGAGCGCTCAACTTCAATAGTGAAGTCGACGTGACCTGGAGTGTCAATCAAGTTAACGTTGTAGTCCTTCCACTCACAATAAGTAGCAGCGGACTGAATGGTGATTCCCTTTTCACGCTCGAGGTCCATAAAGTCCATCGTCGCGCCAACGCCCGACTTGCCTTTAACTTCCTCAATCTTATGAATTCTTTTGGTATAGAAAAGAATGCGCTCTGATAGGGTAGTTTTACCCGAGTCAATATGCGCAGAAATCCCGATATTACGAACTTTATCTGTTGAAATGCGACCCATGAAACCTATTCTCCTTACTAAAACGTGTGTGAGACTTTAGCCAAAAATGATCGATTTAATCAAGTGATTTCTTTAAAAACGGTGGAAATTAATCTATACTCCTGCCCCAGGAGAACATCATGGCAAAGCGGTTTTTTTGGGTCGACCTCGAAATGACAGGCCTCGACGACGTTGCGGACTCAATTCTTGAGGTTGCAGTGGTCATTACAGATCTCAATTTTAACACCCTCGAAGAATACCAAACAGTCGTCTACCAGCCCCAGAGCGTTCTCGACGAAATGAACGATTGGTGCAAGAAAACCCATGGAGAAAGCGGACTTACCGCGGCCGTTCCAGGGGGCAAACCACTTACCCAAGTCGAGGCTGAACTCATCGCTCTGGCCCGCCGGCACTTCGACTTAAAAGACCGAATCGTTCTGGCTGGCAACTCCGTCGGAAACGACCGTCGATTTATCGACCGCCACATGCCCGAATTCGCCAAACTCCTTCACTACCGACTCATTGACATCAGCTCGTTTAAAGAAATCTTCAGAGAAAAGTATGGACTCGGCTTTGAAAAGAAGAATGCCCACCGAGCTGTAGACGACATTCATGAGTCCATCCGTGAGTTGGGCCATTACCTCTCCTTCGTCACGCCTCCTGTAACGACCGAGCAGAAGAAACCATGACCACGATCCCTCGTCCCACCTTTGAGAAGATCTACTTAGACCTAGCCGGTTCGCTCGCTCAACGTTCGACCTGCCATCGCCTCCAAGTTGGAACAGTCATCACCAGCACAGATTTCCGCAAGGTCTTGGCCGTGGGTTACAATGGAAACGCAACGGGGCTCCACAACGGCTGCGATCGACACGAGCCTGGAAATTGTGGCTGTCTCCACTCAGAGGAAAACGCCGTCATTAACTGCGACGCTCCCCGATTCATCGAGAAAATTGTTTTTGTTACGCACCTCCCCTGCGTGCAATGCGCGAAAAGACTCATTAATCTGGGAAATGTAAAAAAAATCTACTACGCTCAAGATTATCGAATTCGAGATTCAATTGAGATCTTAAAAAGAGTTGGCATTGAGGTTGAAATCCTACCCAATTAATCGCAAGATCTGAGGGACGGGGGATTTCATCGTGAATCAACAGAATCGAACTTTCCACTCTTCTTTCCTATATTTTTCTTTTCTCGTAGGATCCGCAGTGGCTTGGACAGCTTGCTCCAGTAGCGCAAAAGATCAGAACGCGACTACCAAGACATCCAAGAGTGGCCTCGAAATGAGCACTCCCCCACCCACACGGCTCACTCGCGAACAAGCAGTTGCTCGATCAAAGATGATTTCCCAAGTGACCTACACGCTTGACGTCGACCTGACGGGAAGTTCAGAGGAATTCCAGGCCAAAGCAATCCTCCAGTTTAACCTGAAGGCAAAAGCTAGAGAATTCGATCACTCTCTCCTCATTGATTTCGAGGGGGGCAAGATTTCTTCGATTCTCCTCAATGGAATTTCCCTCAGCGACATCAAGGGCTCCGAGCGCTTTGACGGACACCACCTCTTTTTCAGGTCGTCAGAGCTTCGACCCACGGGAAATAAAATCGAAATCACCTATTCTCATCCTTACAGTCATGACGGGCGCGGGCTACATCGATTCCAAGACCCCGTTGACGGCAACTCCTACCTTTACAGTCATTTTGAACCTTACGACGCTCATCGAATGTTTCCCTGTTTTGATCAACCCGATCTCAAGGCCACCTACGAACTTCACGTAACCGCTCCCTCGGGTTGGCAAGTCATCTCCAACACCCTCCCTAACTCGGTTAGCGACCAAGGACAGACCCAGTCCTGGACATTCCCAAAGTCACAAACGTTTAGCACTTACCTCTTTGCACTCCATGCAGGCCCCTACGCAGTCTGGAAAGGACAAGCCGACACGATCCCACTCCGACTTTTTGCACGGAAATCCTTAGCAAACTACGTGGAATACCAAGAATGGCTTAAAATTACTGAGCAAGGGCTCGACTACTTTGGCACTCAGTTTGCTTATCCCTACCCTTTTAAAAAGTACGACCAGGTCCTAGTCCCAGACTTCAACGCAGGAGCTATGGAAAACGTAGGAGCCGTAACGTTTTCTGAAGGCTTTGTGTTTCGATCGAGAGTAACTCAAGATCAAAAACGCAGACGAGCCGACACAATTCTCCACGAGATGGCTCACATGTGGTTTGGAGACTTGGTCACCATGAAATGGTGGAACGGACTTTGGCTCAATGAGAGTTTCGCTACGTTTATGGCAGCCAAAGCGGTCGATCAAGCTACTGATTTCAAGGGAACGTGGCAGGATTTCTTTTCAGGCAATAAACAATGGGCATATTGGGAAGACCAATTGGTCACTACACACCCGATTGAAAACCCTGTGATCGACACAGACGTCGCTGAATCTATTTTTGATGGAATTACTTATGGCAAGGGCGCTTCCGTACTCAAGCAGCTTCAAGCTTATATCGGTGAAGATGAATTCAGGGAAGGCGTTCAACGTTACTTCCAAAA
>CANHSO010000082.1 GCA_947463705.1 Bacteriovoracaceae bacterium
AGGAGCGTTGTCCAGTAGGCACTTAATTTCTTCAATTGATGAAAATGAGTTCTCCTCTGCTACTGAGATACCAGTTCTTCTTGACCCAATTGTGCCGTTATCCATTCCGTTTTCATGAGTTTCTTGCATAGAGTGCTCCTTGCTTTTTATTCCTAATTACTAGTCATTTAGAACTTCAAGAACTCGCCTTACATCGATAATGCTTATTAGATTACCTGGAGTTTTATAAATTCCAGCCATAAACTTTGCTACTTGAGATGAAATTGTATCAGGTGTTTGCTCGAATGCATCACTGCTGAGTTCGATTACGTCGCCAATTTGGTCAACTAAAAGAGAGATGAGAAAACCGTCCAGACGGCAGACGACATTCATAAACTCGGGAGGTGCTGGCTCCTTAAGTTCAAATAAATCTTTTAGGCTGACCGCGGTAGCAATCTGACCTCTGAGGTTGATGAGACCATGGATATAGGTCGGCGCGAGGGGGACGTTGGTGATGGGTAATGACTTGGTCACTTCTTGAACCGATCGCACATCAATTCCGTAGATTCGGCCCGCAACCGTGAAGGTCGAGAATTGGACTGCATCTAGGTTACGGTCTTGAGTGGTAGCTTCACTTTCATTAGTGGGTCGAGGTTCGTTCATGAGACACCTCCTGGATGGCTTCTATGAGCTGATCGCTTTTGAGTTTTTCTAAATAACGACTAAAGCCGACTTGTTTTCCCTTTTCGATGTCAGCCTCTCGCACTCTTGTGGTCAAAGCAATGAGCGGGATTTCGGAGAATTCTTTGAATGACTTGATTTTGGCTGCCAGTTGAAAGCCAGTCATTCTCGGCATTTCGATATCGGTGAGCACTAGGTCAAAGTCACCCGGCTGAGATGATTCTAGAATTCTGAAAGCTTCCTCGCCATCTACTGCATGTGTCACTACATACCCTTGAGCCAATAAAATCTTTTTGACTTGTTTAACAAAAAAACCGGTATCCTCAGCAAAGAGGATTCGAAGTGGTTTTGATTCTGTGTTTTTTTGATTGAGAGAGATGGAGGTCGAGCCTTCCTTTTTAGGGCCTGTACTGTTTGATCCTGTGATCATGTCGATCAAGCCCAAAACGTCAATTACCGTAGAGACTTCTTTGCCGATGATCATATTTCCCAGGATTCCCGGCTTATCGTGAATTGGGTCTTCGATTTCATGATCGGCCATCAGAATGTCGATAATCTGGTTCACTTCGATTCCGAAAAGTCGATTGCACTTCTGAACTACAATCACGGGGAATTTCTGAGACTCGGAGGGTGTTGCACTGGTTCCTTCAGTTGCGCCTGGGTCAAGTCCTAACATTTTGTTCAGGGAAATTAAGGGGAGTACAGCGTTGCGGTATTGGACAATTCGGTAATTGCCCGAAGTCTCAATGTCAGTTTGCGAGAATTCCTCGAGGCGTTGCACGAGGCAAAGGGGAATCGAGAAGTGGCCTCCTGATTTGAGACCAAATGAAAGCATTTCTTGTGACTCTAGAGCTGCGCGCGCTCGAAGATGAGAGCTAAGTTGCGTGGTGTCTTGATTGCGAGTGCGATTCAAGGCGAGATTAGCCTTGGTGGCAATTCCTAGGACGTCGAAGATCAGTGAGACGCTGCCATCGCCCATGATCGTGGCACCTGAGTAGATTAAAAGTTTTTTAAAGAACTTAGCGAGGGGCTTTACCACGATATCTGCGGTGTCTAGGATCTCGTCGACAATCAAGCCGAAAGGCCCTGAGTCCGTAGCAAGAACTACGATGTTAATCCCATTTTCAATTTGATTTTTTAATTTCTCCTGGAGATTGCTACGCTGCTTCGCCTCTAGGACTTCGTCAAGAGAGACTAGAGGAAGTAGATTGCCCCGGAGTCGGAATACGGGCTTGCCCTGCAGGAACTCCAGCTTGTATTGGCCTTCGGCTGAGTCCACACGAACCAGCTCAAGGAGTTTTACTTGAGGAATGGCAAAGCGGCTTTCCTGATAACGAACGATGAGCGCCGGCACAATTGCTAGTGTGAGGGGAATTTTGAGTCGGATGGTGGTCCCGCGGCCGGGTTCACTTTTTAAGTCCACCGTCCCACCGATTTTTTCAATATTAGTTTTGACTACGTCCATTCCAACGCCCCGGCCTGATACCTCGCTCACATGCTCAGCGGTTGAGAATCCTGGCAGAAAAACGAGTTGATAAATCTCTCGGTCGGTGAGGGTGGGAGCCTTCTCTGGAGTAATTAACTTTTTCTCAATGGCCTTGCTTAAGAGCTTCTTTGAATCAAGACCTTTACCGTCGTCTGAAACCTCGATGACCACCTGGCCGCTTTCTTGTTGGGATCTCACGCGGATCTTACCCAAGGTGGGCTTTCCTTTTTGTCTCCGTTCAGCTGGGTTTTCAATGCCATGGTCACATGCATTGCGGATAATGTGCGTGATGGGGTCTTTGATGGCCTCGATGAGAGTTTTGTCGAGTTCGGTTTCTGCGCCTTCAATTGAGATTTCGATCTGTTTTTCTAGATCCCTCGCTAGTTCGCGGACGAATCGGGTAAACTTGGAAAGGATGCTCCCAATGGGCTGCATTCGCGTCTTCATGACTTCTTCTTGTAGCTCGCTGGTCACTAGGTCTAATTTTTGGCTCAGATTGAGTAGCGTGAAATCTTCATGCTCGTGTGAATACTGAAGAACTTGATTTCGGACGAGCACCATCTCACCAACGAGGTTCATGAGGCGATCCAGTAATGAAACTTGTACACGGATTGAGGAGATAGAGTCCTGTCCAGGCGGATTGGCATCATCTCTACCGGGAGTGTTAGTGAGGTTTGCTTCTGCATAGCTAGGAAGCGGCTGAGTTGGATTTGCCATAGGTACTTCTGTTGGAATAGCTGGGTCAGTTTGAAGTTCTTCGAGGTAGGGATGATGGAGAGGTGAGTTCTGTTGGTGGCTCTTCGAGATCGATAGAAACATTTGGTCAAGCCGACCTAAATCTTCACTCGTTCGTTCTTGTCTTTCGATGGTCATGAACGTGTCTTTAGCGATTAGAACATCTGCATGAAAGTAACGCACGACTGACTCGATGAGTCGACTGACAGTGAAGTGAATGAGAACGATTTCAACCGACGGATTTTGACTGGGTTCCTTTGCTGCTTTGATCAGGCGAACTATGAGATCTAAGCACGCAAATAAGCTATCAATCCAATCTGAGCTGAGCACAAGATGATCTCGACGCACTGGCTCAAGAGAAGCTTCCATTGCATGAGCAATCTGTGCGATTTCAGAGAAGTTAAAGAGCTGTGCTGTCCCTTTAACTGTGTGGATATCGCGGTAGAGAGAGTCAATTAAGTTTGGGTTTTGCTTTTTGCAATCGAGCTCAGTGAGGTATTGTGAGACCCGTCCCATGATTTCTTCGCTTTCGGCGTAGAACTCTTGATAAGACTCTTGAGACAATAGCTCACTCATTTACAACGAATTTCCCGTAGTATTTAGGATCAAGGTTATTGAATTTTTCAGATTATTTAATTCTAAAAAAAATAATTAAAAATATAAAGAGAATAATTCAATTTCATAAATTGGATGCCGATATTGTATTTAGGTCCGGCAAAGACGCAGGATCTGATTTTGTCACAAGGATGCTGATTATGTCGATAAGTCAATCCCTACTAAAACGCTCTTTTCAGCCGATTCTCCCGATCGCAGACGATTTTGTTGACCATTTTTATGGAGAGCTTTTCTCGGCTCATCCTGAGCTTAGATCACTTTTTTCAGTCGAACAATTTTCGGAACAAAAAGAGAGCCTGCCGGTAGAGTTAGCTTTTGTGATTGAAAATATTCAAGACTCCGAACGAGTAGGTAACTATCTCAGGGAGATGGGGAAGGCGAGTGTTGCGCGAGGCGCAAAACCTGAGCATCTAGATTGGGTGGGGCAAGCGTTCCTAGGGTCTCTTCGTTACTTTTATTCTGATAACTGGACCCATGAGCTCCAAGGCGCCTGGTCGGGAGCCTTTCAGTTGATTTCAGATGGGCTGACTCAAGGAATGTTTGAGCAAGTGGCTATGCACCAGAACTCAGTTCAGGGGGCAAATAGGACCGAACTTGAAGCGGCAGTGAATCCCGCTAGCGCTCAGCAAAAGGAGTTTGTGTCGATTCAGGCTGTTGCCCCTGTGCCCGTCCCAGTAGATTTGACCCAAAGTAGCCCCCGTGAGAGCGAGCCCCTTCGAGCTCGAGTTGACCAGCTTGCCTCCGAGGTCTTGATCAACTCCATGAAACGCCAGGCTGAGGAGATTGCCGTTCAGGTCGTGGCCAATCTGAAGGAGACCTTCTTGACGCATCTGATTGCCCAGGTCGTTCAAGAGGAAATTAAAAAGCAAGCCGCTTTTTACGTCACGGATATCCTGAAGGCTGCTGTCGAGGCTGAAGCTAAGCGGTTGATCCCCGAAAGTGGCGAGGATCGAGCCACCTTTACGGGGCGTTCATCCTACTCAAATCAAATTGCTTAATTTCGCTGTCGATCTGCTTTCGATAAACTATTGACAGCAGACAAGCTAGATCGTATTGTTCCGCCTATCAATTAATGGAAAGATGGCCGAGTGGCTGAAGGCGCACGCTTGGAAAGCGTGTTATGGGTAACACCATACGAGGGTTCGAATCCCTCTCTTTCCGCCATAAAAAAAGCCTGCATCGCGAAAACGAGGCAGGCTTTTTTATTTTCAGCGGTCGACTTTCGCTACGAGCGACTACGACCTTCGCGATTTTTGATCTGATCCGAGATCCATTCTTCAAATGCGGCAAGGGTCATGGAGACCTGTGCTTCTTGTCCGAATTTTCTCAGAGTCACGGTTCCATCAGCTTGTTCCCGTTCTCCGATGATCAAGAGGTTCGGGATTTTTTGTTTCGAAGCGTTTCGGATCTTCTTGCCCAGGGTGTCTGGTGAGAGTTCGATCTCAGCTCGAATCATTTTTGAGCGCAAGGATGCAACCACTTTTTCACCGTACTCGTTGAACTTGTCACTCACGGTGATTACCCGGGTTTGAACAGGGGCTAGCCATGTTGGGAAGGCACCACCGTAATGTTCAATCAAGAAGGCGATGAAGCGCTCATGGGTTCCTAGTGGAGCTCTATGAATGATGTAGGGTCGATGCTCTTGGTTGTCAGCGCCGATGTATTTAAGATCGAGGCGTTCGGGGACTGCGAAATCGAGCTGGTTTGTGCTCGCTGTTTCTTCCCGGCCCGTGACGGTTTTGAATTGGAAGTCGATCTTAGGTCCGTAGAAAGCGGCTTCGCCTTTTCCTTCTTTGAACGGAAGACCGCTGTCTATCATGGCTTCGTAAACTACTTTCTGGGTCCACTCCCAGGCCTCAGGGTTGTTGACGTATTTTTCTTTGCCCTTTGGGTCTTCTGGATCCCAGGTCGAAAAGCGCATCGAGTAGTCAGTGATATTTAAAATATCATAAACTTCCTTGTGCATTTGCATGACGGAAAGGAATTCTTTTTTGATCTGATCTGCGGTGCAGTAAATGTGTGCATCGTTCATGCACATGCCACGGACGCGGAGTAATCCAGAGAGTGCGCCTGAGTCTTCAAAACGGTAGACTTGTCCATATTCTGCGAGACGAAGTGGAAGTTCTCGATAACTTCTCATTCGAGCGGCAAAAATTTTATGATGGTGAGGACAATTCATCGGCTTAAGACAGTAGGTCTCTTTGGTCTCGGTGCTGTCCTCAGGGCTTCCGGTCGTGTGTCGCTCCTTGATTTCCATGAATGGATACATGTGAGCGGCATAGTAAGGAAGGTGTCCTGTTTGATAATAGAGGTCTGTTTTAGCAAGGTGTGGTGTGGCTACTCGTTGGAAGCCTGCTTTGAATTCAAGCTCCTTCATCATCTTTTCGAGTTCGTCGCGGATTACGGTACCATTGGGGAGCCAGAGTGGTAGACCTTTCCCGATGGAGTCGTCGATGAAGAAAATATCAAGCTCCTTGCCGAGTTTTTTATGATCTCGCTCTTGGGCTTCTTTATACGCTTTGAGTTGGGCATCGAGCTCTGCCTTGGTTTCAAATGCCCAAGCATAGATTCGAGTCATCATGGCATTCTTAGAGTCACCCCGCCAGTAAGCGCCTGCCAAGCTGCGGAGCTTGAACCCTTGCTGAGGTAAGTTTCGGCTGCTTTCAACGTGTGGTCCTTCGCACATATCGAGAAAAGGACCAGTTCGGTAAAAAGTGAGGTTTTGGAGGCCTTTCTTTTCGAAAAGCTCCTCTGCGTATTCTCGTTTGTACGGCTCTCCCATTTCATTCAGTCTTGCGAGGGCTTGCTCTTTGGGGAGCTCTTCGCGAGCGAACACATGGTTCTCCTGAATGAGGCGGCGCATTTTCTTTTCAATTTCAGGGAAGTCTTCTTCAGTGATCGGGGTAGGGAGAATAAAATCATAATAAAATCCATCATCAATCGGAGGACCAAACCCGAGTTTGGTACCAGGCCTCAGCTCCAGCACGGCTTCTGCCATAATGTGGGCCAAGCTGTGCCGAATTCGATAGAGAGAATCTGAAACTAAAATGTTTGAATGAGCGCTCATAGGTGACCCGTTGTACGAGATTTTCCGAGTAAATTCAAGGTAGCAGGCGCGCCAATAGGTGCTGTCTTGGGGGCTACAGGGAATTTTCTAGAGTGAGATACTTGACTAAATAAATCATGTATATTAAAAAGAAGGAGGCAGGTCAATAGTGACACAGATGCCGAAGCTGGAGAGGTATTTATGCTGGAAGTTGTGAAATCAGAGAAAACCCACCTGGACGAACAATTTGTTCAATCTTGGCTGAAAGTCCCTCAAGCAACCCGAATCGGCCTGTATCCAGAGTTTGGGGCGAAATTTCTGAGGCGGCTTTCTCAATTGGACGCCGAGATTCAATCTGAAATCAAACTCACGCTCTCATCGGATCAACTCATGATTTTGGATCCTCCATTTTTGCCGTGGGCCAAGATTCAGCCCCACTTGATTGTTTTTGAGCGGAAGGCCAAGGCATTGGTAAAGAAACTCAAACGAGAATTATCTGATTATCCTCAGGCGCTGGTGCAGATCATCGCCGAAGAAACGACTCAGCAACTCGTTTATGCTCGCGTTGGAGCTACGAGGCCTGGACTCATTGATTCAAGTGTATTAGTTGAAATTTCTCGACTCGGGAACACGGTATCCGGTGTTTCGATTCAGTCGATTCGCAGCGATGAGCAAGGGGATCTTGAAATTCGATTTTCCCTTTTTGATTCTGTTTTTTACCCGTTAATTCACTAGTTTTTATCGGATTTTTGCTGGTTTCGGAGTTGGAATGGCAGGGAAAGAAGCATGACTCCGAGGCTCCCTCCTCCTAAAAGTGTTCTGAAAAGAATGAGATCGCCGAGATCGACTCGATAGGCCAGGTAAAGGTAAAAGCCTGATTTCACATAAAGATAGAAGATCCATATCCAGGTCAAGCGCCGAAGTCTTGGGTCATCTGGGCCTTTCAGTTTTGGCTGAATGGATTTGGGCAGTGATTTAACGAGTTCATAGGCCAAAGGGAGTCTAGCTAAAGTGGCGAATAGAGTGAAACTGGCTACCCCAAAGTTTTGAGCAAAGGGCTCAAAGCGAAAAAACTGAGGAGTTTTGAGCCAGAGGTCGATCCCGCCAAAAAGGACCGTAAATCCTGAGGCAAAGATGAAAATAGGAGAAGGTCGTACTTTAAAAATCAGATGGCTCAGGGCTTGAAGTAAAGACACGACAACAGCAAAGCCGATCGCTGGCTTGGGTCCCCATTCGTGAAAGGCCCAGTAAAATGTGGCAGGTGTAGCGAGGTTCAGGAAAAAATAGATGATGCCTTGCTTTATTTTCTGCCAGGGCAGGGTTTTCACCCGCTGAGGGTACCTTTGTGAATTGCGTCATTACAAGTCACAAGGCGGAGGTTGAGTCGTTGGTTTGGCTTGACACCCTGCGTGTAAACATATAAGCATCCGTTTATGTTTTTTCCAGTCCCATCTCAACCTAATTCCACCGTCTATTCATCGAGCGAGGGCCCTGAGTACGAGCAGCAAAAGTTTTTGCTCCTGGCTCAGACTTTCCAGGCTCTGGGAGATTCTAGTCGGGTTCGCATTGTTTGGCATCTGGCTCAAAAAGAGTACAAAGTCGGGGAGTTAGCCCAAGTTTTGGGAATGAGTCAGCCGGCTGTGAGTCACCATCTTCGAACTTTAAGGCAGCTGCAATTAGTTAAGGTTCGCCGCGAGGGTCGGATCTCTCATTACGCTTTAGATGATCGCCATATCAATCGATTGCTCCAAGAAGGCATGGAGCACGTCGAGGAGTTACTGTGAAAACTACACCGTTAGGACAACTGAAGGTGGGCCAAAAAGGACGAATTGTTCGCGTTGGTTCCCAGGCGGACTCGCCGGATTGGGTGAAGCGATTGATGGCTTTGGGATTCTTAGAGGGCTCTGTTGCAGAAGTGGTTCACCAAGCGCCGTTTGGGGGTGACCCCGTGGCAGTGAGAGTCAGGGGGACTCTTTTGGCATTGCGGCGCCAGGAAGCCAATGCGGTTGAGGTAGTACAGTATGAATGAGACCGAAAGTCTGCAAAAAGTAAGCGCACAAAAAAGATCATCCCAGGTCCGAGCAAAAGCTCCTGTTTTAAAAACCATAGCACTCGCAGGGAACCCCAATTGCGGTAAAACTGCGTTGTTTAATGCGATCACGGGCGGACGGGCAAAAGTCGGTAATTACCCCGGCGTTACGGTAGAAAGAAAAGAGGGGCGAGTTCGTACTGCGTCAGGAGCGGAGCTGAGGATTGTTGATTTGCCCGGGACCTACAGTCTCGACGCAAAAACTCCGGACGAAATCATCACTCGAGATGTGTTGTTTGGGGTAGATGAGCGGGTTGAGAAATCTCCTGATCTATTGATTGCCGTAGCCGACGCGACTCAGTTGGAGAGAAATCTCGGATTGGTGCTTGAACTGAGAAAGCTAGGTCGACCGATCGTTTTGGCTCTCAATATGATGGACATCGCCGAGCAGCGTGGTTTGGATCTTGATCTGGAAGTGCTCTCACAAGAGCTTGGGGTTCCGATTGTTCCGACAGTAGCGCCTAGACAGCAAGGGATTTCTGCTTTACTTCTGGCAGTCGAAAAGAAACTCGACGATGAAGCGCTAGCAATTCCAGTAGCAGTTTTTCAATCCAATCCAGATGAAATTCGAAACCGATTTTCAGAAGTCGATCGAATTCTCAACATGGCGACTCGTAAAAAATCATCACCCACAATATGGACAGATCGACTGGATCGCATCGTGCTTCATCCGGTTTGGGGAAGTCTGATTTTGTTTTGTGTTTTTGGTCTCATGTTCCAGACTATTTTTAACTGGGCTGAGATTCCTAAGGAATGGATCGAGTCCCAAGTGCAAGGTCTCGGCCAGTTGGTGGATCAGTTGATGGCACCTGGACCTCTGAAAAGTCTCCTCACAGATGGGGTGATCTCGGGAGTGG
>CANHSO010000083.1 GCA_947463705.1 Bacteriovoracaceae bacterium
ACGCCAGTTACGATTCGGGGATCATGATTTTTCTCATTTTTATTAATTTAATCTCCATTTTCGGGTACGCAACTTTTGGAATGCACCCAGAACTACTCGTAAAATTTGAATGGGCGCCGCCGATTTTCGCCGCCTCCTATTCATTCTTTGCTCAGCTCCAGGTCGCAGTTGGATTTGGAATTATGGCCTGGGAGTGCCAAAAGGCGTTTAAATGGGGTTGGCTCAAGTATTTGCTAGCTGCGGCAGCAATTAGCTTTACCATGGAATTTCTGGGAACTACTTTTGGGGTCCCATTTGGAAAATACTCCTACACATCCCTTTTAGGATGGAAGATTGCCGGTCAAGTGCCGCTACTGATTCCTCTGAGTTGGTTTTTTATGTCTCTGCCCAGTCATTGGATCGCTGACCTTTTGCTCGGAGGACATACTTCGCCCTGGAAACGCATTTTTCTTGGGTCATTCCTGCTCATGACATGGGACTTTACTCTAGACCCTGCCATGAGTCATTTGACACCCTTTTGGCTCTGGGAAAGTGCAGGTTCAACTCTTTTAAAGATGCCGATTTGGAACCTGGGGGGCTGGTTTTTTACAGGGGTCCTGATTCTTTCGGCCTTTGAGTTACTTCAGTTACCCCGATCCCAGCGGTGGTCTCACTCTCATTTTCCGCTGAAGTTCTATTTTGCAAATCTTTTGCTCCCTCTGGGGCTAGCTCTTGTAGCACAGCTTTGGGTCTCGATTTTCGCAACTCTCGCCGTAATTCTGGGTTGCTACAGCCTTGCTCGTTCGACCAGAGGACTCAGGTCTCTCCGGACACCTTCATGAAGGGACAGCACTCTCCCTTCTTTCGGGGGCTTTTAGATTTCTATCTCCAGTTGAAATTTAAAAAGGGGTTTCAAGACGTTTTTTTTGAAATTGAGCAGACAAAAAACCAATTGAACCCCTCGCTCCCGATCCTGTTCGTTTCCAATCATATGAGTTGGTGGGATGGATTTTTTATTTCAGAACTCCAAAAAAAACTGGTTCCAAGATCGAGTCACTTTACAGTGATGCTGGAGAGTGAGCTCAAAAAGTTCCCTTTTTTTCGTAAAATTGGTGCGGTAGGACTAATTCCAAATGATTCGTTCAGCGTGGCTCGTTCGTTTTTGGAGCTTCGTCGTCTCCGTCGATCTTTAGGAGCCTTCAGCATGGTATTTTTTCCTCAAGGGGAGATTAGACCTCAGCAGTACCGTCCTCTTGGATTTCAAAAAGGTTTAGATCCACTGATTCGACTCCTTCATCCGATTCAGGTCATTCCGGTAGCATTGCACATTGAGCCCATGAAAACTCCCAAGCCATCCGCATGGATTCGGACAGGGCGATTGCGACGGAGTGATCAAGAACAGATAAAAATGGATGCCTTGGAGGATGAGATCCTCAAGCTGTTAAAAATTCCGGGTCTTTATGATTCCTTTGAAACCCTTGATCAAAAAAGCATCCAGGAGAGTTCTGTTTGATTGGTTCTGTGGCTATTATTTTCTTGGTTCTTCTTTGTTCCATGGGGATTTTTAATTTTTTCACTGCAATGCGTCTCGAAGACTTCGAGGGGTATCCGTCGATCTCCTCTGAAACAGTCAGCATACTGATCCCTGCTCGAAATGAAGAGCAAAACCTACCAAAACTTTTGCAGAGTCTCACTCAATCCTCGTTTCATCCGAAAGAGATTATAGTATTAGACGACCAGTCTGAGGATCGTACTTACGACGTTGCCCAAAAAACACTTTCAGAGGGAAAAATTCCATTTAGAGTGATTCGGGGCATCTCGTGGAATTTGTCGTCCGGATTAACGGGGAAAAATCACGCCTGTCAGCAGCTTGCAGAGCTTGCGAGTGGAGATGTTTTCTTGTTCTGTGACGCGGATGTGGTTGTCAGTCAACAAGCCGTGGGTAGAACGGTTTCTGTGCTGAATCAATATCCTCAAGCGAGCGGCATTACTGGATTTCCAAGTCAGAATGCGATTGGGATTCGCGAGAAATTGGTTCTTCCTTGGGTCGTTCAGATTCCTATAGTTTTGTCGGTGCCTTTGGCATGGTCCTGGCGTACTCCTTTTGTTTCACTTCAAATCGCTAATGGCCAGTGGATAGCCATTCGGAAAAAGGCCTATGAAAAAATAGGGGGTCACCGCTCTTTGGGGCAAGAGGTTTTGGACGATGTAGTCCTTGCTCGGAAGTTCGCCAAAATGAAGCTTGACCCGATCATTCCTGTTGTTGCCGCACACGACATTCGAGTTACTATGTATTCGAGTTGGGAAAGTTTAGTGGACGGCTTTTCTAAGAACTTGATCCCACTCTTTGGGGGCACGATTCCAAGGTTTCTGATCTTACTGGTTTGGATGAATTTCCTGTTTTTTGCGCCGATTTGGCTCTTGTTATTGAGCTGGCAGGCAGCCGTGCTGAGCTTCTGTTTGATCCTCATCTGCCGAGTCGTTACAGCTAGAGTTTTCCGATCGCCCATTTGGGGTCCCGTGAGTCACGTTAAATCGCTCATTTTTTTAGACTTTTTGGCCGCAAAGATTATTTATAAAAACTTAACCCAACAGGTGAGTTGGAAAGGACGACGGTTAAGATCTGGATCTGATGAAGCTACTTAAATCGAGAATTCCATTCATTTTGGCATCTGCCACGACCCTTGGTTTGATGGGTGATGCTCAGTATGTCATTCCATTAGTAGGCCTTGTCACAGTTGGAATTACGCATGGATCCGTAGATCACGAATTAGACCCGTCATCTAACGATTCTCGACTCCTATTTTTTTCAGTCTATCTCATTGGGATTGCGTCTTATGCACTCCTCTGGGTAGCTAATTCTAAGATCGCTCTGATTATTTTTATTGTTTACTCTGCAGCTCATTTTGGTGAGTGTCAATGGAAGCAAGTTTATAAGAAGACTCCGAGGAGTAGTCTTCATAAACCCATGGCATGGTTGTGGGGACTGTTTGCGGTGGGTTTTTCACCGCTTTACCATTGGGAGGAAACAGTACCTATCCTCAATTTGCTCATCGGTAGTACTGCTCGATTTTCTTCGTGGACGCTCGCTAGTGCTCAGCTCCTCAGTTTTGCGCTGTTAGGAATGGGTTTAGTGGGGAGCTTAGCTTCGAAACCTCAAGAGGACTGGGCAGATGCTCTGATTTCGTCTTTGTTACTCGCTTGGTTTTTGGGCGTACTCCCTTTGCTTCCTGGATTTTTATGTTTTTTTGCCTTCTGGCATTCGTGGGACTCGATTACCCATCAGCTTCAAGCGAAGAATTGGAGTTTATTGGAGTATTTTAAGAAGGGGTTCCTGTTTACGTTCGTTTCCTGGGCAGGAATTTTCGGTCTTATTTTTGTTCTCAATTATTTTGGCAAGTTAGCTAACTTCTGGTCTGCTTTATTTATGACCTTAGGGGCGCTCACTGTTTCTCATTCCCAAGCAATCAAACGCTTTTATGGTGCCATAAAATAAAAAAGCCCGGCGCACTCAGTGAGTGTGCCGGGCTTAAGGCTTGAAAGAACTAAATTAGTGCGCGCCCTTTGGTAATGTGCCGTCAGCTTCAGATTTAGCATAGGCAATCCAGTAGATCATGACACCGTAGAATGCTTTTGCCAAAACGTCGGCAACCGCATAACCCACTTGAACTCCTACTAAGGAGGCTTCGTGAGAAATTCCCATCATTGGGAACATGTAAGTGATTGGGTAGAATCCCCAAGTTGCCAAGAGCAACAAGCGAATGTTTTTCATCAGAACTTGCACATAGGGAGGTTGATTTGGGATGGTTGCACCCAATTTTCCCCACAATACTGATAAAATATAGATGAAGGGAAGGGTGCTTAAAGTACCCCAGACCGCACGAGTGGTCATATCGCTGGAGATTTCGCCAGGATAGCCCAAGATAATCATTAAAAAAGCCGCGATAGCTAATTTGCCGAAAAGGCCTTCTCGTTCAGATTTAGCAAGATTGAGAACTGCAACCAGTTCGATCAAGAGGAGTGGTACTGTCAAAAGCCAATCCACGTAACGATAGGCGTCATTAAAGGGCTTTCCTGAAGCCATATACATGCCGTTGTTCAGTGTGAACGCTTCTTCCCAACTATTGAAAATTCGGAAGTAGTGGTAGCCAGCGATTGCTACTACGACTGAAGAGATCAGGAGCGCTGGACGATATTTTTCACCCACTTGAGTTCTTGCGCCAGTGAAAAAAATGAATGCCGCGAACATCGCGGCAATCGTGAAGGACAACACGTTGTATACCAGCATAAACTGGGACGTTGTCAGCTGAATCATAGGATTCGCCTTTCTGGACTTTTAACGGTCCTTTGAATTTTTTCATTCGCTTGAACTCGGTAACTTGATTTACTCCGGGCAAGCGTATGAGTTTTTCTCATCTTTATTTGTACTGCACTTCAAATGATATTGTTTAATTAATGAATCATCAAATGTTAAATATTCTAAAAATAATTTAGTATAACGCTCCGTGGTACTTATTTGAGCGAAACAAAATTTAAATCTCAAATATTGGTTTTGAACGAGTGGTTTTGAGGTGAATTAGGCAAGTGCGTACTATGGATGATATAAAAAGTCAGGTAAGGGCGTTTCTAGTGAAAGCAGTGTCAGAGCGACATGATCAGGCTGAAAACTAAAAATGAAGGGCGTAAGCGCTTTTTAGGATAGATGAAATGGGGTGGGGCTCGGTCGCCGGTAGATTCAAAATAAATACCTCCGACCCAAATTTACTTTGGGCCGGAGCTTAAAATCTAATTTGACTCGCTGCTTAAAAACTAAGCAGTCTGAGTTTCAGGCTTCCAAGTCCGTTTTACGGGACGGGTCACAACACCCGTACGGATGCAGCGGGTGCAAACTCGAACGGTTTCAGTATTCCCGTTGATGACGGCCTTCATCTTCTTGAGATTGGGGAGCCATCGGGTCCGGGTTTTGATGTTGGAGTGGGAAACCAGGTTTCCGGTGGTTGGGCCTTTTTCACAATATTCACAAAAACGTGCCATAGTAACAATCTCCTTAAGATGACCTTGCGAGCCGATTACCCTAGTTGAAACCTTTCGCTTTTGCAAGTTCGAAAAGACATGTTACCACTAAACAGGACATGTATTTATACCAAAAACCCCGTTTGAGCCGTATTTCCGCGTTTTTGCTCCGGGCCTGGATGGCCCTGGGTGGGGTTTTTGCAGTTTTTATAGTTCTGGCCTTTTTTCTGGCAGGAGAGATTTACGATTATCAGGACTCTGTCGCGCGTGGGGGGCTTCCTCCGGTGGACGCAATTGTGTGTCTGGCGGGAGGGAGAGGGCGGATTAGTCTTGCTGCGGATGTCTGGCTGCAATACTGGGAAACGGCCCAAACTCAATCGGTGCCACAATCAAGGGGAGGCGTCCCTACTCTCTATCTTGCTGGCATGGGTCCCCAGTCTCACTGGGGGCAGGTTGCGAAGCAGTTTAGGTCTCAGGTTCAAAAGGTCATTCTTCCTGAAAATGTCCTCATTGAGAATGAAAGCTCTAATACGGTGGCTAATGCGGTTTGGTTGGCTGATTACGCCAAAAAGCACCAGTGGAGGCACATTCTGCTGATGACCTCCACCTATCATATGAAGCGGGCTCAGTTAATCTTTCAGAGGGTTCTGGTGAACCGACCTGATGGGATCGAGTTGGATACTCTCTCTGTCTTTCAGGATCCCTTTAGCGCCTATCACTGGAGGCACGAGTCCATTGGCGTTCGCGTCACTCTCTTAGAATACGTAAAATGGCTCTACTACAGCTTGATTTGGTCCGGCGACTAATTAAGGCTTAGCGAAAACGATACCGTGGGATTTCACTTGCGCCATCAGTGCGTGGACCGCCTTTGAACGATGGGAAATCTGGTTTTTCTCTGCATCCGTCATTTCGGCGAGGGTTTGATTTTTGCCCGCTGGGATAAAGATTGGATCGTACCCAAAGCCATGCGTTCCGCTAGGCGCTTCAGCGATTGTGCCTTCCATGGTGCCCGTTGCATGGATTAAAATGCCTTCTATGATCAGAGCGAGTGTGCAGGTGAAAAGCGCTGAGCGGTTCTCTTGCCCCTGCAGTTCCTTGAGAAGAAGTTCGATATTGGCTTGATCCTGAGACTTCTTGGGCTGCGGAGGGGCGTAACGATGGCTTTTTACGCCAGGGCGGCCTTGCAAGGCGCGGACTTCTAATCCGGAGTCATCGCCCAAGGTGGGGTAGTGGCAGCCTTGATTAATGAGTCTTGCTTTAGCAATTGCGTTTTCTAGGTAGTTCTCATGGGTTTCTACCCGTCGCAATCCCTCTGGATTGCGAATCAGGGTTTCAACTGGAATCAAGGAAATCCCAGGATAAGCTCCTAACAGAGCTTGGAACTCTTCAAATTTATGACGATTCAAGGATGCCAAAACCAATTGATTTGAAAGTCGCATAGGGGAGTCTTAACACAGGCCTTTGGTTTGGCTCAAGTGATCTGTCGGAATGTTACTGATAGATCACTTCATAAGCATAGTTCGACAGATGAGGGATATCAGAGACCTGGATGGTTTGTGATTCGATCCACGGAGTAAACATACGGATCGCGACTGCCTGAAGGTCTAGATTGGAAGTGCTATCTGTGCCTCCACACTGAGAGCTGTCCATATAGCATTGGTAAATTGCCTGAAGTGATGGGGCGCAATCACCTTGAAATTGGTAGATGATTTGAACCGTGAGCTGCAGACTGCCAGAAAGACGGTAGTGATTGCTTGTGGGGTTGGGAATACTTGAATCCTTCGTGATTTTTCCTGATTCACCCACTTGCAAATACCTCTTGCAGTTCGGATCTAGCCAGAGGGTTTGAGGTGAAGTTGAAGAATTGTAGGTGAGGTTCATGTCACGGTCCATAGTCACGGGAAATCCATTAGTTCCTGTAGGAGAAGTAAGGATTGCCGCTCCTGTATTCGCGTCTTGTAAGAGTAAGGCCACGGGGTTGGTGATCCGCTGCGAGAGTAGGTTTGGAATCAGACTGGTCGATGCTGCTCTTTCGATGGTGTTGGTGAAGGTCGCATAAAACTTGAGGGACTGAGGCTCTGTGACATACAAGCCACTCACTCCGTCGCTGGATGATTGACTGGGGTTTGCGTTTTGGTTTGTCGCTCCCGGGATGCGGTAGTTTCCTAAATGGCAGCCCGACAAGGATAACGTTAAAATCGTAAAGAAGGTTCGATTGAGCTTCAACATGCTGGCTTCTCGGTAAAATCCGCACCAGACTCAAGGCATAGAATTCATTGCGGGTGAAGGAGCGGCTGCATGGGATGAGTCTCTAGACTCAGTTTAAAGCTGAATACGTTGCAAGATTCTCATGGATTTCAGGCGAGTCAAAAAGTTGATTTTTTGAATCAAACTAAAGTCAGACTAATTTGATAATGTATAAGTAATTGAATTCAAACGAAAATTTTTTAAAGTCGGCAAAAATTGCTCCGATGAGTGCTTTGTAGGTCATGCATGGAATGCCCACCTACTCACTCAAGGAGGAATAAAAAATGACATTACCAGGAGGATAAAATGGGTTTACGTATCAATACAAATATTCAATCATTGACTGCACAGCGGAATTTGGCGACGAACGGAGAAAAACAAAAGATGAGCTTGGATCGTCTTTCTTCCGGCCAAAGAATTAATAAAGCAGGAGACGATGCTGCTGGCTTAGCAATCAGCGAAAAGTTGAAGGCCGAAATTCGAAGTATGAAACAGGCTCAACGAAATGCAAACGACGGTGTGAGCTTAATTCAAGTTGCTGAAGGCGCGATGAGCGAGATCAGTAATATCTTGGTCCGACTCAGAGAGTTGTCGATCCAATCCGCTTCCGATACCGTTGGCGACACGGAGCGAGGATTTCTGAATAAGGAAGTAGTGCAGCTGAAAGAAGAAATTCAGCGAATCACGAACTCGACCGAATATGACGGTACCAAACTTTTGGACGGAACCTCACCGGTTCTTGAGTTCCAAGTAGGTACTAAAAACAACCCCATGAATGATCGTTTTGTTTTCGATACTCAAGCACTCACGACTACGATGAACATTCTTGGGATTGAAGGCGTGACGGCTGATACCAAAGTCAATGCTCAGGCGAACTTGGGGATGTTGGATGATGCGATTCAGCACCTCAGCGGTAATCGTTCGACCTTGGGCGCGCTCCAAAATCGAATGCAGTCGACCATCAACAATTTGGGGATCTACAAAGAAAACCTAGAAGCTGCGAACAGCCGAATTCGAGATACCGATATGGCCGAAGAGTCCAGCGAGCTGACTAAAGCTAATATCTTGAACCAGGCTACCATGGCGGTTCTGGCTCAGGCGAATCAGACGCCCCAATTGGCGCTTAAGCTGCTCAGCTAGTCTTAGTTCTTGTTCTTTGGCAAAAAAGGCTCTATAAGAGCCGTCTATGTCAGAGCCTACTGAAGCCTACTGTGTGAAGTGTAAAGCAAAGCGTTCGATGAAGGACGGTCAGCGAGTGACCATGAAGAATGGCAAGGAAGCGATGCAGGGGAAGTGCGAAACCTGCGGCACGGGGATGTATAAAATCATGCCCAAGAAGCCTTCATAATTTGAATAGCGCTCAACTCAATTAGTTTTTTAATGAGTGAAATTCGTTTTTTCCCTATTCAGCACCCTGACTACCGGTATCCGGCGTCAAAGAATCCTTACTGGGGTAAGTTGCAAGGTCTGAGCAATCAGGTTTACAGCGATCAACAGACTGAAGGTTTTCGAGGACGAATCGGCCAGCTTTTCCCTCATGATCCACAGGGACCACTGACCGTGGAAATTGGGTGTAATGCAGGTCACGTCATCGTCGAGTCGGCTCATCAGAATCCGGGGCAGAACTTTATCGGCATCGACTGGAAGTTTAAACCCATCTTCCGGGGTGTCGAGAAAGGTGCCAAAAAGGGCCTGAGAAACCTCGTGTTCTTCAGGGCTCATGCTGAACGACTCGCCTTTATGTTTGGCCCAGGTGAATTGGATCGCCTGAATCTTTACTTTCCAGATCCGTGGGCCAAGAAAGCCCAGCTCAAAAATCGTTTTTTTACTGCTGAGAGACTTAAGATGATTGCCCCCTTGATGAAATCTGGGGGCATTTTTCATATTAAGACCGACCATCGCGGTTATTTCGATTGGATGGTTGAGGCAGTCAATCAGAGCCTGGATCAGTGGGAAATTCTCAGCATGAGTGAGGATTTACATCGTCATCACCCAGCCCCGCATCTTCTTGATTTCCCAGACGTGACTTTATTTGAGAAACTCTTTATTCA
>CANHSO010000084.1 GCA_947463705.1 Bacteriovoracaceae bacterium
AGACTGAGCAAGATCGATCTCGAAATGGCGGGCAGCATCTAAGATGAGCTTAGGCTTTGGTTTGCGACAGTCACACTCTTGCTCGGGGCGGTGAAAGCAAAGTTCAAAATGATCAATTCGAGTACCAAATGGAGCCAAAAGATCTTGAAGTCTCTGATGAATTTTAGGAAGTGCGCCTTCGGGAATCAGACCCCGACCCACGCCGGATTGATTGGAAACTACAACAAGAAAGTACCCAGCATCCTTCAACAATTGCAGTCCTTCACCCACTCCAGGAAGTAGGACCATTTGCTCAGGTCGGCTCAAATAGCCGGGATCATCGTTCAGGGTCCCATCTCGATCGAGGAAAACCGCTTTTTTGGTCATAGTCCTCTGTCTTACCGGAAGTTCCAAGCAGGCTCCAAAGGATTTCTTGTCGACGAAGACGAGTTTATGTCATAATTTCAACTCATTTAGCCATGAAATCATTAAAAAGACTTTTGCCATACATCCGTCCTCACCTGAGCCTCATCTTAGCAAGCGCTTTACTCGCTATCCCGCTTTCAGCGATTCGGCTCGGGCCTGCTCCTGTGGTCAGATACCTCCTTGACCATATTTTAGTGCAGAAAGACATGAACAAGCTCATCCTGTTTCCCTTTGCACTCATCGGGCTTTATTTGGTCAATTTTGTGGTTCGATTTGCTCATTATTTCTTACTCAGGATCGTAATTATCCGAGTGAATCAGAAACTGAAAAATCATATTTTTCACCATCTCATGGGACTTTCTGCAGATTACTTTTCCTCTCACAGCACAGGCACATTGATCTCGCGAACGAGCAGCGATCCCCAGTACATCGACTCAGGACTTTCCTGTATCAATGTGATCATCCGGGAGCCAATCACTCTCCTCTTCCTGTTGGGATACGCTCTCTACCTGAACTGGAGATTGACTGTAATTACTTTTCTAATTATCCCAGCCCTTGCATGGGTATTTTCCATTACATCAAAACGGTTAAAAAACTATTTATCAAAGATCACGCTCGTCAACGCTCGAATCATTTCTGCACTTCAAGAGAGTTACTCAGGTATAAGAATTATTAAAACCTTCCGCCTCGAAAAATACGTCTATAAACGATTTAGGACGGAAACTGAAAACTTTAGTGAACTCCTCATCAAGACCTCACTCATTGAAGAGGCTGCTCACCCTTTGGTTGAACTTCTCAGTGCCGTGGCACTCGCACCCGTAATTTACTTCGGGGGTCTTCAAGTGATGAGCGGAAAAATGACGCCTGGGGATCTTTTTGCATTTTTTACGGTTTTTGCAATGATGATGAATCCAGTGAGAATGCTCAACGACGTGAATATCAAACTCAGTCAGGCCGCTGCTGCCTGCGATCGCATCTTTGAGCTTTTTGACTGGAAATCGAATTTACATCAACCTTCAAATCCATTAAGAGCCAACCAAGTCAAGAGCGGCCTCAGCGTTGAAAATATTTCGTTTTACTACCCAGACGCTCCTCAACGATCTGTAATTAAAAATGTGAGCTTTGAAATCCCTCGAGGCCACGCAGTCGCTCTCGTCGGCCCAAGCGGCGCAGGAAAGAGCTCTCTAGTCAGCTTACTACCGCGAATTTTCGACGTCACATCAGGCGCCATTAAGATCGATGACCAAGACATTCGTAACCTCAATCTTGATGATCTTCGCAGAATGATTGCAGTCGTCAGTCAGGATATTTTCTTATTCAACGACACGATTGAAGAAAACATCCGGTGCGGACGGCTCTCGGCCTCACATCATGAGATTTTAGATGCTGCAAGAAAAGCCCACGCATTGGAATTTATCCAAGCCTTACCCGATGGGTTCAAGACCAATATTGGTGATCGAGGACAGAAACTTTCAGGAGGAGAAAGACAGCGTCTTTCCATTGCTCGAGCATTCCTGCGACAAGCTCCAATTCTCATTCTTGACGAAGCAACTTCGAGCCTTGACTCGCAATCTGAACGAGCCGTCCAAAGTGCACTAGACGAGTTAATGCGCGACCGAACGACCTTAATGATCGCTCACCGTTTGAGCACCATCCGAAACGCTGACCTGATTTTAGTCCTTCGCGACGGAGAGGTGGTTGAGCGAGGTACCCACGCTGATCTGATCGCTCTCAACGGAGTTTATGCAAAGTTTCATGAGTTGCCAATTTCAGTCACCTGACCGAAGGTCTCTTACCACCCTAAATCACTCCAGCAAGGCTCAAATTTAGCTGCATTTATTGATCGGCTCTGGTAAGCCAAACCCATGAAAAGCTCATCCGAAACCAATGAAGTTCAATCCCCTACAACCGCTCCAGCTCAGGTCCAAAACCTCAAGGATATGGCAGACTTAGTCTCCCTCTGCAAACGACGGGGTTTTGTATTCCCTTCCAGTGAAGTCTATGGTGGAATTAACGCCTGCTGGGACTACGGCCCTCTCGGGATTGAGCTCAAAAGGAACGTTAAGGAGCTCTGGTGGAAAGCGATGACCGACCGAGAAGACGTCGAGGGTCTGGACGCCGCTATTTTAATGCACCCAAAAGTCTGGGAAGCATCGGGGCACGTTGCTGGATTCGTCGACCCGTTGGTCGACTGCAAAAAGTGTAAGTCCCGGTTCCGCGCCGATAAGCTCGAGCCCGAAGTACTAGCCCAAAAGAAGTGTCCTGAGTGTGGCGGCGAACTTACCGAACCTCGCCAGTTCAATCTCATGTTCAAAACCCACATGGGTCCGCTCGAAGACTCAGCATCAGTCGTCTACCTGAGACCTGAGACCGCCCAAGGGATCTATGTCAATTTCCATAATGTTGCCCAATCCAGCCGCCAAAAGGTTCCTTTCGGCATTGCTCAAATCGGGAAGGCATTTAGAAATGAAATCACCCCTGGCAATTTCATTTTCAGAACCCGCGAGTTTGAACAGATGGAAATGCAGTTTTTCGTCAGACCAGGCACTGACATGGAATGGTTCGAAAAATGGAAAGAAGCTCGAATTCAATGGCATCTCAATAATGGAATCCGAAAAGAAAAGCTCAGATTCCATGAACATGGTCCTGGCGAATTAGCGCACTACGCCAAAGCCGCCTTCGACATCGAATATGAATTCCCATTCGGGTGGCAAGAGCTCGAAGGGGTTCACAACCGAGGTGATTTTGACCTGGGGCGTCACCAAAAATTCAGCGGCAAGAAACTAGAATATTACGATGAAGAAACAAAGGAAAGATACCTTCCGTACATCGTTGAAACTTCAGCGGGTTGCGATCGGACCTTGCTGGTAGCGCTTGTTGACGCATACCGTTTTGACGGCGACCGAACTTGGCTCTCTCTCCACCCCAACCTTGCCCCGTACAAGGCTGCAGTATTTCCCTTGATGAAAAAACCGGAACTGGTTCAATATTCCAATCAGGTTTACAATGACCTGAGAAAGAGATTCCGAGCCACTACCGATGACACGGGATCCATAGGCAAGCGATATCGTCGCCAAGATGAAATCGGTACACCTTTTGGAGTTACGATTGATTATGACACTCTTACCCAACACACCGTCACCATCCGCCACAGAGACACCATGGCCCAAGAAAAGATCCCTGCAGAAAGGCTCGTCGAGTACATTAGCGAAAAATTCGGGAACTGGAATCAAGCCTAAGTTTAGCCTCGCGTCCGGATTTTCCGGACGCGAGCAATTTGTCTACTCCTTCGGCGGAGGTAAGGCGGAAGGCAATGAAAAACAAAAAGATCTCCTCGGAGGAAAAGGCGCTAACCTACATGGCATGACCCAACTGGGACTCCCAGTTCCTCCAGGTTTCACACTATCAACGGAAGTTTGCACTTTCTTCTACCAAAACCAACGCGCCTACCCAAAACAACTCGAGAACCAAGTCAAAAAAGCTCTCGCCCGCATGGAAAAGCTCATGGGTCGACGATTTGGACATAAGAAGAGCCCACTTCTCGTTTCTGTCCGATCAGGCGCCCGGGCTTCAATGCCTGGAATGATGGACACGGTACTCAATCTAGGATTAAACGAGGAGACCGTTGAGGGACTTTGCCAGGAATCCGGCGATGTCCGATTCAGTTATGACAGTTACCGCAGATTTATTTCAATGTACTCGGACGTGGTACTGGACGTTCACTCTCATCACTTCGAGGCAGCACTCGAGGAACTCAAAAGCGAGAGAGGAATCGATCTCGATACTGACCTGACTGGCGAAGACCTCAAACTTCTGGTGAAGCGATTCAAGCACATCGTTCGAGCTGAGGGCAAACAATTTCCGGAAGACCCATGGGAGCAACTCTGGGGAGCAATTGGAGCTGTATTTGGATCTTGGATGACCGCTCGGGCAGTCACCTACAGAAAACTAAACGACATTCCAGACCACTGGGGAACTGCAGTCAACATTCAGTCTATGGTCTTTGGCAACATGGGCAATGATTGCGCCACTGGCGTGGCATTTACTCGCGATCCATCTACAGGCGAGCGAAAATTCTTTGGGGAATTCTTAATGAATGCTCAGGGAGAAGACGTGGTAGCGGGCACCCGCACCCCTCAGCCAATTAACAATTCCTCTCGACATGCATCGACCGAAAAGCTTCAAACCCTAGAGGAAGCAATGCCTAGGGCTTATCGCGATTTAGTCAAAGTCTACCAAAAGCTCGAAAAACACTACCGAGACATGCAAGATATTGAGTTCACAATCGAACGCGGCAAGCTTTATATGTTGCAGACCCGAAGCGGAAAGCGGACTGCTGCTGCATCGCTTCGCATCGCGGTCGACATGGTCAAAGAAAGACTCATTTCCAAAGAGGAAGCCATTTTAAGAATTCGCCCCGAGCAACTGGACCAACTCCTCCACCCCGGACTTGATCCTGACGCCAAAAAAAATGTCATCGCCAAGGGCCTCCCAGCTTCGCCGGGTGCAGCCTCTGGTTTTGCCGTTTTTGACCCCAACACTGCTGAACAATGGGCAGCGATGGGGAAAAAAGTCATCCTCGTCCGGCTTGAAACCTCTCCGGAGGATATTCACGGCATGTCTGTAGCACAGGGCATTCTCACTGCACGCGGAGGAATGACTTCGCACGCTGCCGTAGTGGCTCGTGGAATGGGCAAATCCTGCGTCTCCGGATGCAGCTCGATCAAAGTCAGCGAAGAACGGCGTGAGTTCACCGCTGGGCCTCACTCGATCCAAGAAGGAGATCTCATTACTCTCGACGGAAGCAGTGGAGAGGTCATCTTGGGCCAAGTACCCACGGTTTCTCCAGCACTCAATCAGAACTTTGTCGAACTCATGAAGTGGGTAGACGAAGTACGGCAACTCCGAGTCCGCACCAACGCAGACACCCCGCAAGACACCCGCGTTGCTCGAGGATTCGGCGCGGAGGGAATCGGACTCTGCAGAACCGAACACATGTTTTTCGACCCCTCCCGAATTGATGCGGTCAGAATGATGATTCTGGCCGATACCTCTGAGGGCCGGAGGCAGGCACTCGACCAAATTCTTCCTATGCAAAAAGGGGATTTCAAAGAGATTTTCCGAGAAATGAAGGGAATGCCAGTTACCATCCGACTATTAGACCCGCCCCTTCACGAGTTTATTCCCCACCAAGATGCCGAACTTCAGATTCTAGCCCATAAAATCGGCGTCACCTTGGATCGACTCAAGCGGAAAGCCGAGTCTCTCCACGAATTTAACCCCATGCTTGGCCATCGCGGCTGTCGCCTAGGCGTGAGCTATCCAGAAATCTATAGGACTCAAGTCCGAGCAATTCTGGAAGCTGCCTGCGAACTCGTCAGGGACGAAGGCTTCAGTATTGTGCCTGAAATCATGATCCCTCTAGTTGGGGACTGGAGAGAACTCAAATTCATTCGGGAGTATTGCATCGAGGAAATTGAGGACATCCTGGACAGCTTCAGAGAGGACTTCAAAAAACAGGGTGTTAAAAAGCTTGAATACCTGATTGGAACCATGATTGAAATCCCTCGGGCAGCACTGACCTCGGCTGAGATTGCACAACATGCGAGCTTTTTCAGCTTTGGCACAAACGACCTCACTCAAACGACTTTTGGCCTATCTCGGGACGACTCAGCATCATTCCTAGGGGATTATATTAATGCCAAAATCTATGAGAAGGATCCATTTGCCACGCTAGATCCAATCGGAGTCGGACGCCTGATGAAGCTCTCGATTAACGAAGGGAGAGCCTCTCGTCCCGACCTAAAAGTTGGAATCTGTGGAGAACACGGTGGGGAACCCCAGTCTGTCATCTTCTGCCACTCCATCGGTCTCGATTATGTCAGCTGCTCACCCTACCGGGTGCCGATTGCAAAACTCGCGGCGGCACAAGCGGCTATTCAAAACCCACGGGCAAAGAAAACCCAAAAGAAAGGCATAAAGCCGTCTGCAAAAAAGCGAACTCAGGCCAAGCGAAAGAATTAGCGGTTTCGAGGCGCCGGATTCGCTCTCCAGCACTAGGTGTGTCGAAATTAACCCACCTAATTTTTAAATAAAAATTAATTAAACCAATGCGGATTCGGTTCCATTTTTTCCGAATTTTTTTATTCTCCGATTTTTTTTCGTGTCCTTTCTCAAATTAATTCAGGGCTTTAAGTGAAAGTGTTCAGACTCGTCAACTCAGACACAATTGAGAACAAAACCACTTTGAATTAGGCTCTAATCATCAGGAGGAACTTGAATGCTAAAAAAACAAATGTGCATCAGATCGGCGCCGAAGGACTGCGCGCCAAATCATTGGAGTTCCATGGCGCAAGTACACGAGACGGGTCCCCCACGTTCTATCTAGCATGGGCTAAACCGACCAGGATTTGAAGACGTCTACGGTGCCCATGGACTGCCGGATCGGACCTTGGCCAGGTCGGACCGCGACAGAAAGAATTAAAAATTAAATATTGAAATTAAATCAGCTCAAGCGGAACGGTCTACCGGGAGGTAGAACCAGGGCTCATAAGTGAGATCTCCGCGAAAATGGCTGATCATGTTGCTAAACATATTCCGGCCTCAAGAAGGCCGGGTAAAGAATAAGGCCCGCTGGACTAGCTATCTGGCGGGTCTTTTTTTTTAGTTGAGATCCCTTTCGAAACAATGAATTCTGTCTCGGGATCCAGCGCTTCTTCAACTGCTTCCTGAGAATCCACTGGTCGCCCAAGACCACCGTTGACTTAGGCAATTGGTGATTGCTAAGGTCAAAGCCTCATGCGAGTCAAAAGACTGGAAATTCAGGGGTTTAAGTCGTTCAAGGACCGAACTGTGGTACACTTTGACCACAGTATCACGGGCATAGTAGGACCGAACGGGTGTGGCAAGTCTAACATCGTCGATGCGTTCTTCTGGGTCATGGGAGAGCAGTCCTATAAGCACATGCGAGGAAGTAGCAGCGACGACCTGATTTTCAATGGAAGCTCTAAGTACTCACCCCTAGGTATGGCTGAGGCGACCCTAGTCTTGGAAACGGACGTAGTCGACACCCTGTCAGACGCCCCCTCAGGCGCTACAACTCAGGATGTACCCATCCATCTTAAGACCAAAGAAGTCTCTGTCACCCGTCGCCTCTATCGTTCCGGCGAAGGCGAGTACCTGATCAACGGCACTACAGCCAGGCTCAAGGACATCCAAGAACTCTTTATGGACACCGGAGTCGGCGCTAAAGGTTACTCCGTCATCGAGCAGGGTCAAATCGGCAAGATCGTGAACTCCAAGCCTGAGGAGAGACGCCTCTTAATTGAAGAGGCAGCTGGGATTGCCAAGTACAAAGCCCGCAAAAAAGAATCTCTTCGAAAAATGGAAGCGACCCAAGCCAATCTGGCTCGGCTCACCGACATTATCCAAGAAATTGAAAAAACGCTCGCCTCGCTCGAGCGCCAGGCGCAAAAAGCTCGCCAGTACAAGAAATACAAAGACGAGTTGATCGATAAAGAAATGACCTGGGGACGACGCAAAAATGCGATTCTCCAAGAGCGGCTCAACGTTTTAAAGGCACAACGAGACACCTTGGAACAGGATCTCCTAGGGATGAGGGCTCAGCTTCAGACTGCAGAAAACTCCACCGAAGTCAGCCGCATCCAGCTCCTCACAGAAACCAAGGAAGCCGAGTCCCTCCAAGCTCGCATCCAAGATCTTGCGTCAGACCTCTCTCATGAGAAAAGTGCACTCGAGCTTTCACGCCGGCGACAAGGTGACCTCACCTCTCAACTTGAAGCCCTCGAAGAGGAAAAAGAGGACCTTCAAGCCTCGATCGAGACCGACACTGAAAAACTCGCAGAACAAGAAACTCAAGCCCAAGAAGTAGAACAACTTTTTCAAGCTGCAGCTCACGAATCTCGTGAAGCCAGCCAAGCGCTCCAAGGACTCCGAAGAGAAGTCGACGAAGCTCGCTCCCAACTTGATCGCTCTCAGCGACAACTCATGAGCGGCATCCAACAAACCTCGGAACTGAATTCTAAATCTGCTTCACTCTTGGGTAAAATTGACTCTGCTCGCTCTCAGTCCGAGCGATTACAATCTCAACTCACTGAACAGGAAGAAAAGCACCAGGAAATCCAGGAAGAATTAGAAAAAGCCAAAGGCGCCTATTCTGAACTTCAAGAAAAGCGTCAGTTCCTCCAGGCCCGCAAGCAAGAGCAAGCCGCTCAAGTTCAAGAGCAAGATCAAGAAATCCGTCAACTCGAAAAAGCAAAAGAACAAGCCTTGCGCAGCCTCACTCAGATCAAATCCAAACTCCAAAGTTTAGAAGAACTCGACGAGTCTCACGAAGGCCTTGCTGACGGACCTAAAGCCGCATTGGACTGGGCAAAATCGAACGGCCAAGTTGACCAAATCTTGGCCATCACTGACGTCTTACAAGTGGCACCCGGCTACGAAACGATCTTAGAAAGCTGGCTAGAAAACCAACTCGAAAGCTTAGTCACCAAAGACTCTACGTTGGTTTTACCCCTTTTGGAGCAAATCCAAAAAAATCAACAAGGCCGCGTTACATTTCAACTTGCCCACTCAATCCAAGGTCAGCCTAAGACAGGGAGCAAGAAGCAACCCTCCGGCGCTGAAAGCCT
>CANHSO010000085.1 GCA_947463705.1 Bacteriovoracaceae bacterium
ATTCATGTGTTAGTAATTGATTCTGAACAAAGCACTCGAGAACAATTGAAGACTGCTCTTCAGCTCAACGGACAAGTAGAACTCCACTTGAGTTCGTCAGCCGAAGGTGCTGCTGAAATGCTGACCCGTCGAAACGAATGGGCTTTGATTGTGTTAAATGTCTGGTTGCCTGGCAGAGACGCTTTTTCATTAATTCAAGAATGGAAACAAAGAAACCCAAAAACTCAATTTATCTTGCTCAGTCAAGATGCAAGTAAATATGAGCTGGTGAAGGCACTTCGCATGGGAGTGACTGATTATTTTGAAAAGCCTTTCACTTTGGCTGAGCTGAGGGGTGCAGCTCAGCACGCAATTCACAAATATTTAGAAGTTGCTCCTGTGATCTCGATTCGACGGGATCGGAGGCCTGATTACCGGGAACCGAGAGCAGAACTGACAGAATCGACTCCCTCCGGAACGTCGCAAGTCATCTACCTCAAGAAACCGCATCTGTCGTCTGATCCCGAGGATTCGATTGATCTGCCGACAGATGTTGCCACGACCTTGGCTAGCTATACATTGATGAAGAAGAAATGGATTGAGAGTTTTGAGGTAGATTATCTTTCTCAACTCTTGAACCATCATAGTGGAAACGTGTCCGCAGCGGCTCGAGCGGCTCGATTGGATCGGAGTAATTTTTTAAGATTGCTTAGAAAATATGGTCTTAAAGCTGAGGCTTACCGAGCTAAGTTGGCTGCTGCTTGATGGTGGAGGTATCTTTTTATGGCTGCTGACAGATCTGAAGGTGAGAAGAACCCTTTTTTTAAAATTGAGGATCTGAGAAATCTAGAAGTTTCGATTCAAGGGAGGAATTCTACTTCGACGGTTCAATTTGAAGAGGGCTCACTTCGATTAACTGAAATTTTGGAAGATGGGATGTGGATTGAAGCACCCATTCGTTCCTGTTCGATTGGACATTCTTTAGTTCTTGATATTCAGGGTAAAAAGATTTCGAAGAAGTCTGCAGAAAAGCTTGAGAGCAAGATTCATGTGCTCGGTGTAATTGCTAAGGTTGAAATCGATGCAGAAGGAGTAAAAAAAGGAGTCCAAAATGTAAAAGTCAGATTTAAAGAGTTTTCAATGAAGGATTGGAAAGCTCTTTTGAAATACTTTTCAGAAAGGCAATGGAGTCTTAATATGTTAATTAAGCAGACTAGAAAATAGTTATCCCTGGAATCAATTTATGGGAAAAGTTGAAGATCAAAAACTTGTCGAATTTATGAAGTCTGCGAGGATTGTCATCTCGATTAATCCTTCCAGTAATGGGCGTGATTTGAGAAAGCTTTTCCTAAAATTGGGTGCATTGCCTAATCAAGTCATAGCTACGGAAAATTTTGAAGACGCAAAAAAGGAGGTTTCATCCTATCCAACCCATATTTTCATTGCTGATATTGATTTCGGTGAAAAAAGCGGATTGGATTTAATCGAGTATCAGGAGAAAAACTTTAAAAATCGTATTGATATTGCGACGATAATGGTTTCATCGGGACCAAGTAATGCGTCGATCGGGATGATGGCTGAAGCCAATGTGGATGCCGTATTACTGAGGCCGCTGACATTTGATAATTTTAAACGAGCGGTTGATCAAGCTCTGGAGAATAAGGTCAATCCTTCACCTTATTGGCGACTTCTTGAGGAGGCTAAGGCTTTTTTTAATTTAAATCAGTTGGATCAAGCTATTCCAATTTTAGAAGAGTCTAAATCAAAACACCCAAAGCCAACGCTAGCTTTTTACTACCTGGGCCTTGTTTATCGGTCAAAAAATCAAATTTCGGAAGCTCTTCGGTCCTTTGAGGAGGGTTTGAGATTAGATCCAAAGGACTATCGATGTTTAATTGGGATGTTGGACACACGGATTCAAGGCCTAGAATGGGATGAGGCCTATAAAGCCGCCACCCGATTTCATGCTGATTACCCCGTGAGTTTGAAGCGAATCCCAGGTTTGGTGAGACTATCAGTTCACTGTGGAAAGTACCCAGATATTTTAGATTACTATAAAATTTTTAAGGATATTGAGAAAAGAGATCCAATCCTCTGTCGAGTGGTCGTCGCTGGGATGCTCATCTGTGCGAAGTTCCTTTTCAAAAAACAGGATGCCCTGGCTAGTCTCAGTGTTTTGAAGGATGCTGCGAAAATTTCATCAGAGTGTGGCACGCTTCAGACCGATGTCCTTCGTTATTTTGTTCAGCTTGGGTATTATCTCGAGGGGATGGAGTTCTTGCCAAAGGTCCCTCAGGATCTCCGTCAAAAACCGGAGATTCGGCTGCTTTGCCTTGAGTTGTATAGTTTGGCTGGCCAAGATGAATTGGTCCTGCAAGAGGGGACTGAACTCCTAAAACAGGAGATCAAAACGGAGAAAGTGTATCAGCTTTTAATTTCTTCCTCTCAGAAGCTAAATCGCTCCGATGAGTCCATTGTTCAGTTGCAGCGAGAGAGTAGCCAGGTTCCGCAGACGGATCAGTCTGCAGCCGAAAAAGTTGGATGGTTTAAAGGTTTATTGAAGAGTTAAATAAATTTAGAACCCCAAAAACAATAAAGGACCCAAAGGCAGAGCCTCTGGGTCCTTTACAGCCACGGGAACCTCATTCAGTGTGTGTGGGGGGGGGAAGTGGGGCACCCGTGGAAAAAGCCAAATTGTGAAACCGTTATATAGTGATTCGAAGTTCCTGGCAAGAGAAAAATTAAAGTTTCTTTTGCTGGGTCTTCGCTGCGTTTTTCCAAGCTTCTTTTGAGCTCTCTGCTACTTAGGCACCCATGATGTGGGCACCACTATCCACATAGAGGGTGCATCCAGTCATGTGCTTTCCAAGAGGGGAGCACAGAAATGCCGCCAGAGCGCCTACATCCTCGGCCGAAATGGTCTCATGGAGTGGGGTTTTTTGTTCGGCTGCAGCTAGCATCGTTCTGAAATCTCGAATCCCCGCCGCCGCCAGGGTCTTAACTGGGCCTGCAGAGATGGCATTGACGCGGATTTTCTTGGTTCCGAGGTCGTAAGCCAAGTACCTGACGGAGGCCTCGAGGGCAGCCTTTGCGACGCCCATAACGTTATAGTTGGGGACAACTTTCTCAGCGCCATAGTAGGAGAGTGTGACGATTGAGCCATTGCGACCTTCCATTAAAGGCTCTGCGCGTTTCGCGGTAGCTACGAGGCTGTAAGCACTGATGTCCATAGCCATTTTGAATCCTTCGCGAGAGGTGTTTACAAAGCGTCCCTCGAGGTCCTCTTTATTTGCAAAGGCAACAGAGTGAATCAAGTAGTCAAGATGGCCCCAGCGGTCTTTCACCTGCTGGAACAAGGCATCGAGTTGCTGATCATCAGCTACGTTACAAGGAGCGATGATTTCAGCTTGAACCGACTCGGCTAAGGGCCGCACGCGCCTTTCAAGAGCGTCACCCAAGTAGGTAAATGCAAGTTGAGCTCCGCCTTCGTGAAGGTGTTGTGCGATCGACCAGGCAAGACTGCGTTCATTAGCAACACCTAGGATTAGAGCTTTTTTACCTTCGAAAGGTTTTCCAGATAGAATGGCCATAGTTCTCCTCGATTTCTTTGGAGTTTTATAAGCTTGTAGAGATTTGGAAAGCAAGTAGGAAGTGAACATTGGTTTTGGTTGCATTTTCGCTGAAAAAGATTAGGTTGATCGCCAGGCGGAATTCAAACTATGGCACTCGTGGTTCAAAAGTTTGGCGGTACCTCGGTGGGATCAATCGAGAGAATTCAGCATGTTGCCCGATTGGCACTGGATTCCCAAGCTCGAGGGGATGATGTCGTTCTAGTGGTGTCAGCCATGTCCGGCGAAACGAATCGTTTGGTTGAGCTGGCCATGCAGATTCGCCCGATTCCCTTTTCTCAAGAATATGACTTATTGATTTCTAGTGGTGAGCAGATCGCAGTGGGTTTGGTGACTCTTGCGATTAATACCGAAGCAGAAAGACGGGGATGGCTCAAAAAAGGTGAGATCGCAGCAAAGGGGTTGCTGGGCTACCAGGTTGGAATTTTTACAGACAGCATTTTCTCTAAGGCTCGAATTCAGGGCATTGATACGACTCGATTGAAAAGTCTGATCTCAAGTCGCGTGATTCCCGTGATCGCGGGTTTTCAAGGGGTTGATCCTGAGAGTAATATTACGACTTTAGGTCGGGGCGGTTCAGACACGAGTGCAGTGGCTATTGCTGCGGCTCTAAAGGCAGATGATTGTGAAATTTATACCGACGTCGATGGAGTTTATACCACCGATCCTCGACTTTGCTCGGATGCCAAAAAGCTCGATCGAATTTCTTATGAAGAGATGATGGAGTTGGCGAGCTTAGGAGCTAAGGTTCTACAAATCCGTTCAGTCGAGTTGGCGGCCAAATATCGGCTGCCTTTACATGTGCGTTCAAGTTTTAGTTCAGTGGAGGGTACGCGAGTGGTTTCTCAAGATCTTTTGGGTGAGCAAATGGAGCAGGTGGTTGTTTCAGGCGTTGCGGCCGATGGGGCCCAGGTCAAAATGACCTTGCAAAACTTGACTGAGGGACCTGGGGTTGCCGCGAAGATTTTTGGTGCACTTTCTCGGGCCTCAATTGTCGTGGACGTAATTATTCAGGATATTCCAGCGAGCGGAATGTTGACGATCAGTTTTACTGTGGGTCGAGTCGATCATCTCAAAGCACGTGAAGTGCTTGAAGATCTCAAAGAACAATCGCTCCCTTCCATGAGAATTGCTGAAGAGGGCGATCTCGCCAAGGTCAGTGTGGTCGGCGTCGGGATGCAACATCATCCGGGTGTTGCTTCTAAGATGTTTCAGCTTCTCGCGGATGCGGGGATTAGTATTAAGCTAATCACTACTTCAGAAATTAAAATTTCGTGCCTGATTGCATCAGGTCAAATGAAGCAGGCCGTTGAATGTCTGCACCGAGGTTTTGAGCTTCACAGGATGTGAGACTGAGATTTCTCCTGACTCACGCATGGCTCAAGTCTTTTTTCAAGATCTTCAGTGATTTCGCTAAAAAATGGAATTTGCCATCGCCAAGCCATAAAGAGCCTTAATACTCATGTCTTTAGTTTTACTGAGAAATACGCTAGGTTAGCGTCAAGTTGCTGATCGAATTCCCTAGCTGAGGAGATTGATGAAAGTTGCGAGTTGGAATGTAAATGGGATCCGTGCTGCTGCTCGAAAAGATTTCATTCCCTGGATGGCGGGAGTGGGGGCAGATGTGGTTTGTGTTCAAGAGTCAAAGGCCTCGCCCGATCAATTAGGAGAGGATATTTTGCACCCGAATGGTTACCACTCGTATTGGCATTCGGCTGAAAAAGCCGGGTATAGCGGGGTCGCGATCTATACTAAAAAAGAGCCCCTTCAAATTAAAATCGGTATTGATCTGCCTGAGTTTGATTCTGAAGGGCGCGTCATTACAGCAGAGTTTTCTGACTTTTTCTTGGTAAATACTTATTTTCCCAATAGCCAGAGAGAGCATGCTCGATTGGGATATAAGCTCAAATTTTGCGAGAGTATTTTTTCCTATTTAGAAGGCTTAAGATCCAAGCAAAAAAATGTTGTGATTTGCGGTGATTTTAATATTGCACACAGAGCCATTGACCTTAAAAATCCAAAAACTAATGAGAACAATGCGGGTTACTTGCCTGAAGAGCGGGCTTGGATGGAAAGCTTTCTGTCACGTGGATATGTAGACGGATTTAGACAGTTTAATCCCCATCCAGATCATTACACTTGGTGGAGTTATCGCCCTGGGGTACGTCAGAAGAATATCGGATGGCGGTTGGACTATTTCGTGATCAATCAGGATTTTAAAGAACGACTAAAATCGGTGATTCACCAGCCTCAAGTTCTGGGGTCGGATCATTGTCCCGTGGTGATGGAGCTTCGCTGATTCGAACGCAGGAGATCTGCAATTTTTCCAGGCTTGATTATTTCGATTAAAAATTAGATAAATTGAGAGATGATGAGAAAAAGAATAGTCTCCTTCGCTTTTCTTCTCGGCTTCTTTGCTCTGAATTCCACTAGTTTCGCTGCGTTCCATCGACCAAAACTCATTGTTCTCGTGGTAATTGATCAGTTCAGAGCTGATTATCTGACCCGATTTGAGTCTCAGTTCCTCCCTCCGATTCAAAAAGACGGTAAGCTGGGCGGATTTCGATACTTGATGACTCACGGAGCTTATTTTCCCCAGGCTAAGTATGACGTCATGAACTCGGTCACTGCCGTCGGGCATATGACGATTTCAACAGGCTCTTATCCCTATCAATCGGGGATTGTCGCTAATGAATGGTTGAATCAGGATACTCAAAAAGAGATTTATTGTACGGAGGACCCCCAATTTCCACTTTTGGGTGGAAATGTAGAGGCCCTGAGTGATGGGCGGTCTCCAAGAAATCTCATCGGCTCCACGATTGGAGACCAGCTCAAGCTCTCTTATCCGCATTCGAAGGTACTCAGTCTTTCCATCAAGGATAGAGCTGCGATTTTATTGGGGGGGCACACTGCTGATCTTGCTCTTTGGCTGAATCGGAAGGCAGGGGTTTGGACGAGTAGTGAGTATTATCTACCCACTAAGAAGCTCCCGTCGTGGGTTGAACGGCTCAACGAGAAAACGAGAGCCTCAGGAAAACTGGTTGAGAAGCTGGGAGAGAAATCAAATTATAAGGATTCGATTGCCTCCCCGATCGGAAACGAAATGACTGCTGAAGCTGTTGAGGCAGCGCTTTCAGCGTTCCAGCTTGGGGGGGGTAATGATCCCGACCTTTTTGCGGTGAGCCTTTCGAGTCATGATGCTGCCGGGCATAAATATGGTCCAAATAGTCCTGAGATGGAAGAGATGACGATTTCCGATGATCGAACTCTTTCTCGGATCTTAAATGCAGTTCAGGCAACCACGCCAGACGGGCTTAAAAATACTCTGATTGTCCTGACTGGAGATCATGGCGCAGCACCAAACGAAGAATGGTCAAAATTAATTCGACTGCCTTATGAAAAAATTGATACACGTCAAGCTCAGGATCAACTCAACAAGCTTTTGGAGACTCAGTTTGGGAAGCCGAGCACTGGATCTTGGGTCGTTGCAGAGATGGGTTTTCACTTCTATTTGAATCAGCCAGAAATTCGCAGTAAGGGATTGGATTTGGGAAAGATGGAAGCCGTTGGGAAAAGCTTTCTGAAAACGATTCCGGGAGTGGCTCATGTTTTTACTTCTTCTGAGGTTATTTCAGGGCGACTCCCACCTGGTAAATTCGAACGACAGATCTTGCACAGCTACTTTCCGGGGCGGAGCGGTGATCTCGTCGTGATTCCTAGGCCGTTCGTAACTCCTCGATTAGGCAATCCAAAAGCGACCACTCATGTGACGGGCTATTCTTACGATCAAACGGTGCCTATTCTCATCGCTGGGTCACAGGTGCACTCGGGGACCTATGCGTCTCAAGCTGAAGTCATTGATATCGCTCCGACCGTCACATTTTTGGCAGGCGTAATTGCGCCAAGTTCATCCGAGGGACGAGTGCTCTCTGAAGTAATTAATATAAAATAGAAACTGTTTGAAAAATTATTTTGAACTCAGTCCCCGAGTGCAACCCCGATTCTTAGTTTGGTTTTTTAGCAAGAGAGCGAGCCCGAATGCAGCGTTCTTCCTCTTGTCGATGAATTCTCAGGCTCTTCACCACTTCGGCAGAAAACTCAGGGTGTGAGTCGAGCAAAAGAGTCGTTTTTTCAATCGTCTTGGGCTCACAAAGTGCGGGAAACATGGAGTGAGCAAAATTTTTCACGAGTTCGTCACTTGTGGCGAGGTTTTTTCGGGCCAGTTTTGGCAAGTTCTCAAAAAAGTAATCGACACTGTCCTCTGAAAGAGCTTCTTGGTTAAGAAGATGGAAATTTCTCATTGCAACTCTCAGTTTAGAGATGGGCAAGGTGGGATGATCCTCGATAAAAAGATTCTCCCATTTCTTTTTTACAGAACCCTCTGGGATCGAGGCTTCGGCAGCGATTGCAAATTTCTGACCAAAATCAGTTGGGTCATTCTTGAGTTCCGCCGCAATTAATTTTTCGATCTCGGGTGCATTTCTGCTAGCGATGGTTTGAATGATCTCCCAGCGTCGCTCTTGATCGATTTTAAAGGCTCTGAGTTTCGACCGGCCTTCGAGCAGCTTGCGGAGCGTTGTGATCGCTTTTTCAGAGTAAGCAGAATTTAAAAAGGCGCGATACCAGATGAGTTGGAGGTCTGTTCCGGAGGGAGCTTTCATGAGCTGATTTTCGGTAAATTTTTCGATTTTTCTTTGGTACTCGACCCGGAGGTCTCCATCTAAAAAGCGAATGACTGATGGAGTGTGGAGCGACGACTGAGCGAGGTGCTGGAGGGTCTTGGAGAGGATTAATGTGTCCTTTTCCTGGCTCGCAAATTTTAAAACCGCGTCAGCATAACTCTGTGCTTTGAGTTTTCCGTCGAGAACCATCTCCCAGAGCGTGTGCCAAAGCATCTGCCGAGTGAGAGGGTCTTGAATTGAGCCCATCGCTGAGAGAGCTTTTTGAAGGCTCAATGGGTCCAGTTCCACTTTGACGTAATCATAGTCGTCGTGGTTGGGGAAAACGAAGGACGGACAAGGTTTTTTGACGAGTTCGTGCACCGATGTTTTAGCGTCTGAATAGGTGATTTCAGAGGGGGGATTTTTGGCTGTGAGGACTCCTTGAGATCGTCCTCGGTTTTTCTTGCCCTCATAAATCCCAATTTTTGTCCGATGAGGTCGAAGTTCTTGATTCGTCGAAGTTTGAATCAGGTCGAACTTGCTGAGGATGGATTTTTCTGTCTCGGGCTCTACTTCGCATTGCCAGTCAATTTTTAGCGTGTTCACTCCTGAGGTTTGAAGCCAGGCTTTTTCCCAGGCTCCGAGATCGGCTCCGGATGCCTCAGCGAGTTTCTTGAAAAAATCGCTAAGGGTAGTATTTTTAAAAGCGTGTTTTTGGAAG
>CANHSO010000086.1 GCA_947463705.1 Bacteriovoracaceae bacterium
AAAACTCAGAGTCTCATTTCGATAGAAATGATTCTCATCATCTATAGAGGCCACGTGTCCTAACCGAATATTTGAACTTGCAAACGCAGGTTCAATTTTAGTGCCGCAGGACGGGGAAACCACCACTTTGACCTTAGTTTCAAATGGCAATGGCGGAAACCGCCTACTCCCTTCATTCAACGTAATTTCTGGAAAAACACAACCAGACAAACTCCCTAAAGTGGAAGTCTTGCAATTCCCCTGAGATACGATCGCATAGGTAAACTTCTTAGATTGATATTTTTCTTCCGGTAAAACAATTGAACTCGCTGCTCCAGCACCTGGTAGATCTACTGATTTTGCTAGACTTCCTTCTGAAGTCCGCATCATAGCAGACGAAGGCTTTAACCCGCCTAAGCCACTCAATAACAACACCAATGAGCAGAATGAAGCTCGGCCAAAAAATTTGGATTGGGGCCTTTTAAATCCACACATTTTTTAATCTCCTATGGTCTAGAATTCGATTGAGCGGGCACTACTCGAGCGCTGCTGGCGCCGGGAGACTAGATTGTCCCGTGGCTCGGCCAAGTCGCTGCAAGATCTGGCGAAACGCATCGCTCCCTAAAACCTTTGCGGGGACACCCTGAATCGCTTTTAGGATCACGTTCAATTGCTGACTGTCTGGCGTTCGGTTGATCTTGATAAAGGTATTTACGACAATACTCCGGGGGCAAGTTTCAGCGTCTCCGTTGCCCTTAATCTGTCCACCTACAGGCGTATTCCGATAATAACTGCCACTGCCCTGAGCGGGGGCATGAGCCCCTCCGGTCCCTTGGGTAGTAGGTATGCAAAGGTCAAAGTCATGGGAGTGGCTTTTTAACCGATCCTCGATATAGGCTCCCAGTTTTCGGTCCCCATCTGGATCTCCCTTTTCCTTTGCGCGTTCATGATTCTTACTTCTGAGATACACCCCTTGCGCGTCTGGGATTGTTTCTTCCTCCCAGAGGCCTTCTTTATACAAGTCTGAGGTCTTAATATTGGCCCCGTCCATAAGAACCCAGCCCTCACCATAAATTCTCCTGAAATCATCAACCTTAAGGATTGACTGCCGGATCTCACCCAGATTGCCTGTATCTTTCTCAGGCAGGGCAAAAGCTGGAGTACAGGTTAACAAAAGGCCTAGGACAGCACCGGTTTGACATAAAGTATTAATAAACTTCAAAAAAAGCTCCAATCTATTCAAGAAGACGACCTAAAACGAGAGGGGCAAGCGGTCGGCTTAAAAAGTTTGGCTCCTTTTATAAGACATCTTAAATAGAGTCAATAAAAAATTAACTATGTAATAGTGTCCTTTTTTTAACCAATAATGGTTCAAATTTGAGCCATTATTGTTATTTTTGAACCAAATACTCAATGAAAACTTTTTTTGAATATTTTACAATTGATACGTTTAATTAGAACTAAACTAGGATGCAGTCTATTTAAAAACCCGGTGAATCTAGCAAAAGCAGCTCACAAAAAACCTAGAGCAACACTCGCAGTAGCGCTTTTATAAAAATGGTAAATTCTAAATGAAGTACTGTTCTATTTTATTTAACTAGAGTTACAAACCATTTCGCGAACTTCAAATCAATGACGTTAAACTCTGTTGCACGCCCGTCGCAAAAAACTAAGCCCCGAGGCGGAGGGGCCTCACTCACGAGCGCAAGGGGACGATGACGATACTCATCCTGAGAACAAGCCTGGTAGACATTCCCACCGAATGCTGAACCCGATCGCCCTATAAACAAGAGTTTCAGAGGATAGGCGCCATCATCGGTGACCAGGTGATATTGCCGATCAATTATTTTGCGGGCTTCACTCCCCATATCCCACAGATTCACCTTCCAATACATTGAGTCTCTAGCCCAGACCCAAATATTTCCCCGAATGTTATAAATCACGCCCCAGGAGAGAACAATAAGGAGGAATGCTTTGATCACAGGTTGGCTCTTAACTAGTCCATAGACCCGCGCCATCACAAGAACTGAAAAAATTGATGATCCAATAAAGTAGTAATAATGGGCTTTGATATGTTCACCATCTAGAGCCATAGCAAATAACAAGGACACCAAATAAAGAACAATTGGCACCCATTCTCGCATCAGCCCGGCTAAAACTAGAAACAACCACCCTACAAACATAGGAAATTGGCCCTGATAAGCTTCTCGCCTCATCAGCCAGAAAACATCAGAAAATCCTAACTCCCGCAATCGCTCTAAAGGATTAAAATGAGCTAAAGCAAAAATCTGAGGACCCTGAGCAAAATTCAAAATTGATTTTGCATGAACCGTATACCACCATGCAGGAAAAACTAGACTCAGAATGAAACCAAGAGAAAATCGCCTCCAGAATTTTCTTTGTACTTCAACAAAAACTGGCAGCGCCAATAAAGCTCCCATTGCAATGACCGCAGTGGGCTTTACAGCTATGCCTAATGTGCACAAAAAAACACCAAATACAAAATGAATGATCCGTGACCTTGAATCAAGAAGCTCCGCCATACCAGCAATCACAAGTGGAAATGCAACCCCCTCTGGCATGATCACAGCACTTTGAGCAGCGACGGTGCTCCCTGCAAACCAAAAAAGGAGGCAAATAGCACCTTCAGTATCTACCTGCCAAGCGCGCAAAACTTTTGGCAAACTGAAAAAAGCCACAAAAAAATTCAACATAAGAATCATTAATGCACTAATAAACACGCCCACCCAGGGATCTGAGCTCAACAGGAATCCGAACCCTCCAATCACATTTAAGAGAGGAAACTCTGCAGCATTAATCCCATCAAGCAGCCCATGCTGGAGGATTCTCGGATAGAAAAGAAAATCAAATGCAGAAACTCCCCTCTCACGCACTTGCTCAGCAAAAGCCATGGACATCCCGATTGTATCAGCTTGACGATGGGTATGCCCCCCGCTGGGATGAACCCAAAATCGCTGAATAGCCGTTAGAAAAAAAAGCGAGATCAATAAAAAAGCGATCCGATTGAGGCGGTTATCACGTGGAATAGTGAGCATTTTCAGATTTATTTTTTGGATCATGAGTCGCTTGAACATAACTCACGTCCAATTTTTTTCCAAAGGGAAATGGATTAATGCTTGATGACTGAACGAACCAAATCTCCTGCCATAATAGCCTTAGGGGAGACTGAAACAGTTGATTCAACTGGTAGAAATTTCTCGAGCCTACAAACCGAAACTCCAGAGTCAGCATGAATCACCTTAACTCGAGCAATCGGATACACCAGATCGCGATAGAATTGCTGGTTCACTAAATCATGAGTAGACGCGCGGCGAGATACTTCTAGAATGTCTCCGACTTTCACTCCGTGCTCCAACCCAAGATTCACAAAGTACTCTCTAGGAGGGGCACTCTCCGCTGTTCCGCCGAGGCCCAAATTCTGATGAACTTCGTAAACCACGAACTCTGGCTGCCTCGCCTGTGACAGCGCCGGGCCGCCTAAAACAGCAATTACTCCGCAGAGTAACGTTTTGACTAACCAATTGCGCCAGGTCATTGAGCAGTCCCTCATGATTCGATCTTGATTCAAAGGTGTCATCTTCTTGTCTATCGGTAGTCCTTGCCGAATCCTGAGTAAAAAAATTGACGCTCCAACCACGGGCGAACACCAGCCAAAAGGACTCAAGTCTAATAAGGAAAGGGTCGATGAAGCCATGAGAAAGGCTAAAGAATTGGGGCCACCAAAATGAATGCAAGAGGCAAAGGTCTTGGACTTTAGGAAACAGATCTTACAGAGATCTAAACTGATCATACTGGCCCTAGGGTTACTTTTCCTAATCCCCCCGGACACGTCCTTTGATCCTGACTCTGACTGGTATTTTGCTCGAAACCCAGGGAGTCTGGTGCGAGCTTATCTATTTGATATCCCTCTATCTGATCCAACCGCATTTCCCATCGGCTCCGAAAAGTTGACCAAGTACCTCTCATCATTAAACTCAAAACGTCACGGCTCACTAGTCGCTGAGATCGAAAAATTATTTCGAGAACTGGGAAATTCTCAGGCTAGAGAAAAACTCCAGCTCGTCGAAGTCACTCATCAAGTCGGTCAAATTTCACAGTCTGGACGAATCAACCAAATCCTACTCGATCAAGTCGAAAAATATTTAAGTTCAAACCATCTCATCGAGTCCGAGATTAGTCGCCTATCGCTTCAATACTATATGAAGCTGGAGATCGACTCACAGATGAAGCGCGCCCAAATCAATCGAGTCGTTTCGACAATTATCCATCAGAATACTCCACCAGAAAAGAACCCCTGCTCAGCCCCCGACTTTTTTGTTTCTAAGCCCGAGTGCGAAAAAAGGTCCCATCAACCTTGTCGACTCGCAGCCTTGACTTACGACACACAATCGAATGTGTGTTGGAAGCCGTTTATTACTGAGAGCTTGAATCTAAAGAAGGACTCATCAGGCCTCAGCTCCGCAAATCAGTTACCGTGTCAAATCTTGGCTCAGGAACCCACAGAAAATACTAGAAAGCTCTTAAATTTCAAAAATCCAACTCGAAAGTGCCGCCTCAACTATTTTCACAGCCTTCTTGAGCATGATCAATTCTCGTGGTCTTATCTCACTAATTGCGACCAATGCAGCGAGATCCTGGTCAATGACTCTCATGACGAAAAGTTGGCTATTAAGACGCTATTCCAAAGAATGAAAGAAGATCATTTGACCTGGACTGCGACCTCATGCCATGGTCAACCTCACTGGAATCAAGAAATTCAGAATGGCCACAATTTTAGCATCGAAGAAGTAAAGCCATCGAGCTATAGTAAATTTTATTTTGGATATAGTCTCGAGCAGTGCTCTATCGAATTAACTCGAACAAATCACTCTAGATCTTATTTTTAGATACAAATTAGACATTTATATTTTATAATTTATTTATTATTTTTTATTGCATTAAGCAATTACCTAAAATAAACAAAAAATATGCACAACATGGGGAAGTGGTTGTTGGTGTGTTTTTTTGTTACATTTTTTCCTAAAACGATATTAGCAGATTACTACTACAATAAGATCAGCTCCTGCCCAAAAGGAACAAGACCCAGACAACACCTATTAGCTCAGGTCGACGAGAGACTTCTTCCCAATTACCAGCCAAACCAAGGGTATTCATCAACCTGCTCAATTCATGCAGGTATGATTTTGGCCAATTCAATATACAAACTGAAACAAGTCAAAAAAAACTCTAATCAAATAGAGGACCTTAGTATCCTAGATGGAATGTTTAGATTCGGAACGTCCGATGAGGAACTCAGACGAGAGTGCTCTCTACCCTTTATAGATAGCATCAGTTCATTTCTAATCAAGCTCAGAAAAAAACCCAGAGTTTTGCTTGATCCGATCTCCATTACTCTGCAGACTGCCATCGCTGGAAATGACACTTTACTTTCGCAAGTAAGTCGGTGCCAAGACACCAGTTGCGGAGAAAAAGTAACGAAAACGTACGAGGTTCATCCACCCTGCCTCAAGAAGATCTGTGCGCGAGGCAAACTCAAGGAAATCACATCAGAAATCCAAGACTGGAATCGAGTTGCAAAGGGCCTAGATGCTCATTTCCCCATCCAAACCCTGATTCAAAACTCCGACCCAGTCGAGGTTGAGATCCCTCACTTTCAAATCAAAACCTGGGATCAGTTTAAATCCGAGGATGAACTATTTCAAACACTCCTCTCGGTCTTTACTGAACAGAAAACCACTCTCCCGATTGGCCTAAACACCTTAGTGAATCACGATGACGATACGGGTCACGCCATTGCCCTCAAACGAGTGGATCAAATCGACTGCATAGGACCATCAGGTGAAATCCAAAAGACCCTCTACCAGGCACATGTCATCAATAGTTGGGGTCGAGGTAAAAATGGGCCATTTAACTTAGAGAAGCTGGCCCAGGGAATGTTCGCCCTCAAAAGCCGCACTGGTTTCACCCAAATCCTTCCGTGTGATCCAGCAATTCAGTCCTGTGATCCCGTCCTCATCGAGCATCCTCTTTCTCTGCCAGTTCTCCATTATGTCGAAGCAAATGACATCCAAGGAGTCAAAGAGCAGCTCGCAAAACGAACAGTCAACCCAAATACTGCCGGCGCCTCTGGCATGACTCCCCTCATAGTGGCAAGCCTCGAGGGACACGACGAAATTGTGCGACTCCTCGTGGAAAGACGGGACACTGATCCCAACTTATCCATGGATCAAGGTGCCACCCCACTTTACTTTGCCGCACAAGAGGGCCACTTGGAGTGCGTCCAAGCGCTCATGAGGCGAGACGACCTCAATCCAAATATCGCCTGGATGGGCAAAACTCCACTCTACGTTGCCGCAATCCAAGAACACAGGGAAGTAGTCCGGGCACTCCTTCGATCTCCTCTAGTGATGCGCAGACCGCATCGCGATTACCACCAAGAAATGAAAAACGAATCGCCCGAAACTCAAGAGAGCTACCTGGCAGCTGCGAGACTGATCCAGGAAATCGCCTCTGAAGTGGATGTACCAGAAAACTCGGACCCACAAACCAGAAAACGAAAACGAAAACGAGGAGATCAGCTTTAGTTCGCTTCCAAGTAACGCTTTTTGATTTCATTATCTACGCGATAGTACTTGAAACGATTGAGAATAATCGGATTCGCACGGAAGTTCATGAGCCAAGGCTGTGAAAGATCGTAGGCTGCTTCGTAGTAACCCATTGCCCACGGACAATCCTCCTGAAGGAGTGCGTCCATTTTCTCAATGATCTTTGCTCGCTCGGGTCCGGGCTTCATGACGCTCATTTGGTCGTAGAGCTTGTTCATCACAGGATTGTTGTAGTTTGCGTCGTTAGGACCTGGTGCTTCATTCGGGCCGTAGAGCAGTTGGTAAATGTTCTCAGCGTCAGGGTAATCGAGATTCCACCCGCCGTAGGCAACTTGAGTATTCCCTTGCTTCATCTTCTCAAGATATGCGGGAAACGTATTGGTAATGACATCAGTCTTCACCCCAATTTTTTCCCACTGCTCTGTGATAAACTCACCAAACTGACGATCAGTGGTCGAGGCTCCGCGCAGGTCAAATTGAATGGGAGGTAAACCCTTACCATTCGGGTAGCCCGCTTTGATGAGCAGTTCCTTGGCTCGAGCAAGATTGAGATCGTATTTTATTTGCTCTGATTTGGGCCGATCTGGGATTCCTGGGGGAATGGCACTCACCATTTTCTTGCCAGTTCCGTTGGTGAAAATAGAGAGCCACTCTTCGCGATCGATCGCAGAGGAGAGTGCCTGCCTGAGGTACTTATGGTCACCACCCACCAGGGTGTCTTTCATATTAAAAGAAATGTAACGAATCACAGTACCCGCCTCGATGTGAAGGTGAATTCCCCTCTTTACTAGATCGGGAACCAGATTGACTTGCCCAGTGATTGCTTGTCTAAAGTTATCCTTGGGGAGGACCATCGCGTCGCGGTTGCCCTTCAGGAAGTTGAGCCAACGAGGCTGATCTTCTTTCACGATTTGCATGGAAATCCGATCCAAAAGAGGGAGGGGCTTGCCTGCGTCCTTGAGCATCCCCAATTGAACAAAACTCATTGCTCCATCGGAGGGATAGAGCTCACCTCGATACGTAGGACTTCTCTCTAAGACAACCTCCCGGTTATGGTCCCAACGCTTTAGAATGAATGGACCAGTTCCTATGGGATGGTCAGTGATGTTACCCTCTGCATCTGCGTACTTTTCCACTGCCTCATGTGCCACAGGCGAAGTAAAATTCATCGCCAACAAGGGTAGCAGGGCTGGGTCAGGCTTTAAGAGCTTAATCTGGAGCGTAAAATCATCCAGCGCCTTGACTCCGGCCATATCGACTTGAAACGCTTGTTTTCTCTCCGCGGGCGCTGCTTTGACAAGGCGGTCATGAAACTCGTTTGCGCCTACTGCCTTACCATCCAAGACCCACCAACCTCGGGACTGAATCGAGGGAAGAGCAAGGCGCTTTATCCCATAGACGAAATCCTGAGCCTTAAGCTCGCGGCCCTTTCCCTGAGTGGCCACAAAACACGGATCATCCTGAAATCGGATCCCCTTTCGTATGGGGATCGTGAGAGTCAATTGATCTTTTGAATATTTAGGCAACGACTCGGCAAGGAGCGGTTCGAGTTGATAATTCTCAGAAAGGTAAGTGTATTGATAAAGAGTTTCGTAGACGAGAGGAACGAGATCTAAACTGACAGAATCGTAGGCGTTGGCAGGATCCCAGGTTTTGACGTCATCTTTCTCAAAACCTCGAAATACATTGAGATGATCATCTTCGTGCTTTCGAGTGCAGCTCCCCGATAAAATCAGGATCAGACTCAGAAACACGACCCACACTCGCCGCTGATTGCGTCCTACCATCATTCCTTAAGGATTAACTCATTTAATAAAAAAAGGACAGGGCGGAGATCTCACTCCGCCCTAACTCTAATTTTGACTCACTGCTTCATTTTGCTCGCAGAAGCAGACATCGCTTTAGCAGAAGACGTTACAGCAGGCGCAGCAGAAGACGCCTTCGTCTTAGCGCTGCTCTCCGCAGCAACGGAGGCAGCAGTACTTGCACCTTCTAGTGCAGGCTGAGCTTTAATTCCGGACTTGTTCAGCACTTCCTCACGAATGGTTTGGATATACTGAGGATGGGCCTTGAGGTAGTTTCTTGCGTTTTCACGACCCTGTCCAAGTCTCTCATCTTTATAAGTGTACCAGGTCCCACTCTTTTCGATCACGTTGAGAGATGCAGCTAAGTCAAGAAGATCGCCTTCTTTAGAGATCCCTTCACCGTAAAGAATGTCAAATTCGACCTCTTTAAATGGAGGAGCCATTTTGTTCTTAACAACCTTCACACGCGTACGATTGCCGATGATATTTTCACCGTCTTTAATTGCAGCAATTCTTCGGATATCAAGTCGCACTGAAGAATAAAACTTGA
>CANHSO010000087.1 GCA_947463705.1 Bacteriovoracaceae bacterium
CTAGTCACAGGTGCGACCGGTTTAGTTGGAAAGCGACTTTGCAGAGAACTTGCGATGAGAGGGCACCAACTCATCGTCATCACCCGGAGTCGAGCAGCAGCTCAACAAACGATTCCTGCACCTCATACTGCAATCGAGTGGCAAGAAGCAGAAAATCAGGATTACCTCCTCAAGAGTGAAGCCCTCAAGAACATCGATGCGGTCATCCATCTCGCGGGGGTATCCATTGCTGCTCGTCGGTGGACACCAGAATTTAAGGCAGCACTCAGGGACTCTAGAATTCAAGTAGCAAAGACCTTAGAGCACATCCTAAAAACGACTGGTAATCTTCGTCCAAAAGTCATGATCAGTGCCTCTGCAATTGGTTATTACGGGGACTGCGGGGATGCCCCAGTTGATGAATCACATGGCCCCGGGCGTGATTTTCTAGCTCAACTTTGCCAAGATTGGGAGCACAGCCTTTTTGAAACCCCTGAAATCGAGGCTCGAAAAGTCGCTCTCAGAATCGGAATCGTTCTCGGCCGTTGCGGTGGAGCTTTAGAGAAAATGGTTGGTGCGTTTTCTTCAGGAATCGCCGCGTACCTCGGAAGCGGCAAACAATGGGTCAGCTGGATTCATGTCGACGACCTCGTTTCTTTAATCCTAGAGTCTATTGAAAATGAAGCCTACACAGGCCCTATCAATGCCTGCTCACCGAATCCAGTCACCCAAAAAGAGATGACTCGTGAACTCGCCACCTTACTCCACAGCTTTGCAACAGTACCAGCCCCTAAGCCCATTCTTCGCGCCACCCAAGGACAGGTCGCCGACGCTCTGCTGTCGAGTCAAAAGATCGTCCCCGCGAAGCTCCAAAGTCTGAACTTCAAGTTTAAATACCCAAAAATGCAAGATGCCCTTCAAGAGATCCTCGGGCAAAGCTACGCCCTCGGTTTCGAAGAACACCGGACGCAATGCTGGGTCCCTCAACCGATCGAAAGAGTCTTTGAGTTTTTTTCCGAGGCTAAAAACTTAGAGGCGATCACCCCTCCCTGGCTCCACTTCAAAATCCTTTCCCAGTCGACCCCAAAAATTGAGAAGGGAACACTCATTACTTACCAGCTTCGACTTCACGGAATCCCGCTCGCTTGGAAAACCGAAATCACGGATTGGGCCCCTCTCCAAATGTTTACTGACACCCAGCTCAAGGGGCCCTATCGGGTTTGGAGACACACTCACGCCTTCACAGCGCTTCAAGGCGGGACTTTGATGGAAGATCGAGTTCTTTACCAACTCCCGATGGGAAGGCTCGGAAAAACAGTCGCGGGTGCATTTGTAAAGAAAGACGTCAATCAGATTTTCAATTATCGATCAAATCGGATTTTTGAACTTTTATCTTGATCCAAAGAATGATTATTGAAATAGTCTTTCCATGATCTTAATTGTGGGAGGTGGACTTTCTGGTTGTGTTTTGGCATACCGTCTATCTCTTATACAGGATCCTCCGCCCTTCCTGCTTCTTGAATCTAAACCGGAACTCTGCGGGAATCATACTTGGTCATTTCACCAATCTGATCTTTCTGAAGGGAATTTTAAGTGGATTCATCCGCTCATTTCAAAAACGTGGAATCAGCAGACGGTTCGCTTCCCTGATTACCAGAGAAATTTTAGGCAACCCTATCATTCTATCGTTTCTCAAGACCTTGCTAAAAAAATCCAACAGGCGCTTGGCGATCGGGTTCGGTTCAATGTCAAAGTAAAATCACTTTCTCAACGGAGTGTCACCCTCGCGAATGGGGAGACATTGAACGCCAAAACGATCATTGATGCACGGGGAATCTCGCCAGAGCTATTAACCCGCTGCGGATACCAGAAATTTGTCGGGATCGATGTCGAGTTAGATCAACCTCACACACTTGAAAATCCGATCATCATGGATGCCACGTGCGAACAACGTGACGGATACCGTTTCTTTTATGTCCTTCCGTGGAGTCCGACTCACCTGCTCATTGAGGATACTCGCTATAGCGACACCTCAGACATTGACCAATCTGAATATGAGTCCGAGATCGTTCAATTTTGTACAAGTCGGGGCTGGAAAATCAAGTCAATCTTGAGAACCGAGAGCGCAGCACTGCCCATTCCTTTTGTCTCGGAGGATCGCCCCACTTCCCTCTCAGGTCCAATCGCAATCGGACTCAGAGGCAATTTCTTCCATCTCACCACTGGGTATTCACTTGCTGACTCCGTCAAAACTGCAGAGCTGATCGCTCGAGAGATCAGCGGTCAATTGGACTGGAACTCAGAAACGATCCGGACCACACTCCAAGAGCAACACTCCAAAATTCAAAAACAAGGTCAATACTTTGGTCTTTTAAATCGGATGCTTTTTAGAGCGGCTCAACCTCATGAGCGCTGGAAAATTTTTTCTCGGTTCTACAAACTTCCAGAGGAACTCATTTTTCGTTTCTACTCGGGTAACCTAACGAAAAGAGATCAATTCAGAATCCTCATGGGCAAACCTCCAGTCCCTTTATTGCGCGCCATCCAACAAATCAACCCTAGAGAGCTTCAATGAACCCAACTCATCATCCCTCTCATGCACTCATTCCGAACCCCATTGAACTTGAAGCACTCCTCGAACTTGAGTCGACTTCTACCCATTATGGAGTCTTTGACACAACTTTACTCGGGCCTTTAAACGACTTTCTTTCAGCAAGTGGAAAGAAGTTTCGAAGTGAGTTGATTGAAATTGGATTTCTTTATGCCGGCGGAATACTCACCCCTCACACCTCAGCCCTCCTAACTACTGCCTCTCAAATCATCGAGGCAATTCATGCAGGGTCCATGATCATTGACGACATCCAGGATCAAAGTGATATCCGGCGTGGACAGCCCACCCTCCATCGGAAATACGGTATAGCTCTCGCATTAAACGCTGGCAACTGGCTTTACTTCCAAGCTCTCCAAACGATCGAAAAATTGGCTTTGGACACTCATCAAGAATTGGCGCTGAGGCGGTATATCAATAAAATTTTTCTCAGGGCACACTTTGGCCAGGCTGTAGACGTTGGAACTCCGATGACCCTCCTCCCTCAAACACAAGTGCAGTCGGTTTGCTTCACCTCAATGGAGCTTAAGACAGGCGCACTCATGTCACTCGCCTTTGACCTGGGAACATTTTTAGCGATACCAAAAGGCCAGCTCGACTCAAAAGGATCTCACTTTGCTCGTCGTTTTGGCATCGCACTTCAAATGATGGATGATGTTGGAAATTTCTTTGCCCCTCCGCCAAAAGGGAAAGAGGATATTCGAAACGGAAGGCCTTCTTTTATCTGGTTCGTAGCCTCAGAGATTGCAACCGAAGCGGACTACCTGCGTTTTGTGAACGCTGCCAAAATGCTCCCGGATGAGAGCTTTATCAATTCTTGGTCCGAACTTTTTAATCTTAAGGCCGAGGCAAGAAGTAAAGCTTCCCAATACCTTTGGCATGTCTTAGAACAGACTCAGTTTAATTCCGAACTTCAAGATCGAATTGAAAATCTATTTATAAAATTGGAGAATTCTTATGTCTAAAAAACTTCGTGCAGCAGTCATTGGTAGCGGATTTGGCGGACTTGCCGCTGCAATCCGCCTTCAAAGCTCAGGGTACGAAACCGTCCTTTACGAAAAGCGAGACCAGCCGGGCGGACGAGCCTATGTTTTTCGAGACAACGGATTCACCTTTGATGCCGGACCTACCGTGATTACAGCGCCACACTGCCTGGAGGAGCTATTTGAGCTCAGTGGCCGAAAACTTTCCGACTATGTCGAACTGATGCCTGTACAGCCCTTCTACCAACTCTGCTGGGAAGATGGGGATCGGTTCGACTACGATGGAGATCTGGAGAAGACCCTCAGTCAAATTCAATCGCGGGCGCCTGCTGATGTGGAGGGCTACAGAGAGTTTCTAAAATACTCAAAGGAAGTTTTTGATGCCGGCTATACAGAGCTCGTCCACGTCCCGTTTCTTGACTTCAAATCCATGCTTAAAGCCGCACCTGATTTGCTACGACTCAAAGCCTATCGCTCCGTCTATTCACAGGTCAGCCGATACGTAAAAAATCCACGCCTTCGCGAAGCATTCAGTTTTCACTCACTACTAGTGGGTGGCAATCCGTTCGAAACTTCATCGATTTATACGTTGATTCACTACCTCGAGCGTAATTGGGGAGTTTACTTCCCGAAAGGCGGAACTGGATCTTTGATTTCTGCATTAGTACGCCTCTTTCAAGATCTGGGAGGCGTGATGCACCTCAATGCACCAATCGATGAAATTCGTACCAGCGACAACCAGGTTCAAGGGGTGACCGTAGGAGGCCAGCAAGAAGACTTTGACTTGGTCATCAGCAACGCTGATGTGATGCATACCTACTCAAAACTCTTAGGAAAGACTCCTCGGGGCAGAAAAATGAGTTCAAGCCTAGCTAAGAAACGCTGGAGCATGTCACTTTTCTTGATCTATTTTGGGACTAAGAAAAAATACCCAAATGTTGCGCATCACTCAGTCCTTTTTGGACCTCGTTATCAAGGCCTCCTTGATGATATTTTTCATCAAGGCAAAGTGGCAACCGATATGTCGCTCTACCTTCACGCGCCTACAGTGACTGACCCAAGTCTTGCACCTCCGGGTCATGAGGGGTTCTATGTCCTATCGCCCGTACCGCACTTGGAACTCTCCAAAAAATCAGGCGGAATCGATTGGAAGACTGAGGGCCCCCGCTACGCGGATCGGATCTTGGAGCGACTCGAAAAGACTCTTCTCCCTAATCTAAGAGAAGAAATTGTGACTCAACGAATTTTCACGCCCGAGGACTTCAAAACAGAACTGAACGCTCATGCAGGCTCAGCCTTTTCCCTAGAGCCCATTCTGACTCAGAGCGCCTATTTCCGAACTCATAATCGTGACTCTCAGTTTAAGGGACTCTATTTTGTCGGAGCAGGCACGCACCCAGGAGCCGGCGTTCCTGGTGTCGTCAACTCTGCCAAAGCAACCCTTCAAGTCATCCAATCCGACGTTGAAAGCGGAGTATTTAACAGTGCGCCTGCCTTTGCCCAGGAAATTTCACCCAGGGGGGCCGTGTGAACTCAAAGGCGCTTGTCCAAGAATCCCGAGAGACTTTAGAAAAAGGCTCAAAAAGCTTTAGCTTTGCCACACTTCTTTTCTCAAAAGAGATTCAAAAGAGCGTCTACTTTCTCTATCGGTGGTGCCGGTACTGTGACGATGTCACGGACGGCTCCCAACTTGGGTTCCATCAGAACCCTGAAGGCCTTGAGGCTCATCGAGTCACGCAACTCAAGGAAGCAACTCACCTCGCCATTCGCGAAGACCGCTCGATTACAAATGGGGCATTTGTAGCATTTGGCGAGGTCGCCCGAAAACATGGCATCCCAAGCCTCTACGCTGACGACCTCCTCCAAGGGATGCAACATGATGCAGAGGGAGGTCAGATCCGGACTCGATCCGACCTCTTGGTGTACTGCTACCAGGTTGCCGGCACAGTCGGCCTCATGATGTGTCACATCATGGGTCTTAAAGATTCCCGGGCTCTTAAATATGCAGTCGACTTGGGGATCGCACTCCAAATGACTAACATTGCCCGAGATGTCAGCGACGATTTTCGCGTAGGCAAAGTTTACTTGCCTGAGGATTGGCTCGTTCAAGCAGGCATTCCTTCAAAGGATCTCCTAGCCCCTGCTCATTCTGAAAATCTTCATCAAGTCGTCACTCAACTCCTGAGCGAAGCCGACCTTTACTACCAATCGGGGCTCCGCGGTCTAAACGACCTCCCGTGGCGAGCCGCTCTCGCCGTTGCAATTGCGGCCTCAGTTTACAGAGCCATTGGGATTCAAGTTCTAAAGCAGGGCTCCAGCGGAAGGGGAAATCGTGCGGTTCTCAACCGGCTCCAAAAGATGAAGGCTGCCGCGAGCGGGATCAGTTTACTACTCCCCACCCTTCCAGAGCGAATTTTTAAGCCACGACCCATCCGACCCATTTTAGAAATATGGAGATATTCATGAATACATCGCCTAATTTCCTACAAGATACAATCACCTATGCGAATCGGATTCATTCATTCGAGAGAGAGGACTGGCTTTATTATATTCGCTGGGTTGGCCTCATGTTGGGTCTCCTCTTTAGCACGGCTGGCTTTGTCATCACAGGATGGGCCCATGGCGTACAGTACCCAGCCTATGTTTGGAACGTGCCCATTGGAACCTTTATTTTCATTGGGGCCATTGCTTTTGACACCATTGGACACCAGACAGCTTATAAAGAAGCACTCAAAAACGGGGAACGCCTCGTTCACCTGATTACCATCTTTGCCGGAGTTTCAAGCTGTCTCTTACTTTGCCTCGCTTACCATTTCCCTGTTTTCCTCAGAATACCTTCTCTCGTTTTCGTGATTCTATCGATTTTCTACAGCGTGATTGACGAGTGGATGCACTGGAAACGCTTTATGGCAGGCAACTCAGATCGAATCGAGATGTGGAGTCATTTCTTCATCTTTCTTGGCCACCTCATTATGATTATTTCATGGTGGACTTGGTTCGAGGCAGGCTACCCTGGAGTCAAGGAAACCCTTGCCTACATTCCATTACTCTAGGACTAAAAAGTGATGATCAGTGCGCTCCTACTTTTTACTCTGCTTGCCCCCTCGGCCGAGGCTGCCGTTGGGACTGTTGCTCTTTGTCAGCAACCCAACTGGGTCACCCCTGCAAAAACTCAAGATGGACTATTTCACGGCGATTTGATGATGAAATGCAAACTTGAACTCCCTGGGCAAACTCAGCGTCAAACCGCACAGTTCGAGGCATTAAAAGCGGGGATCATCGCAAAAATCCAAAAGGAGTCTATCATCCATTCAGAGCCCCCGGCGGAAGCCTTCAAGTCAAACTCAGATTTGATTTGGGACGTTTCTCATCGGATCCAAGAAGATGGCGGAAATGTAGTCATTCGAGAAATTGCATTCATCCAAACCGATTTAAAACAAAACTTGATCTACCGCACCCATTCCAAGGAAGTCAAAGCGGATGGGATGGCTGGATTTCTCAAGTCAGTCAACTTCACCATGAAAGTCGACGCCAGCCAATTGCATTCAATCGAAGTTGAATTTAGGAACGAGGTTAAAGTCGAACGGCCTTGGTATGCAATCGATTTCATTTTTAGTCCGATTGCACAAAATATCTGCTTCGAAAAGATGAACAAAGTCAAGACTCGGCTTCTACCTTGGGTCGTCAGCTTTCTTTAGTCAAGCCCCAGTGGCGCCAATTCAAGCTCCGTACCGGCACTCATCAACAATTCATTAATCCGACCCAAGTGGTGCTAGCCGGCCCTATACTTGACTTTACATCCTCGCATGGGCGCAAAGGCCTGCAGCGATAATTATTAGTCTTAACTAATAATTATCTTTAGCTCATATACCAGAATGAAGGTAAAGTTTTACCTGAAGACCTCTGGCCGCTGGCCAGACGCTTTCGATACCCCTGAGCCGCAATCTCGCGAGCATTCACCACGGCCTTCACTAGCCGAGACTCAAAGACCGAGCAGGGCAAGTGCGAGTATTTTACTCCATCAAAAAGAAATTAAAGCTCCCGATCTACTGCTGTCCGGTACTTTTAGTCAAAAGCATCTGTAACAATTGAAGCTCCTGGAGCCGCTCGAGGGATCTCTGAGTTTGGCGGCCCAGTCGTTGAGCCATGAATGCCTGACCTTAGTAAATCTACGCGTAGACTTCTGAGTCGTTCCCAGAGAGTGCCCTTGAATCCAGAACTAAGTCTATCAAGCTGAATTAAAAGTTGAGTCAATGCCACCAGGGCCAGTTGAACTTTTATAGCATTCTTGTTTTTAAATGGAATATAGCGAATTTTAAGGTGTCCTTTCAGCCAACGGAACAATAGTTCTACTGCCCACCGCTTCTTATAATAGTTAGCTATTTCTTGTGCTTCGCTTTTGTGGTCTGAGGTAATAAAATGAAAGAGATTTTTGGAATTAGCGTCACGATAGATGATTTGTCGAAAAGTAACATCCTTAGGAATCGCAGAATGCTTGAACAGCGTGCCTTTATGAGGTTTCCAGGGTCCATCCCAAAGGACTCCCGTAGCATCTTTTTTTTCTCGGAGAATCGAAAAAATTCGCATTCTGGAAACAGTCGTTTTTTTTAGTCGAGTCACAAAGTGAGAGCCTTTACTTGCTATTTCCCACCAAAAGCTAAGATCATTATAAGCACGGTCAAAAACATAATGGCATCCACTTCGAATTTTGAATTTTCGAGCTGCTGCCATGTCGTGAACTCTGACTGCTGTAACTCGGAAGTCCTCAATCCATTCATTGTCTACATTCCAAACTACATGTAGTTTTGCAGCAGCCGGGCCACTGGGCTTACCTCTTGGATTGCGGGCCCATTTTTTGATCTTCGAAACGCTTCCATGTATTTGGCACTCAGTTGAGTCGATTGCCAGAACAGTCCGAGCTGCTTGTCGAATCTTCCTATTGGAGAGTTGAATGATCTTGTTGAGAATTATGTCGCACAGTTCCTGAAAAAACCCTGATGGCCTTGTCGCATTTGCATCGCTTAGAGTAGAGCGGGAAATGCCCAGTGTGAGTTCGATCTCACGCAAAGACTCGAGTTTTAATAAGTAGGCTGTAACAAGGGTCTGCAGATGTTGGGCAGCACAGAATACCTTTACGCCTTTGTTGACTTCCCACTTTTCGCATAAAGCATTGAAGTCGTTTTTAGGAATTAGTTGAAAAAGCTCCACTGCTTTGGCATTGGTAAAATACAAAGGTTGCATTCCTCTTGTTTGGGGCTGGTTGTTTTTTGCGAAATTGATCAGACCACCCGAAGAGCAGGAATGCAACCTTTCGTTTTTATTGATGTATTAGCCGGACAGCAGTA
>CANHSO010000088.1 GCA_947463705.1 Bacteriovoracaceae bacterium
CCCTGTTTTTTTTAGTCATGGCTCCTTCTTATGTCAACGCCGAGGCGTTAGAGGATAGCCAGTCTGTGAGCGTCGAAGTGGCAGCCCCCGTTGAAGTCTCACCCCTTCAGCAGCACTGGGTTCAAGACCCTCGGTTCGGAGCTTCAATGCAGATCCTCACCAATTCTGCGGCTTCCGTTGCAGCGACTTTTTACCTGACGAGTGTTAGTCTTGAGAATTTGGCTGATTTTCAGCCTGGAGCCGCCATCTTATGCGCAACGAATGGGGTGAGTTTATTCGTTGAGTGCCTCATCAAGTGTACGAGTACAAACGCAAAAAGCCAGGTAGATACTACCCTCCAAGTCTTAGATCAGGCTGCTCAGGCTACTGTGACGGGTGGATTTGGTCTGATTGCTTCCCAGTCCAAAATGATTCCAAATAGTTTAATTGTAGGCTCTGTGTTGGTGACTTCAGCTTTTTGGGCGAGAACTTTCTTGCTGGAGTTCTAGGCGGCTCTATCCTATTGGGTTGCGTAATTGATTCTCTACTGATTTTGGATGATCTCCGAAGTCAGGGTCTGGTTCGTTGCCAGGCCCGCTCAGTGAATTGAGAAGTTTCAGTTTTCGTTCTCATTGCCTGTCGATTTAAATTTTGCTAAGCCTAAAGGAATAGGGGTGTGTCACTGAAATGAGTTCAAAGAAAAATCAGAGTTCAGGTTTTGGTTGGTCCCAGGGTATTTACACGCTTCAGCCGCATGTTCAGATTCCAGATGGAACTTATGAGGAAGAGCATGCGCGTCAAGGTTTCTTTGGACGAACAAGTCACCTCTACCACAGACATCCGCCCACTGGTTGGTTGCGGATTGAAGGGCCTCTTAAACCTCGAGCCTACTCAGCAACTCAACTCGAAGGACAGGCTTACGCTCAGCCAAAGATCTTCCTGAAAAATGGGGACGTTCAGTTGGGAGTTGCTAAGTTTAGCCGGGATCTCGACGGTTTTATTCGTAATGCGGATGGTGACGAGGTTCGATTTGTTCATGAGGGTTCTGGTTGCCTAGAAACTGATTATGGCGATCTGGATTATCGAAAAGGGGATTATCTCGTGATCCCCCGTGGGACCACTTACCGATTCGTTACAAAAAATTCAAATGTGCATCTTGTGATTGAATCTGACTCGGAAATGACTTTACCTGATCGAGGAATGTTGGGTCGACATGCACAGTTTGATCCGATGGTGATGCGTGTTCCTCAATTGCCTCAACAGGAACGTAAAAGTGGAGCGAACTCTGCTGGAGAGTACGAACTCAGGATTAAACGCGAAGGCGAATGGACCCAGGTTTTCTACCCCTGGAATCCAATGAATGCTGCGGGTTGGAAAGGAGATCTTGCTCCATGGGCGCTTCATGTGGATGATATCCGTCCCATTGTTTCACCTCGCTTCCATCTGCCGCCCAGTGTTCATACGACGTTTTTGGGACGCAATTTTGTGGTCTGTACATTTCTTCCTAGGCCTCTTGAGAGTGAGCCTGGAGCGATGAAGGTTCCATTTTATCACCGGAACATTGATTTTGATGAAGTGATTTTTTACCATGCTGGCAACTTCTTCTCTAGAGAAGGTATTAGTGCTGGTGCAGTGACGTGGCACCCTCAGGGCATCCATCATGGACCCCATCCAAACGCTGCAAAAAACGCGGCTGATAAAACGACCACTGAGGAAATTGCAGTGATGGTCGACACCTTTAACCCTCTGCGTGCCACAGCAGCAGCGGAGTCAGTGGAATATTCTGAGTATGCGATGAGCTGGCGCCTGGATCAAAAGCGTTGAAGCAGATGAGCTCCTAAGATTGGAGTGGTGTTAACGATGGGCGAGTCTAGATCGGACTTAACCATCTGATTCTGCCACCTATCATTTGGTATGAGCGGCAGAATCAGATGAATAGAAGTACTGCTAAACTTTATTCTTTGGTCTTCAGCTGGCTGTCGTTGGCTTGCATAAATGCACGGATGTCATCAGCCATGTCCAAAAGCTTGTTCCATTGTTCTTTGTAGAGGGTGACAGGAAAGCGGCCAAGGCCGTAGACGGAGAGGCCGCCCTTTTCGCTGACTTTGAGCGAAAGGCCGCGGGAAGAGGTTTTTTTAAGAGCCTGGTTCTCAGCTCGTAATCGTTCAAGTTCTGCCTTCATTTCATCTTGTTGTGTCATATAAATTGGGTCTATCGCCTCGAAACAGAAAGATCAACTCTTCTGACTTAGGACGAGGAGCTTAAAATCCAATCTGACCAGATTTTTAGAGCCATTTCTAAAGTGTAGAGGCGAGTGCGGTCGATCCACTTCGGGTGAGGGTAGGGCGATTGGATCTCAGTCTGAAGGGTTTTTGTACCCCATTTTAGCCCGATCGCGGCGCGGCCATCGAGGGAATACCCAGTGAGAACGAGGGTCAGGGATGTTGGGTCAGCGTTGTCCAAAACAGTTTGAACCTGTGTTTCAGGGTTCTCAAAAGCCTTCCATTCCGTGCACAGCGTGAGGTTGCGAGCTAGGGATTGATGCTCAGGGGCCTTTAAAAGAGCTCCTAGGCGTTGGCCGAGAATGCCGGTGCTGGCTTGATCGAACAGGTCAACCGAGTCGTAGCCCTCGAGTCGGTTCAAAAGACGCTGGGCGAGGTCCTCTCCGTCGAGGGTCATGAGCCATGGGGAAATTGCTTGCTCAAGTTGATTCAGCCAGGGTTTTTTGGATTCGATTTGATCGGCGGGACACCAAACTTTGATTTCAACGAACGGACGGTGGGCCCGGTAGCCTGTGACCAGACCACTTCCTTCGAGAGCTGTTTCGGTGATTTCCCCAAGTTCGGCCTCGCTTTTGCCCATGCACTGCCAGGTGAACAGCTGAGTCGGCTTAAAGTCTGGAATGAGCCTTTTTAGGGTGGGCTCAATCCCATGGTTCCAGATTGCAGCGACCTCGTTGGGAGGTCCCGGAAGTACCCAGATCTGAGTTTGAGCGGTGGTAAAAGTAAATCCCGCAGCCGTACCTTCAGGGTTGGGTAAGATCTCAGCCCCTTGAGGGAAATAACATTGCTGTCGGTTGGACTCAGCAACTGGGATGCCAGCAGAGGTGAGGCGAGAGATAATTGCGTTCCAGCTGGGTTCGTTGAACTCCAGGGGTAGTGCAGCCCATTCTGATACGACATTGCGAGTGAAATCGTCCGTCGTGGGTCCAAGCCCACCGGTGACAAAAACCCATTGGGTAGCGCTCGAGGTTCTGTGTAAAGCTTCGGATATCCTTAATCGGTCATCTGCCACGGTCTCATGGAGGACGACGTCAATCCCAATTTCTGTGAGTTTTTCCGAAAGCCAAGCCGCGTTGCGATTGACGATCTGTCCGGTGGTGAGTTCTGTTCCAATCGCAAGGATTGCGGCTTTGTTGTCTCGATTCAGGGTTGAGGTGATCATACAGACCAGTCCAGCATTCTTTGCAAAGGTTTGAGAGCTTTTTCTCTGAGGTCGTCCGACAGGGTGAGTTCGGGGGCTTCGTCGCGGAGCGCTTGATAAACTTTTTCGAGGGTATTGAGTTTCATGAAGGGGCATTCATTGCAGGCGCAGTTCTGATTAGGGGGCGCTGGAATGAGAATTTTTCCAGGGGCTTTTTTCCTCATTTGGTGAAGAATGCCCTCTTCCGTAGCGACGATAAATTTTTGAATCGGGCTAGAAATTACGTGAGCAAGTAATGCGGAAGTGCTGCCGATGACTTCAGCTCGCTCAAGCAGCGATGGTTCGCATTCGGGGTGGGCGATGAGCTGAGCGTCTGGATGTTGGACTTTGAGTGCGATGATTTTGCGTTCAGAAAAAGTTTCATGAACGATGCAGGTGCCTTGCCATAAAACTAAATCTCGGCCGGTTTTTTTTGCGACATAGGCGCCCAAATTCCGGTCTGGTGCAAAAATAATTCCCCGGTCCTGTGGGATTTTTTCAACAATTTTAATTGCGTTCGAGCTGGTGCAGATCACATCGCTTTGAGCTTTGATTGCAGCCGAACAGTTGATGTAGGAGACCACCCAGTGATCCGGATATTTTGCTCTGAAGCGAGCAAAAGCATCAGGGGGGCAACTGTCTGAAAGTGAGCACCCCGCGCGGAGATCGGGCAGAATGACTTTTCGCCCAGGATTCAGGATCTTTGCTCCTTCGGCCATGAAGTGGACTCCAGCAAAAAGGATGAGATCCGCTTGAGATCGTTGGGCTGCTCGAGCGAGCTCCAAGCTGTCCCCTACAAAATCAGCGATGTCCTGAATGTCAGGCTCCTGATAGTAATGGGCTAAAATGACGGCGTTTTTTTCATTTTTGAGCCGTTTGATTTCTTCAAATAAGTCTAAGTTCACCATGCTTGCTAAAGTCGGTCCCATGGGCTCTATTTAACTGTTTTGCTTATTTCTGGCAACTGACTTGCTGGCGCTGTAGAGTATAGTTTATGAATGGTGTTAAGGAGTAGGTACGGATGTTCGAAAAAACGGAATGGAGTATCCAAAAATTATTATCCTGGGTTGGATTCATGGAGAAACCCGAGGTAGAAGAGAGTCCTATGAAAGTGATTAAAAAGGGACCGGCGATGCGGGTCATTTTCTTTTATCCAGGCGAAGAAGGTACGTACGTCGATCATGCGGATGTCATTCTCTATGAAAATGGAATTGTCCACATTAATTCAAATCAAGAAGAGACGACCACCCACTTGCAAAACTGCGAAATCCTTTGGAGATTTGAAACGGATGCCGATGAGCGCGTCAGTAAAGTCCGTCTGCTCAAGCCCAAGTCTGAGGCTCGGCCTATTGAAGATCATCCAGCTAAGTCTGACGCCAAAACTGAACCCCTTCCAAGCAAAGGGGTGGGGCCAAAAAGTCCTGAGTGGGTAGACTAACCCTTCAATGAAGTCTGTTCGGTGGCATCTCGTCGCGGCAATTGGCCTCGTTTTAGTTTTGGGGCTTGCAGCTCAGTGGATGTTCTCAGGGGGGGCTTCTTCGCCGAGTTCATCACAGGTAGCTGAGTTAACGATTTCAACTTACCGCAGCTTTGTCGGTAAATCCGGCTTAGGCTCGGTCATCATTCCTCTTTTTGAAAAGCAATGTCAGTGCAAAATTCGGGTTCTCACCCAACCTGATGCCGGGGCTCTGTTGACTCGTTTAGAGATCGATGCTCGACGGGGTCAGGTTTCTGCCCAGGTCATTTTGGGACTTGATCAATACCTTTTTGCTCGGGCTCAGCCCTACCTTGAAGATTGGGGGAGTTGGCTGCCCTCTGGATATCAGGGCCTACAGAGCGATCTAAAGTTGGGTTCGGGTTTTGTTCCCTATGATTATGGTCCGCTAGGCTGGATCGTGGATCAGGCTGCACTCCAGAGTGAGGGACTGCTTATTCCTCATTCGCTTTCTGATCTTTTAGATCCTAAGTGGTCTAGGCATTTCTTGTTGCAAGATCCGCGTACTTCGACGCCCGGTCTGACTTTCTTGCTTTATACTCGAGCCATTCTAGGCGACTCTGTCACTGACTACTGGAAAAAGTTGCGGTCCCAGTGGCTGACTTTGGCGCCCAGCTGGGATTCATCATATAGTCTTTTTGTAAAGGGGGAGGCAGTCGCAATTTGGAGCTATCTCACTAGCCAGGCCTATCATCAGTCGCGGGGAGAAGGTGGGCGCTACCAAGCGGTGATCTTCGATGAGGGGCAGCCCTTCCAGGTTGAAGGAGCTTCTCTGGTGAAGGGCTCATTTCAATCTCAGCAGCAGAAAATCTTGGCGCAATCCTTTCTGGAATTTCTGATTTCTAGCCAGGTGCAGAGCCGGGTTCCACACTCGACTTGGATGTTGCCCGTCCTTCAAAACTTGGATCTCCCGTCTGATTTTTTAAAGGTGCCTCAAGTCAAACGCAGAGTGTGGCCCGACCATCGTCCAGAAGTGGTTCTTAAGGCGCTAGATGACTGGAGAAGGGCAGTTGAAATGTGAGATGGTTCGCCAGTCTTTGGACGCTCGCATTTTGGATTTTAGGTATTGGATTACCTCTGGGGGCAATCATTCGGGAGGGAGTGCAGGATCTCTCTTGGCAGAATCTTTTTGACCCCGTGGTCTTGGGTGTCGTGTGGGCAACGCTTAGGCAAGTTTTTTGGAGCACTTTTTTTTCTGGGACGATTGGCTTAGCTTTAGGTCTGCTGGTGGGGCGGTCTTCTGCGAGGGGAGGCGATTCCCGTGCGCTTGCGCTTTTTTCAGTTCCCATGGTGATTCCATCAGTCGTTGCTGGGTTAGGTTGGCTCATTTGGCTTGGAAAGTTTGGAATTCTTTCAAAATTGGGAATTCATTTAGATCTGGCCTATCGATTCGAGGCGGTGATCCTAGCTCATTCTTTTTATAATATTCCATGGGTCGCTCTAGTTGTTGCTCACGCTCGACAGTTGGTACCCGGAAATCAATTGGAGGCGCTTAAAACCCTGGGCGCCAGTCGCTGGAGTTTATTTGCTGATGGCATTTGGCCCCACCTGCGTTGGACATGGGCCGCAGCATGCGCCCAAGTGATGGGGCTTTGTGCGGTGAGTTTTGCTTTAGTGCTTACCCTTGGGGGGGGGCCTCCAGTACAAACTTTGGAAACAGAGGTTTACTCTCGTCTTAAATTTGGAGGTGTGGATTGGGCCGGTGCTTTGGCCTGTGCCATTTGGGAGCTCTGCTTGACTTTGATTCCCTGGCTTTTAGTTCTTTTTTTTCAAGATCGAGAAAAGTTTAAGGTCACTCAGAGTTTTCGTGCTGCTCTGGGCAAACGTTCGGGGATTTTAGCACGAATGAAATCATTCTTTCCTTTTTCATTGGGGATCTTTTTTCTTTTACCTTATTTTGGAGTCTATACGGGGTCGTGGAGTTCACTCCCTAAATTTTTTCAGACTTCCGAAGTCATTCGCGCCCTTAAGTTTTCTTTTTCTCTCGCAGTTTGGAGTAGTACACTCACTGTATTGACTACGTTTATTGTGCTTTCAGTTCTTTTTCGTCCCAAGCTCAATCCTAAATTCCGTTCAATTTTAGGATTTCTTTTCGCACTGCCGAGTGGTGTCTCTGTGATTGTTCTTGGGTTGGGTGTTTGGTTAGCTTACGGCCGTTGGATCGATCCATTTTCAGGAAGTCCAGGAGCGATGATTTTGCTTCAGGTGACCTTGTTTTTTCCTCTAGCGATGAGAGCTCTTTGGAATGTGGCAGCCTCCACTGATGTGCTACCTATGAATGTTGCCCAAACTTTGGGAGCTTCCCCTGTTCAAGCTTGGATCGAGGTTGAGTGGCCTCGATGGCGTGGTCCCGTTCTAGTCGCTGCGGGCACGGTTTTCGGAGCAGTTCTGGGTGAAGTCGGTGCAGTGAGTTTGTTTGCCAGTGAAAAGTGGGTCACACTGCCGAGTTTAATTTCCCAGTCGATGCAACGCTACCAATTTGAAGAAGCACAGATGCTTGCTGCAGTTCTCTTGACTGTGAGTGTTTTTTCAACTCTCGGGGCTACGATCCTAGGGGAATACCTCACTCATAAAAAAGTCACCGAATCTGCAGTCTGAAATCCTATTCGCTTAATATCTGCCTTACGATCTTCCTGCCATCTTCATTGAGCGTGTGACCTAGCTTGGAGATTGAGTGAAATTGAGTCGTATATCCTAACTTCGTGAGTTCATGAAAAGAGGAGGTAGCAATCGAGTAGGGTACAGCTTCATCTTGTTCACCATGAATCGCGTCGATTCGAATGTTTTTTAATCCTTGCCACGATTTTGACTGATACGCAGCACCAACGGAGATGATCCTCTTTGAGTTAATTCCTTTATGAATGAGGTAGGGCGCAAAAAAACCACCTTGAGAAAATCCTAAGGTCGTCCATTCGAGTGCCTCTAGCTTGAGTTTTAGGATGAGTTTTAAAAGCGCCTCTGCTGCAAACTCGGGCGAGATCATTTCGATGCCAGTCTTTGGATCTTTGAAATACCAAGAATAGGCTTCTTTAAATCCATCTTCCTTTTCAACCGGGCATGGAAAAATGCCGTTCGGAACGAGCACCGTATATCCTGGTACAGGCTCCATCCCAAGGAGGCGCTTACGAACAGATCGACCTAGGTCAGAATACCCATGGAGAACCAAAAGGCCCCTTGTCGTAGTTTGGCAGGGCTCTAAACTATAGGATGTGGGAATGGACAAGTCGAGATGGGTACTTTGAATGTTTGTCATTGCTCACATTTACTTCGATTGAGGCTTTTAACGTAAAAAAAAGTGACTCAGTCCTCTTTATTGTGGGCAGTAAAGAGATTCTCCACTGGGGGCTCTCTATTCTCAAAATAGAAGTAAAGAGTGCTCAGTGGAGAGATCAAGGCCCTATTTTCTTCTGCCCATCAGACGGAGTAACTTCAAAAAGAGATTGATGAAATTGAGGTACATGGACAGAGCACCAAAGATGGCGAACTTTTCGGTCGTTTCTAAAACTGAATTTTGTTCAGCAAAGGCGTAACCCATGTCTTTAATGCGTTGTGAGTCATAGGCCGTAAATCCTGCAAAGATCAAAACACCGATGACGGAGAGAGCTAGTTCGAGTGAATTACTTTGGATAAATAGATTGACTCCTTAAGTAAGTGCGCCGGATTTTTTGGCGGCAAAATACATCGGGAGAGAATAGCTTCTTTTGATTGGAAAGTAAAATTAAAAATAAAATTAGAATATTTAATAAATTTTAAAAAGTATAAAATATTGCTTTTAAAGTTAATTTTATTTTAATGGGGTGATTAATTCCCTGTCAAAATTTGACTCAGGCTCTTTCATGCCTCAATAAAATGGGCCATTCAGCGAATTAATTGCTCTAAAAAATAGTTCCGAATTGAGTGACTCCAGAAGGCAAACGAATAAATAATCATTCCCGTATGATCTAAGCGTCCTTGAGTCAACTTTGGCTTTTTCCA
>CANHSO010000089.1 GCA_947463705.1 Bacteriovoracaceae bacterium
CCTTCAAATTACCGGTACACCGAATACTCCAGGTTCAACCGGATACGATTTTCAAACTTTATCGGTAGGTGAGGTGGGCGCCGGAGTCACCATCAGCGTTAAAAATACCTCAACTGTGGGTATTTATATTCAGTCGATTTCAATCGTAGATCACACGGGTTCTGAAAATCCAAACTTCTTGATCACTCCAAACTCAGATCCAACGAACAATTGTCCAACGGGGTCAAATGCATTGGCGTCTGGGGCAAGTTGTAGCTTTGTTTTAAGTTTTCAGCCTCAGTTCGTGGGTTCAATTGAATTTCCCATGGCGGTTTATTACGGATTGAATGGATCTTACTATCCTTTTGTTTCATTTGCTTCATTTATTGGCACTGGGGTGAGTCGGCCGACTTTCGCGGGCTTAAACACGATTGACCCTGCGACTGTGAGTACAACACGCGTGGCATTGAATTGGGCTCAGGCCAGTAATGCCAATCAATACTTGGTTTACAAGTGCCTTGCTGATCCCGCGAGTCTGCTCAATTGCCTGTCAGGGGATCCCGCAACTGCAATGTCTCTTGACTCGACCGTCAATGGGGTGAGTTCGATTGGAACGGTCGTGAACGGTCTGACGCCGGATACCCACTATTTGTTCCGAGTCGAAGCACTCAACACTTTGACCCAGTCGGATGGTAATGCAATCATCCAGCATGCAAAGACCGATACCTTGGGGCATTTTGATGTAATTCCTGATTTAGTATTAGTTGAAGGCCAGACGGGACTCACGGTTGATCTGTCCAATCTCTGTACGGACAGTGAGATGAATCAACCGTCTTCCATCACGCTCGTATCGCAATCCGATCCCGATGGGAACTGCGTGATTGGCCCCTCAGCAAATCAGATTCAATGCACCCCTCAGTTTAAGGTGGGACATGCAAATTGGAGTTCTCATCTTTCGATCGGTTGTCAGTTGAATGATGCGCCGAGTGCTTTTACTCAGACTCTCACACTGAATGTATCGGACGTGAATCGAGCTCCCGTCATGATCCCAATCACACCATCGACCGTTTTGGCGGGTTCCGACTTTGTCGTCCACGCATCAGCTCCTGACCCAGATGGTGATGGGGTTGTCTTTAGTTGTAAATACGATAGCCTGGTAGATGGAGCAGTTACCTCTGGCGCTGCGGAGTGTTCTGGGCTCATCAATAGCGATGGTAGTTCGGCCAGTTTTAATGCGATTACGGGGAGATTGAATTGGACCCCGCCATTAAGTTCAGCGCAACATTCCTATGAGTTTCAACTGACTGCAGTCGATCCGTATGGGAGAACTGGATCGAGCGTATTTGCGGTGGCGATTCAGCCTCCGCCGCCGTCGAATTTAACGTCGATCTTGAGCGTCGCGTCGGGCACCATTGCATCGGGTAGCACCACAACGGTCACTCTCCAAGGGAGAGATACGCGGGGCAATCCACTCACCTACGGGGGGAATTCCCCGATTGTGATTTCAATGAGTTCAGGAAGTCCCTCCGGGCAGTTGAGTGCGCTGACGGATCATGGAGATGGAACGTATTCAGTGACGTTCACGGGGCGATCGGTAGGCACAGCTACTCTAACGGCCTCGATTTTAGGGGATGTGATCTTTACGTCTTTACCGACGATTACTGTGTCCCCAGGTCCAGTGTCAGTAGCGCAGTCGACGGTAAGCGTCTCGAGTTCAACTCTCTCCTCTGGTACCACATCAACGCTGACTGTAATTGCAAAGGATGCATTGGGGAATCGGATCACGACCGGAGGGATGAGCGTAGGATTTAACCTTTCGGGCGCTACCGGGAGAAGTACGGGCACGATCAGCGCAGTGAGCGATCATGGAGATGGGAGCTATACGGCAACGCTCACAGGAGTGGGATCGGGCAGCGCTGCAACGGTCGGTGCGACTCTAGGCGGGATTGCTGTGAGTAGTTCATTACCTACCGTGACGGTGACTCCGGGAGCTTTCTCTCTAGCCAACTCGACCGTGAGTGTGACTCCCGCTGGGAGTTCGGTCGTCTCAGGTTCAAGTGTGGACTTAATCCTCAGTGCCAAAGATGCTGCTGGAAATCAACTCACATCCGGCGGGCAAACTGGACTCTCATTTTTTGCCTCAGGTGGTACGAGCACAGCAACGCTCGGGAGTGTGATGGACCGGGGCGATGGAACTTACATGGGCAGTTTTACGGGGGTGCTGGCTGGCACGGCGCTTACCTTAGTGGCTAAGCAAGGTGCTGCTTCGTCCTCCTCGAGTGTAAGTTTGACAGTAGTGCCTGGATCTTATTCGGGGTCGACCTCTTTGGTGAGCTTAAGCACATCCTCAATCACCTCAGGTACATCGAGCACTTTAGCGACGCTCCAACTGAAAGATGCAGCAGGTAACGCTACGACTTCAGCCACTCCTTTGAGTGTTTCTTTTTATCAAGTCGATGGGTCGAGCACAGTCACCCTCGGGGGAGTCAGTGATCAGAGCAATGGCTCCTATACGACCAACCTGACGGGTGTGATCGCAGGCGGAACGTCTCACCTTTCGGCCCGCATTGGAGGCGTAGCGATCAGTTCGACTGCGCCGAGCTTTACGGTCAGTCCCGGTGTGATTTCAGTTTCTCAATCGACTCTCACAGCTTCAGACAGCACAGTCCTCTCAGGTTCAGCGGTGAGCTTAACATTAGTTTCAAAAGATGCTGCCGGGAATTTTATTTTCAGTGGTGGACGCACGGTCGTTTTTGGAACGTCTGGGGGTACCAGCACTGGGACTGTTTCAACTACGAGTGATGGTGGCAACGGTACTTACTCTGCGAGCTTTACGGGGTTAAGAGCAGGGACGGCAACGACGGTGACTGCACTGATTGATTCAACTCCATTTTTGGGGACTTCTCCCACGATTCAGGTTCAAGTGGGAGCGATTTCTCTCACTCAATCGAGTCTGACTGCATCATCTGATGAATTGACAGCAGGAAATGCCGCGACTCTGACTGTCGTCCTCAAGGACGCGAATGATAATCTGATTTTAGATGCAAGCAAGGCTTCGAGTCTGACTGCGGCGATGAGTGCTGCGACGGCAGGTCTGAGTCAAGCGAGTTTTTCTAGCTTTGCTCCTGTCGTGGGGAATGATGGGACTTATCAGTCCACCGCTGTGGCCACTGCGGCTGGGAGTTCAAATACGATGCGGGTCACTCTGGCGGGATCTGGTGTTTTGAGTACCCAACCCTCATGGAGGGTTTCACCCGGTAGCGTGAGTGCAACGGTTTCGACGGTCAGTGCTTCGAGCAGCTCTGTCATTGATGATGGGGTTTCTACAGCTACGATTACAGTGACGTTGAAAGATCAGTATTCGAATCTAGTTTCAGGTAAGGCTTTGAGTCTGGCTTCTTCTCGTGCAGGTCTTGATACGATCTCCGCGGCGTCGGGTACGTCAGATTCAAATGGCCAAGTGACGTTTACTGTGAAATCAAGCACGAGCGGAAATTCGGTTTTTACAGCAACCAACTCAACCGATTCATTGGAGATGACTCCCACTGCAACAGTGAGTTTTATTGCAGGTCCTGTCATTGCCTCGAACTCCACGATCGTCAATTCGGGCGGTTCGCCGACCGATAACAATTCAGATACGGTGATCATCACGGTGACTTTGAAGGATTCCACACTGAACGGGGTTCCCGGTAAGAGTGTGACTCTGAACTCGAATCGATCGAGCTCTGATACCATCACTCCGGCTCTGGCAACGACTGATAGTTTGGGTAGGGCAGTATTCACCGTGAACTCAAGTCGAGCTGGCACGTCGATTTATACTGCAACTAACATCTCAGATACCCCCAACATTACCTTAAGCACGACCACGAGTGTGACTTATCAATTGGCTCCTCTGAGTCCGTCTCTTTCAACTGTAGTTTCGGATGTCAACTCGCTTCAGGCAGATGGAGTGTACCAAGCCACTGTCACCGTCACAGCATTGAACCTCGGCTCAAATCCTTTATCAGGTCAGACGGTGACTCTCTCTTCAAACCAGGCGGATACGATTAGCCCTGCGTCGGCAACCACCAACTCAAGTGGGGTCGCCACTTTTACGATTTCATCGACTACAGTTCATACTTCAACGCTCACAGCAGCAGTGAATTCGACAACTTTAAATGCTCAGCCGAACGTAGCCTTTGTTGCGATGGTGCCCGACCTTTCGCAGTCCTCATTGACGCTCAGTTCGAGTTCGATTTTTAAAAATGGGACCTCAGTGGCCTCGTTGGTCGTTAAAAATGATCATGGGGTGGCTTTAACCGGTGGCGGTCTCACGGTGACTTTTGCCGCATCAGGAGGATCTGGGGTCAGCGTAGGTTCCTTTGGGCCGGTGATAGGAACTTACGCTTCCACATTTACGGCGAGCACTAAGGGAACTGCAACGACCATTTCTGCGACGATCACAGGGTTTGGCCAGGTGACTCAAACACGGAGTCTCACGGTTCAAAACACTGCTCCTGTGATTTCTGCAGGCTTGGTCAGCTCGGCCACCACTTATTCATTTCCGCTGAACTCCAATAGCTTTTTACCCCTCGTTCAAGGGACTGCATACACTCTAGCTGCTGCAACTGATGCAGACGGAGATTCGGTGAGCTATACTTGTACTTACAGTACTCCCGGCCTTGCCGTGGGCGATCCCAATTTTGCGGCCGCTGGGACTTTATGTACGAATTTGCCTTCACTCACTTCGGTCAACGAAACCGTGCAAGTTGGAACCCTTTCCGCGAGTGGCGGTAGTTTGAGTTGGACTCCGACGAATACTCAACGGGGCACTTATCAATTCGTCTTTACACCGACGGATGGCACGACTTCAGGTGTGGCAAGCACTTTGAATGTTACCGTGCGAGAAAACAGCACAACCTCTAATCTTCTCGCTGCACTCGATGCCTGGTACGCAACCAATGCGACAGGCTTTGGATCTTCCGTGCCCTCGGGCGTTTTTGGGGCTTCCTCATCTGCTACGTCTTGGTTGAATCTTTTGAGTGGCTCGGGTGGCCAAACGATGAATGCGTGTACCTGGTCTGGCTCTGGGGTCGCCGCAGCACCCTATTCGCTCTCGTTTGACGGGGCGATAGCAAGGTTAGATTTAGGATCGCAGGTGGTGAATTCGAGCTCCAAATTTGCAATTGAAACTTGGGTCAAGCCTGGACTACCGACTACGTCAGGTGCTGTGATTGTAGGGAATGGCGCAATGACTGCTAATGGCTTCGCTCTCAGGCAGTCTGTATCAGGACTTCCAGGACGATCCGAGTTCGTGGTGGGGCAGAAGAACTTGAAATACCAAGATGTGGTTCTAGCCCAGGGACCCGTCGGATATTGGCGCCTGAATGAAAGCTCCGGAACTGTTGCAACGGAACTCACCGGTAGCGGAAATAACGGAACCTACTCGGGTAGCATCACTCTTGGAGCGACTGGAGCACTCACCCAAGAAGCTCCAAATCTCGCCGCATCCTTTGCCTCAGGGGGTACTTTAACTTTGCCAACCAGCTATGGATACGCAGCAACTGGTCAATTTTCAGTTTCGAGATGGCTCTATTTCCCAAGTAATTCCGTACAAAATTATTATCCAGGATTTGGTACAATGTCTTTCGGCGGCCCAGTGGGGATACTGATGACACCTTACGGAGGTTTTAATAATAACGGATCAGCAGTGGGTATTGGCGTCAATGCCTTCACCTCCTATGGGGGAACTACCTACAACGTCACGGCTGGTCAGTGTGTCCGGTATTTGTCAGTTCCCATCCTTAACAGTTGGTACCATGAAGCATGGATTTGGGACGGTATTAATGCTCAAATCACCCGCTACTACGACGGGACTGTTAAGGATACGATCACTTCAACTACTAATTTTGCTTGCCCAGGCAATGGCTCAGTCCCTTTTGCCGCAGTTTTAGCAAACTACAACTCTGCTGGTACCGGAAGAGCCTTCACTTCTAGTATCCAGCCGATGTTGATGGATGACCTGGCTATTTTTAATTATAATCTAAATCCAGCGCAGGTTTTGTCTCAATCTAATGCGGGAAGAACTCCAAGTACTTACCCAGGCAACGTCATCTTGGCGGATCAACCTGCGGGCTACTGGCGTCTCAATGAGACCTCGGGCACGACGGCATTAGATTATTCTGGGAACAATCAAAATGGAGCATTCATTGGTGGAGCTACTTTGAATCAGACGGGTGCCCTGAGTGGCGCTGGAGATAGTGATACCTCACCTCTCTTTGATGGCAGCACTGGCTATGTTCAAGTGCCTTACTCTGCGTCACTGAATCCAAGCAAATTCAGTGTTGAGTTATGGGTCAATGTAACGGGAGGCGCGGGAACTAATCGATCGCCTATTACCTCCCGAGACAATCTTTTAGGCTACATTATTTATGCGAATACCTCAAATGTCTGGCAGTTTTGGATCGGCAATGGGAGTGCATGGGTAATCACAGGCAATACTCCTGTTAGTCTGAATACATGGACACACTTGAGCATGACTTACGATGGAACGACTCTCAGAGCTTATGTGAATGGAGTTCTTTCACAGTCGACAACAGGGAGTTTGTCGCTCAATACTTCTAGACCCCTCAGAATAGCTGCAGGAGTCACAGAAAGCACACCCAGTCTCTATTTTCCAGGAAAAGTCGACGAAGTCGCCATCTACAACTATGCTTTATCGCCCACGCAAGTCGCTAACCACTACAACTCGGGAAAAGGCGCGGGTTGGTGGTATTGCCAATCTAGGTCGCCGCTGAGTAACTCGTTCTGGAATCTCCTCTCAGCGGTGCATGATACGTCTACTGGAGTGTCTCAGCTTTACAATAATGGCCAGCAGGAGTGTTCTGTCACTCCTAAGTTGGTGGACTCAAGCATTGTTTCGACTCAACCTGCGACCAATGTCTGGGCAGGAGCAACCCCGATCGGGTCGAACTTCTGGGCGGGGTTGATGTCGACCCTCAAGTTTTTTGGCACCAATGACGGCACCACTCAACCGCTGCCTTCACCTTCAGTCGCAGCCGATTTTGCGGCTGAGGCCAATCGGTATCGGGCGACTCCGGTTGAGAATATCGTGACGAACGGACTAGTGCTCAACTTAGATGCGGCTAATGCTCAGCAAGGGGTGGGGACTTTCGGGCCAGGGTGCGCCTCCACAGCTCTTAGTTGGTGGGATTTATCCGGACTTTTGAACAATGGTCTGCTGACGAACTTCCCGACGACTTGCAGCACCAATGGCTGGCAGGGGTTAGGGACAGTGGCTTCGCCGTATGCACTTAGGTTGAATGGAACTTCTAATTGGGTGAATATCCCAGGGAATAGTTCTCTTACGCTGGGTAGCGCACTGTCTATTGTGGTTTGGGCAAATACTGCTGTATTTGGTGGAACCGGCCACGACCGTTTAATTTCATATTATCAAGATGCTAATAACTCTTATGCACTGTCAGTCCCAAACGATGGAGGACTTAGGCTAGCGTTGACCGTTAGAAAAGCAGGGGCTCAAATGACTTCAAATTACCATGCGTCTCCCACTGCAGGTACTTGGCAACAATTTGCTGGGACGTGGGATGGTACCACTGCGAGAGTCTATCGCAATGGCGCCTTAGGTACTACAGTCACTGGGAATGGATGGCTCCCCGGAGCCACTACCACCCCCACCCTGTGTATCGGACGGAGTTGCAATGGAACGCAGTATTGGAATGCCTCGATCGCTACGGTGCAAATTTATAACACCGCCCTGACTCAGCAACAGATCAAACAAAACTGTCTTGCCCAAGAGAAACGTTTCACAACGACTCCAGGCACAGGCAGTCTCTGCGCTGCCCCTTAGGTACCCTAGAGGGACGGAGCCAATTTTTCATCTAAATTCGGCACTTAAGCTAATGCGGCGAATTGCGTGTCGTGATTTTGACGTCCCTCGGACGTGATTGATGCGTAATGAGACGGAATACCTGTCCTGCTTTCCGCACATGTCATGAGTAAACGCTCGATTTTGATTTTTCCGTAAAAATGAAGAAGAAATCAGGCGATCCTACGGATTTTTGGATACACTTCAGCCTTCCCCAGGGCGAAACTGAGAAAATCGAAAGTCATTTGAACGATGAATTAAGCCAATTTATGCCGGAGAGGCACGGGCGATGGCTAATCCTCTGGCGCACAACTGTTCTTTCAGACTAGTTTCCATTTTTCTTACCCACAGTGCATCGCCGATGAAGTGACTTAAAAACTGAGTCCAGGTCACGGTAGTTTGCTCAAGGTACTTGCGAAATAGAACTCGATACGCTCTTTGGCGCCCCTCAGGCGTTTGATCGAGGTCGATGTACCATTGGGGAGGGGTGATGTGCTTGGTCCATTCATCGACCTCTCCATGTGCGTAGAACCGATATGAGTTCCAGAAGTAGAATCTAAGCTTCTCTGGTTTGACCATGCCTGCGCGGATCGGATTTGCCTCAATGTAAAAATGAACCCGCATTTCTGCTTCTATGCCGCCCACTAATGGAGTTTTCGGGCGTTCGTTCGCCACCTTTCCGGAGCGGCCAAATGCCCGATTAAAGCGCATTCCAAAAGTGCCATGAGCCACTCTCATCACGTGCGAGAGTTTGGTTGCTCCGTCCGAGTAACTCATCTGCTGGTGAATATGATTACTCATCAGGCAGAAGGTGTGGAGTTTGACTGAATCGTCCGATCCTCGGTGCTTTAGACCGGAAATCAAACTCTGAAAGAACAATTTTTTTGCCCCGGCGCGGTCGAAAAGGTACTCGCTGTTGTGGCATTTCCAGAACAAGTGAACAATTCCATTAGATTGGGACAAGACTTGATAACGGGATACTCTCATAGGGAATTCAACAGATGAAAGAACTGGGCCAAGTTGA
>CANHSO010000090.1 GCA_947463705.1 Bacteriovoracaceae bacterium
CTTCTATCCGAGGTTATGATCGGGAGGCATGGCTAAAAAAACACATCGGATCTTGTGGATCACTGACCCCTGGGAAACTTTGGATCACGCCCGTGATACGACCCTCCGACTGATGGAGGAAGCCCAATTAGCGGAACTTGAGCAATGGTGGTGTGATGTTCGCTCGATCCGACTCGAGGGTGCTCACGTCCTCGTCGATGCCAAAAAAGTACTGAAGATCGACCCTACTCGAACCACAGAGGCATTTCGATTCACAGCTGAGCGAGCCATAAAGCCAAGCGATTTTACTTCAATTCACTACCGAACTGACCCTCCGATTGACCTCGCCTACCTGCATCCCCTCCAGCTTTTACACCGCTCCCTCGCTGGCTCAAGGACCGAAAAACTCATTAATCCATCCCGAATCCTATTTAGTCTCAACGAAAAATTTGAGGCATCCACCCTGGGAAAACTACTGCCACCCAGCATCGTCAGTTCCCAATGGAATCACCTCGTTCAATTTGGAAAAAAAGAGGGAGAAGCTGTTCTCAAACCCCTTCATGACGCACAAAGTCACGGCATTCACCTCCTCGATTTCTCTACAACTCCAGGAATTAAAGACGCTCAACATAAAATCCAAGACGCTTCTCAAAACTACACAGTCCCGGTCTTGCTACAACGTTATCTAAAAGCCATTAAAACCGGTGAAACTCGGCTCTGGTTTTTGGACGGACGACTCCTCGCTACGGTAAAAAAGCTCCCCCTCCCAGGGGATTTTCGAGTCAATATCGACCGTGGGAGCCTCCTCGCGCCAACAAAACTCAGCCTAAAACAGACTCAAATCGCACGTCAGATCGGAAAACACCTCCGAGCCCATCAAATTCGCCTCGCCGCAGTGGATTTAATTGAAAACTGGGTCACTGATTTCAATTTTTCTAGCCCCGGCTTGATCACCTTGATGGAGCAGACCCTGAAGCGTAATCTCGCCAGAATCATTATAGAAAAGCTCTACCTGTAACTCGGCAGCAAATGATTCTTTCATTTCATTTGCGAATCAAGTGATCCCTTCTATTCCCCTGGGGATCGGTTTCATAACGATATTTTAAAATTCTGCCCTCAGGGCTTTTTGTTACTCCAAACCCAGTGCTTGAACCATCATCATGTTTAGTCCCCCGTTCATGTCTAGCAGTTCCATCTGGATACAGCACTCGAGTAGAATGCTGCTTCGTTGCACCATAAGATGTTGCACGGGCCTTGGTCCCATCGGGAAAATGAGCATGTGTGGTAATCGCTCCAGTTTTGGAATTTTCCCGGTGGAAGATCAAAGGATCCGACGATCTGCTCGGAACATTACCACTTTGTTTTTGATTTCCGCGCTGCAATCCTCCACTCGATTGATTTACTCCAGACTTAAAGATAGGATTTTCCGTCATTTTGAAAGAATCTTTAGGAACACGAGCTCTCCCACCGGGGACTCCCCCCGCACTCAATCCCGCAGCCTGAGCAGCTGACCGAGCAGCACCACTCGATTGAGTTTGAGACTTAGGAGCCCCAGTGACAAAGCCCTTCCAGGTTCGATCCCCCGTCTTGCTACTATATTGCTTAATAGCGAAGGCGGGGCTGACATCTAGAGCTATAGCTGAGATCATCAAAACAACCCACAAACTCTTCATAGAACGCTCCAGCTTTCATAATAAATAAATATTTTTATTTTATAAATAAAATTATTATCTTAAGTTAAATTATTAATTTAACTTGCTTTTTTTTCATGCAGACTCTGCCCCAAAATGTCCTTGGGATTATGTGCCAATAGACCTGTGTCGAATTTGACACATTTAGACTGTGCAAAAATATTCCGATACCCTAAATAGTATGTACTAAACCAAGCGGGGGTATTTCGTCTTGAGGGTGAGTCAAATTTTGTCATCACAATTCGTCCTCCTGGTCTTCGCTCTCGGGCTCAATGCATGCAAGCTCAATCCCGGCACGACCGGCCAACTCGATACGCCCTCCGGAGCTCTGACATCAGGACCGCGCTCCAGCAACGCTGATCCAAACCAAGGATTCTCAGATGGCACACGCTCTCCAATACCAGTACCCTCACCTTCCATTAGCAGCGTTGCAATAGGAACAGATAGCACCTCCTCAATCAACGCAGGCATTGTACTCAACGTCACCGGAAGTAGCCTTTCATCCGTGAGTGCAGTAAGACTCTACAGCCAAGACAGCAACCTACTTACCGCTGCGCTCAATCCCATGGCTTCATGCTCAATCCAGGGAGGGCGGACGGACGGCTCTCTCAAGTGCGCTCCCACTTCAAACCTAACGAGTTCACTTTCAAGCGGATTTAAGATTCTTTTTTCAACCTTAGATCCGAGCAACTTTGTCGAGTATTCAGTGAACAGAATCGTACCTCCTGCGATCTCCTCAACTCTTTCACTGAATATTGGTCCCTCCCCTTCACCCTCGGCAACCCCTGACTTTTCAGTGAATCGCGGTGGAAGCAGTCACTTTGTCCAAGTGGGAGGATCCCATGACGTTGTCGGCTTGGGATTACGTCCCAAACTCTATGTAGTGGGTTCAGGTGCCATTAATTCTGCAAGCGCCTCCTTGAACGTCACTAACTCTAGCAACGCCTCCCTATTTCAAATCAAGGACGATGGAGCCGTCACACTCGGAGACCCTAACAATCCCAACACAATCGATTTCTACGAACCTGTCTCGATTCCATCACCTAGCTTGTTCCACGTGCAAGGCAATGTCTCACTCACAGGGACATTCACTTACACACCCAGCCCAAGTCCTTCGCCCCTCAAAGGAATAGGTCGTCTCAGTATCGCTCAGTCCAACTCCGACGCGACTGTCGCACTGACAGCTGGCCCAGAAGAAGCAATAGGTTATTTTGCTCTCAGAGTCGAGAGTGCTCCTACAGGTGCAGGAACTTCGCCTGAGCCGCTCTTTCTGATTGGCAACACCGGGATTTCAAGGATCGGAGCGTCGCCGTCGCCTTCTCCCTGGCCCAGTGCAGATGCCCGTACGGGTTTAATTGTGAACAAGAACGTCCAACTCAGCGGCCCCCACGCAAGCCTCATCCTTTCTCAGGCGACGGGAAACTTGGTACCGAACAATACAAACTGCAATAATGAGCGAAAAGGGTACCTCACGATAGATCTGCTCAAACTGCCTTGCATTTGTAATGGCACAAAATGGGTCAACGCGCTGGAGGGTTCTCGGGGTTGTTTTCTTCGTAGAATTCAGACCGACGCAGATTGCCCAGAACGTACGGTGGGAAGTTTTCAGCCTGCTCCCAATCCAGCGCCCTCAACGTGGCCTTCCATCAACTTCTGTAAGTATTTGGTTGACGGCGGCGCCGGCAGGAATAACCGCAACTCTAACACCGGTAATTATAATTCTAACAACTGGAATTGCCCTGACGGTTGGAGCAAGTATGCGAACTATAGACAAACCAAAGAAACGTGCTGCGACGCAGCAAACCAGTGCGAGGATGGCCTGGTGGATAGTAATGGCGCAGCTGGTCAGGGATGCAAAGTGCAAGCAACCAATGATTTTATTAATCGAGACCAGCTGCCTTCCTGTGGGTATAATAGCTCAGGCAGCCAACCCCGAACTTGCTATGCGGATGTAAATTACGGTGGCTGTTACTAACCCCCCCCCGGTCGAGCGAGACACACTGCACCACCTATTTTTTTTATACTAGACTAAGACTATGGGGTTTTCGCGGATGAGATTCAGAATCCAAAGCCAAGCACTTGTCACTCTTGCACACCTCAGCATGGCTGTCCTGCTCGTACCGGGTTCAGCTTTCGCAACTGACAGCTGCGTGATGTCAGCTACGTTAATCCCCTCAGACTCTTTCTCGATCGGAGATGCGAGTAACCCGGACTTTGTGATTTCAACCGATCAAAAAATCGGGATCGGCACGGCAAGTCCCGCGGCTCAAGTTCACATTGTAGGAGCACTTGCAGGATCCGCATTCCAAGTCCAAAATGCAAATTCACACATCCTTTTTGACGTAAATCTAACCGATGGCATCAAAATTGGGACTAATGCCACAACCACCAAAGCACTGACAATCAACGCAAGTAGACTGAATCTCCACCAAAGGCTGACCGTTAGTGGCGGCACGACTCAAATCGATGGCAATCTCTCAATTAACACAAACCCAGGATTGGGGAGCGTGCCTACCGTCGTTCTACCGGTTGGAATGCAAGTCGGCTCGCCACCATTAAGCCCCAACACCGACTCCTCTCGACTCACACCCACTTTTTCGGTCAAGGGCACCAGCACCAACTCCTTTGTTAGCACCGGCCCATCCTCAGTCATGACCATTCATAAAAATGGTGGCACAGGGACTCTGCTCAATGTCAAAACGGACAGGAATGGAGGCTGGGTTGGACTCAACCAAGATCGACCCACAAATTCAAACGTCGCTCTCGACGTCGGTGGGACCGTAAAAATCCAGGGTCCCTCCATCCGCTTTAAGCCCCTGAATTCAGCTCCATTTCGGTGTGACTCAAGCAACATAGGCGCTCTGGCCCTGACTTCGCTTTACGTGATTTGCACTTGCAACGGAACCAGCTGGATCAATGGCTTTGACGCCACTGCCTGTGTTTGGAGATGAACGCCATGAAACTATTTTTCAAAGATAATAGCACAGCAGTCAGACTCAAGCTTATCCTGAGCCTTTCCGCATGGGTTCTAGCCGGAGTTGCAACTCTTGAACCCATACGTGCGGATGCTGCCAACAGTTGCAATTTGAGCCTCAGTGCCGACTTCACAAACCTGCCCGCGCCTGTGATCGTCGGAGGAAATGCCTTGACGGTATCCCGAGGAACGCCAGGAAAAACTGGATTTTTCACCACATCACTGCCGGCACAACTCAACATCTCTGGCGTAACAGGATCTCCGGTCGTTTTGCAAGTCGATGACTCCGAGGGAGATCCACGTTTCAAAATCAACAACTCAGGGACGATTCAGCTCGGAAAAGTAGAGGGAACTCAGACGAATCAAATTAACTCAACCCAGACTGTAATCACCTCAGGTCGCAACTTCGCTGATCTCAATATTGAAAGGGGATCCGGGATCACAGGACAACTGCGATTTAGCTCCTACTCCACTTCTCAGATCTCCATCGGAAGCGACACAGGTGGAGGCGGTCTTGCATTAGGAATCCCTGCTGGCGGGCCCTCACCTGATCCGAGTAGCCGGTTTGTCATTCGGGGACTGGAGCCGACGGTACTTGAAAGTCCCAGAAGCGCAATACTCCTGATCGAAAATGCCGACGACACGAAATTACTCACCGTAACTGACGATGGCCGTGTAGGAGTCGGGCGCAACCCAGACCCGCTCAATCGCCCACTCCAGGGAAAAGCACCCAGCTTTAACGATCCGAACCGCTGGCCTGGAGCCGCCCTAGAAGTGAACGGGCCGATGCAAGTGAGCAGTGGCTTTGTCATCCTGACTCATCTTGCTGCAGGGGCTAATGCTTCTACCTATCCGACCTCTCCCGACCCATGCACAGCGGGCTCGGACTCAGACGGATTGGTCGTGCTCACCGCAAATAAGGGGCTCTGCGTTTGCCAAGTGACTTCAACCGCTGCCAAGTGGCTGAGTGCTCGAAACGGGATTGCCTCTTGCGTTTGGAACTAGACCATCGATCTTCGCCGCTCCTCTTGTCTTTCAGGGCCAGAGCCATTAGAGTACACGCCTATGAACGCCAAGCCTAAAACCTCCTCTTCGCCGCTCTTTGTGATTTTTACGACCGTGCTGGTTGATTTGATTGGATTTGGGATGGTCATCCCGCTCATCGGTCTTTATGGACGACATTATGGAGCCTCGGGCGTTCAGCTCTCCGTTTTAGGCGGCATCTACTCACTCATGCAGTTTTTCTTTGCGCCGATTTGGGGAGCTCTCTCGGACCGAGTGGGTCGCCGTCCCATTTTACTTTTTTCCTTAGCCGGCTCGACCCTCTCTTACCTCGCATTTGCATTCGCGCCCAGCTACGGTTGGCTCGTGCTCTCCCGCGCCTTGGGAGGTATTTGTGCGGCTAATATTTCAACTGCCCAAGCCTATATTGCTGACGTCACCACGCCCCAGGATAGAGCCAAGGGAATGGGTTTATTAGGAGCCGCATTTGGAATTGGTTTTACGCTTGGCCCACCTCTCGGCGGCATAGCTTCGGCTCAACTCGGATTAGCAGCCCCTGGCTTAATCGCAGCAGTGATTTGTGGAGTCAATGCGCTGCTTGCAGTGTTCAGACTTCCTGAAAGTTATCCGGTCGAGCTCAGGCAGCAGCGTCGTGAAAACTCGGGCACCGCCCCAAAGAACGGTGGATGGTCGAACGTGCGCCAGCTCGCCCACGCCTTTCAAGACGCTGACCGTCGAATTTTATTTTTCACATTTTTCGCTGTGACCTTTGCGTTTTCCACGATGGAACAGACTTTCTCACTGCTTTTTCAAACCAAGTTTGGATTTGAAACCGGCGAAGCGGGCTATCGTACTGGCTTAGTCCTCATGGTTGCCGGACTCGTTGGAGCGATGATCCAAGGCGGACTCATCCGCAAGCTGGTGGCTCGTTTCGGCGAGCGCCAACTCTTACTCATTGGCTTAGGAATCAGCTCCGCCGTCATGGCTATTTTTCCGTGGAGCCCGAGCTACCCTCTTTACTTCCTGATTGTGCTTCCCATGGCGATCGGGAGTAGTTTGATCAACCCGAGTTTATCTTCGCTCATTTCAAAAGCAGCCAGTGCGCAGGAGCAGGGTAGCACGCTCGGAGTCTCCCAAGGCCTCGGAAGCCTGGCACGAGCGCTGGGCCCCTTCTGCGGTCTGATGACTTTTACGGTTGCGCCGGAAATCCCGTATCTCATTTCCTGCTCAATTTACGCTGCACTTTTGTTTTTGGGAGCTCAGCTCATCCAAGAATCTAAGAAAACAAAAACCAATTCAGCGCCGGCACAGTCAGAAGTGACAGCGTAATTCCACCACCGACCATCAGGCCTGCGAGTTCTTCATCAAACCCAAACTCGACCGCTAGAATGCCAGCACTGATCATAGGTGCCATGGATGATTGAAGCAAAGTGATTTGAGTTTCTCTGGCAACCGATCCGTACCAAATCAAGGCCCCGCCCCAAAATAAAACTGGGGCCAAGAGGAGTTTAAACCCCAAACCCAAAATCAGTTTGGACCGATAACGCTGAATCACCGAAGGGGAAAAATTGAGCTGATATCCAACAGCAACCAAGGCAAGGGGTGTGATCGTGCCCGCTAACCGGGACAACATTTCATCGACAGCCGGGTGAAACGAAAGCCCCCGGAGAAGCAGACTTGCAATCAGCGCGTAAAAAGGCGGAAACCCCGAAATTTTTTTAAAAAAATGGCTCCACGAAAATGAACGCCCCGCAAACTGCGAGCCCACCAGAAGACCCAACGTAGGTAAAATCAAAACGGATCCTAGCTGGTCCGACAACACCCCAACCGAGATCGAATCAGGTCCAAGGAGAGCCTCCAGCAAAGGGAACCCGACAAAAGAGGTGTTTGACAACCCTCCAGTCAAAATCAACACTCCCAGTTGTTTGCGAGTTAAATGGAAGGCCTGGCCCATCACCCTAAAAAAACAGTAGCTCAACAAAAAGAGGAGCCACGGCATCAGAATCGGAAAAATCGCAGAGGAACTGAAAGAAACCCGATGAAACTGATAAATCATCATGGCCGGCAACGAGATATGTAAGATAAATTGATTGAGAACACCGGGCGTTTCTTTGGGAAACTTAGGGCTACGACGAAGCAAGACCCCTGCAATCAAGCATAAGAAAAGAATTCCGAAATTTGCCATGGGCGGCATCTTATGCGAAAACGACTCCATGGTACACTCTTATTGGCTATTAAAAACTGAGCCCCACACCTATCACTTTTCCCAGCTCATTCAGGACAAAAAAACCAATTGGAATGGAGTGCGTAATTTTCAGGCCAGAAACTACCTGAAGCAAGCGCAGGTCGGAGACCAGGCCCTCATTTATCATAGCGGCGACGACAAAGCTGTGATTGGGTTAGCCGAGGTCATTCGAGCCCACTACGCTGATCCAGACCCAGAAAAACCCGGTGATTGGGTTCAGATCGACCTCGCACCCGTTCGCGCTTTTGCACGTCCAATCCCTCTCTCTGAAATGAAAAGCCAACCTTGCTTAAAAGACCTCGTGCTCATCAAACAATCACGACTCTCTGTCATGCCGGTGAGCCAGCCTCACTTTGAGCTGATTTGTCACCTTGGAGACCAAAAATGACGTTAGAGATTTCAACTCAACCCAATCTACCGCAAAGACCGGAAAGCCCTGCATCGCATCCCAATTGGGAGCCTTTTTGTGTGGCACCCAGCGGCGAAAAGGGCGACATCCCTCGTGCCCTCACCACCATCGAAGGAGTGGGAGACCGACTCCGATCCGCCGCGTTCGCAGAAATCCAAGCTCGCAATGCGTTCCTTTGGGCGGCAGACCACTATAAAGATGCCGCTCCCGAACTCAAAAAAGCCTGGATCGAGCTCGCAGGAGAAGAAAACAAACACCTGAACTGGCTCCTCAACCGAATGGCAGAGCTCAAGCTAGAAATCCATGAGCGCCGTGTCTCGGATCAGCTCTGGCTTTCGCTCACCACCTGTCCTTCTGCACGAGATTTTGCGCTTTACATGGCAAGTGCGGAAGAACGAGGTCGTAAGGCAGGTGTCCGATTTCACGAAGCTTTGCTAGCCACTGACCCGGTCAGTGCGCAAATCTTCGGAAAAATTGCAGAAGAAGAAGTCGCCCACATC
>CANHSO010000091.1 GCA_947463705.1 Bacteriovoracaceae bacterium
ACTCTTCAAGAACAATTTGAAAGTCTGGATCACATTTACGACAACGCCACTCAAAAACTTTCAGAGATCAGAAAGGATACTGCCCAGAAAATTGCTGCCTACTCATCCCGTCAGAGCGATCCGTTCTATAAACTCGTCTCACTGGACGCAGAACTCAGGGATGAAGGGCACGAATTTGTACTCAGTGCGAATATCCCTGAATATGAACAAGATCATATTTCTGTCAATATTCGCGGCAATCAACTCGTACTCTCTGGATACCGAAAAAATGAGGAAATCCTCAAAGAGGACTCTGGACATAGACAAGGGACCTCATCTTACCAAAGCTTTCATGAGTCTTTTCCCTTAAACTGGCCTGTCGATGCTAAACGGCTGACACGAGAGAAAAGTGGAGACCAGGTGATCATCCGAGTCCCAAAACTCAACGAGTTCGCATCTAAAAGCCGAGAAGAACCAAAGCCACTACCAGGGCGATTACAAGTGCCAAATTTCCCGCACAATATTCGTAAATCAACATAAATTGATCACTCTTCCTGAACGAGCCCTTCAAGCTCCTTTAGCATGAACCGGAGGCGAGAGTGCAGCTGGTTCAAGGAACGAAGGTTTTGTTTAAGACTCTCAATCGATTCCCTAGGAGTTCCTACCTGCGATTGAACTGGGGTGCCTTCTCGATTTAAATCTGCCGCTTTAATCACTCTTCCCGAGTTCACCTTCGGCTTTTCAACGGATTCAATTTTTGATTCAAAAGTTTCATTGGACACCAACTTTAGCTTAATTTCACTTTTTCGACCGACTGACATGCCAACACCCTCACCTTTGCAGCTCATCAAACACTATTGCGGGAGACGGCTTGGACAACCATTGTCCTTACCGTTGCGTACGCAGGTAGTCATAGAAGCAACACCGGTGCCAATTTTGCGGCACTGAGTCAGTTTTTAGTTCTGATTCATTTCAATAGTTTACACAAAAGAGATCGACTTTAGGACAAGACCCACTGGCTAAGGATTTGACACCTGTCAAAGAAGCTCAGGAATTGATGATTTATGAGTACTGAGACGAGGCCAAGCACGGTCATTTTTTCTTAGGCTTAAGTCGAATGGTCATCTCAAGTTGGATGTCATTTTGAGTCACGATCTCTTTGAGAAGCTCACTCAAATCCACTTTTTCCATGACCCTGGCGATGACCTCATCGGACATCGTCCTGAGAAACTCACTCTTAGTCTTGTTAGCAGACTCAAGAATCGCAGTGAGGAGTTCCTTCGGGAGCTTGAACTCAGACACTAGACCGCGAAGACTCTCCTCGGTGAGGAAAATTGCCCCTACCCCAACAGTCAGGACTTTCTTCATCAACTCGGCAGCTTTGGATTGAATGTCATCGCTCATAGATTCAGCTTAAACCGAGCTTGCGCGTTTTTCAAAGCTCTTCACCATGCCCGGCAAGCTGCCCTTAATGAGGCGGTTCAGAATAAATCCTGGAACTGGAACCTTAAATTCAATATCAAGGGCATAAAACACTTCGGTTTTTCCTTTACCCTTGGAGCGCAGCTCCCATTTGCCATTATTTTTTTTAAAAAAATTACTGTCCACCAGGGTCCACTCGACCCGTCCAGTCTCAACATCGTGGCGATGATCCAAGGTATAATTTACTTCCTGAGACATCACGTTCACTTGGTATTCGACGCGAACCTCATTTTCACCCACTCGAAGGATGTTCACAGCCTTACATCCCTCGACAAATTCGGGATACTGGTCGTATCGCGTGATGATTTCAAAAAGCTTTTTCTGATCCACGGTGAGAACTTCTCGAAACTCTGCCTGTGCCATGATGTTTAGTACCTCGGTTTTCGATCAAAATGATGTTCTGCTTGAATCCAACGAACCGTCCCAGACTCTGATCTCATCACCACAGAATGAGTGATAGCCCCCCCTCTCACAAACCGAACGCCATCCAGGAAAGTTCCCTGGGTCACACCAGTGGCGCAGAACATCACATGGCCACTCGCCAGTTCGTGAATCGGATACACTCGATTCAGGTCTGAAATTCCCATACGACGGGCGCGATCTTTTTCCAAGTCGTTTCTAAAGGTAAGACGGCCTTGAAAGTCTCCTCCCATGCATCGCAAAGCCGCAGCAGCAATCACACCCTCTGGAGCACCGCCGATTCCCATCAAAACATCAACACCGCTTGACTTTTTACAGGTCGCGATCGCCGCCGAAACATCACCATCGCCAATTAACCAGATCCGGGCGCCGGTTTGTCGAACCTCAGCAATCAAGTCTGAGTGTCTGGGCCGATCTAAAATAACGACTGTCAAATCCTCAATCAAACAGTTTTTTGCCTGGGCTATATTTTTAAGATTTTCAGTGGGAGTTGCCTTGAGATCAATCGCACCTTTAGCCTCAGGTCCCACTGCAATTTTTTGCATGTAGGTGTCCGGAGCATGAAGAAACTGCCCTTCTTCGGCAATTGCAATCACCGAGAGAGAGTTACTGCCACCACTCGCGCAAATTGTAGTTCCTTCGAGAGGATCAAGTGCCAGATCAAGCTTGGGACCTCCCCCTTTGCCTACTTTTTCGCCGATGTAGAGCATCGGGGCTTCATCACGCTCGCCCTCACCGATCACCACGGTGCCATCAAACTGGATCGAACTCAACATTCTCCGCATCGCATCGACTGCTGCAAAATCAGCCGATTTCTCGTCTCCTCGCCCCATCAACCGAGCACTTTCCAGTGCAGCGGCTTCAGTCACTCGAACAAACTCCATCGCAAAATTTCGATCCATTTGCCCACCCCTGTTTTAGCGTGAAAACTGCCGAACACCCCACCCTTTGATCTCGTTTGGAAGGTGAGAGTGCATCAGCACCTGCCTTGCTCTCTCTAGCTTCTCTTTATCCATACTCGAATCTCGCTTAAAAAACAAAGTGTCTAACCGAAAAATTCCACGAAGCTCACCCGGAGATTCCGACTGGATTAAATTTCCTGACTGCAGACCCTGTTCCGAATCCCACTGAACCAGCGAATCACCGAAGCATAAACTCAAGTGATCAAACTGGCCGTCGTTCAGGCGCCTCAAACTCAGATGAGTTCCAGATGCTCCAAAATACCAAAGCTCACCCCGCTCCATCGCTGGAATGGGTTTTAAACTTTTTCCAAGGGCCACAGGATCAAAACTCTGATGAATTGCCAGACCAATCTCGTGAGAAGGCGAGACAAACTCGGCCCCGATCCGATTTTTTGAGTGGTTACGAACGTGAATCTCTACCGGAAATTTAATTTGGCCTAAGTTCAGAACCCCCGCTAGCCTCATCCCCACGACAAACTCGACCAACTCGACAGGATCTGAAGCCCACAAGGCTAAACCCGTTTGCGAAAGGTCAATGACCGAAAAAAGCCGCCCAGTAGCATTCAGCTTGAACTGCTCAGTCCCTAGATTGAGGCGAGGAACACGCCTCCGCTCCAGATCAAGAGCACCAGGCCCTGCCTCCTGCTGAGGCGTCGAAATGACTTTAAATGAATTGGACTTTGAATTCTTAAGATCTTTCATCCGTGTAACTCCCCCGTCTCCCTTCCTTGGGAAAGACGCATAGAAACAAATCAAACCGAACGCTAACTTACCAGTAGCTCGCTCGTCCCACTATGGTCTCACCTTTTTTGTGAGAACTAAATGAAATTCATGGTGAAATCCATGGAGTATCTTGAACACCGTGCAGATGATTCACAAACCGAGCCGTTACAAAAAAGTAGTCGCTCAGGCGATTCAAATACTGAAGAGAAACCGAGCGGCAGGGCTCTGCTCGATGCAAGGTGATCAGTTGGCGCTCAGCGCGGCGACTGACCGTTCGTGCCAGGTGAATTTGAGCCGACGCTAGAACGCCACCCGGCAAAATGAACGTTCTCAGAGGAGACAATGAATCTTCCATCGCATCGATCTCGGTCTCGAGCGTCTGAACATGAGAGGCATCCAGAAGTGAAGCTGACGTTTTTTTATTCCGAGGCGTCGCCAACTCTGCCCCGAGTTGAAAAAGCTCACCCTGCACTCTAAGGAGACGCGTGCGCACGTCGGTAGGCAAAGAGGAGTCTGCCAGAACCACTCCTAGAACTGCGTTCAGCTCGTCTAATGTGCCATAGGTTTGAATTCGTAGATCATCTTTGGGTACCCTCACCCCACCTAGAAGTCCTGTTTCTCCCTGATCTCCGCCCTTGGTGTAAATTTTCATACTGAAAACTATCCTAGCCCTCAGAAATAAAAATTCAACGATTTTATCAGAAAACTTCTTGACCATCCGAGTCGTTCTAGATACAAGACTGTTCATTCAAGTTTGCTTTTCCAATTGCGGGCTTAGCTCAGTTGGCTAGAGCGCCACGTTGCCAACGTGGAGGTCGAGGGTTCGAGCCCCTTAGCCCGCTCCATTTTCACTAAAACCTGGAAAAGCAGATCTGATCTTCCCCAAACTAGGGGAATCAGATCTAGTTCATCTTGAATCCAAAAAACCAGACCTACAACTCTCCCATTCACCTAAAGAAACAAACTACCGCGAATAAATCCAGGTCCTCTGCCCATCTCCATTTAAATTAGCCAAGATCAATTGACTGCCCTGAATTTGGTAGCTGAAGGTAGTTCTTAAATTTTGAACTTGGGAAATCCCAGCACTACCCTGACCACTGCAAGTACCACTCACAGCCACAGGTCCGGCCAGAGACAACAACTCTATTTGACCGACACCATTCACGGCATTCGAGTACTGAAACCTCTGCACAAGTCTAAAGGTGCACCCCGCAGTGTTCGTCAGAGCTAGAGAGCCCGAGCCATTTTGGATCGTAAGTACAGGTTTAAGATCCGATCCCGAAGCCCTAATCCCAGCCGCGGCATTCCGGTCCACATTAAACTCTGACTCGAGATATTCTCCAATCAAGGGAGACACCTGAGCAAGGCTCAGATTGCCAGAATACTTAGTCTTGACCCCGGTTAGCCTCCACGTTCCATCAATCGATCCTGGAATACCAGAACCTGAACCAGGAGTATTAGCACCTCCAGCACCTCCACACCCTACAGTAGCACCCAGCAAGAGCACCAACGAAAGTTCAATGATCTGTTTCATACACAATCTCCTCTTTAACTGCTGAGCCTTCGTACGAAATCAACACAAAGTCTCAAAGGCCGAGGAGGAGGTAAGCAGAATTTATGCCACAATTAGTATTTAAAATTTAACACCTCAAGAAATGAGCTAGGTGTCCACTTTTACTCGAGAAGGTCTAAAAATAAAAAAGACAGCATTTGTAATTCGTACAAAATGCTGTCTAAAAGCTAAGCAGATGTAAAAAATTTCGACGTCTTTCCTAACGAGCAGTGAGAGCTAATTAACTCCCGAAAGCTGAGTTCGAATCCGATGCAGTTGGCGTTTTAAACACTAAGCCAGCTGCGACTTGCTCCTCTGCATCGTTGTGAGCGACCGTACGCTGGCCTTGAGCCTGACTGGGAGGAGCAATGAGTCCATTGGTACTCACGCGCTCATGCGGAATCCGAATCATAATTCTCACGCTCGAACCCACCATACCAGCAGCACTAATGCTCCCTCCGTGACTTCTGATCATCTTATGAACCAAGCGCATCGAAAGACCATTCTCGCTGATCCAGTGCTTTAGAAGATCCTGCTCTGGACCAGTCTGAGGAGGAACCCCCGTCGCCTCATTTTCACTTCCCTGAACGACCAGCTCAATCCCTCGAAATCCCCCTTTACCATGGGTCACAGAAATATAGATTGGGCTTTGAGGAGACACTGTCGAAGATACTTTCGAGATCATATGAAAAAGAGCTCGTTCAAAGCGCCTGACATCGAGATTGACCCAAACCGGAATCGGAGGAACCGAAACGACCATCCGCTTTTGAGCTTCTGGCCCAAAAAGGACCTGAGAAACATCAGCCAAAAGTTCGGACAAATCCACTGTAGATTCTGACAAGCGCGATTGAAGCTGATTAATCCCGACAATGTCGTTAAGGTCCTCCAAGCTTCCAGAAAATAACGCCAGTCCGCGTCGAACTTTATCCTGACTTTGAAAACTTTGCTCTGAAGACGTAACTGAGCCGTCCGCAGTCAGAAGCAATTTACCTTCTCCAAGCATTTCAAGCGGCGCCCTGAGGTCATCGACGATATCAAGGATGAAACGATGCCTGTTCTTCACGAGCGTATCGACTTCAGAGGAAAGCTTGCTCAAAACGCTGTGAATGTCATCGTAGAGACCTTTAAAATGCCAGTTCGACTCGTTCACAGGCTTTCCGTCCTTCAATAGGCCTGCATACTGATGAAGCATTTTTAATGGTTTTTGGTAGGCCATGTAGCTCTTCAAGATCAGCAACAAACTCAATGCGAGAATAACCAACTCCACCGCTATGATCAATGCGAGCGACCGAGACTCTTCTGGAGCCGTACGATCCAAGTGCAAGGTAGACACTTGGGTGTCCGTGTTCTTAATTAAAGTACCCAGCGTCTTGGTCAGATCTTCATGGAGTGATTGAATCTGAGGCTTCACGTAGGCGTCACGCGAAAAAAGGGTAGGCTCAACTTCAGCAATGGACTCAAGAAGGTCGGTCAGCTGTTTTTTAAGCTGGGCATGCATCGGATGATCGGAAGCAACCGGATCGAGACGATCCAACTGGGCAATCCCATCGTCAAACTTTTTTACCAAACTCTCTTTGATTTCGAGAATTTCAGCCGGGCTCAAGTTGCGAAAGTTTGAGCTCATTCGCCGGTAACTCTCCAAGTTTAAGCTCAGATTCTCGAGTGATTTAAGCCGCTGATAGAGCGGGAGTACTTTTGCAGTTCTCTGACGTATCCCCTCCAAAGCATTCCAATGGATCGCAGTAACCGATCCGATGGCAGCCATTAGTCCTAAAACCACCCAAAAGTAAAACCTCTTCAGCATGATACTCCTTTTCACGCGCCCGGTGCAGAGACCCCAAGAATCTCCTAATTGCAAGAGAATTACGACTCTTAGCACGAAAGGTTTCGAAAAATAAAAAATAAATGACCAGGAAGACCCAGGAACAAAGAATTTCCCTCTTCAACTCGATCACTTGACGCAGTCAGTCTTCCACCTAGACCAAACAGACAATGTGAATAGTACTTTAGAAGTTCGAATTCCTGACGAAAAGAGTTTAAGAGGATAGGAACGAAGTATGCTTTCAATCGTTGGAGCCATCGTTGTCATAGCGTGCGTTTTCGGAGGCTATCTCATGGAAGGCGGTCACTTGGCCGTTCTGATTCAGCCCATCGAACTTCTGATTCTAGGGGGTGCAGCCTTAGGTTCACTTTTAATTGCGTCTCCCGTTGCACTCATTAAAGACATCGTCACGCAAGTGCTGGGCGTAGTGACAAAGAAAGACTTCATCTCAACTTCTGAATACACTGAGCTTCTGCTCCTCGTCTTTAGCTTACTTAAGCTCGCAAAATCCAACCCGCTCGCCATCGAAGCCCATATCGAAAAACCAGAATCGAGTGACATTTTTACTAAGTTTCCGAGCGTTTTAAAGAATCATCACGCCATTCACTTTCTTTGTGACACCCTTAAAGTTCAAATCAGTTCAAGCCTGAGTCCCTACGACCTAGAAGATCTTATGGACGCAGACCTCAACTCAACTCACGAGCAAGAACACAAAGTTCCTACCACCGTCAACCGCATTGGGGACGCAATGCCAGGACTCGGGATCGTCGCCGCCGTCTTGGGGGTCGTCATCACCATGGGTAAATTAACTCAAGGTAAAGAGGTGATCGGTCATAGCGTCGCTGCCGCTCTGGTTGGTACGTTCCTCGGAATTTTGGCATCCTATGGTTTCATGCAACCTTTGGCTGCCAAAATCGAATCGAATATCGCTGAAGAAGGCAAATACCTTCAGGTGATTAAGATCGCTCTGATTGCCTTTGCAAAAAACTGCTCTGCGAAGGTCTGCGTTGAGTTTGCGCGCCGAACTATTCCACCGGTCGCACGTCCTAGTTTTGAACAAGTAGACCAAGCCACCACCAACCTTGGGAAAACTTAATGGCTGAAGAAAAAGCATCCATCATCATTAAAAAGAAAATCAACAAAGGGGGACATGGCCACCACGGCGGCGCATGGAAGGTGGCGTATGCTGATTTCGTGACCGCGATGATGGCCTTTTTCCTCGTGATGTGGCTCATGGGAGCCGACGAGGCAACTAAGGCCAAGATAGCGCAATACTTCAATCACCCCAATACCCCCTTTGACTTAGATGATGACCCCAATGCAAACACAATTCCTCGCCCAGGAATGAGAGATAGTATGCTTGCCGGAATGGACGGAGCGATGCCTGACGATCAGGTCCCTAACCCAGTGCGAGCAGAAACTTATTTAGAGAGAAATCGCAAAATCGGCGAAAAAGTCCGTCTAGAAATGGAAGGGCAAGCGTTCAACATTGAAGTAGAAATACAGTTCCTAAAGTTTTCCGTACCTGAGGCTGCGCTCTTTGTTCCCGGAACAAGTAAATTAAGGCCCGATGCTAAGGAACGACTCAATAAGCTGGGCGATATTTTCAAAAACTATAAGGGCCAAATCACCATCGAAGATTATACGAACGAAAAAGAGCTGGACGGCGACACGCAACCAAGCACTTATGTTGCCTCCACCATTAAAGCCGTAGCAGTGATGAATTACTTAGTTGAAAACAACTACATCGACGAAGACCACGCTCGCCCC
>CANHSO010000092.1 GCA_947463705.1 Bacteriovoracaceae bacterium
GAACGGGGAAACGCTAAACACTTTTACCCCCGAGCCTAATACCGAATTTGCAGACTACCTGCAGCAAGCGAACCAAACTGTAACTGCTATGCCGTCCACCCCTCCGCCGAATGTCGTCTTCTCCACCGCAGACGACAGCGCCTGGGACTGCAAACTACCATCAGGAGGAACTGAGTTCACGCCGCTCCCATCACCCCAAGCCATCGCCAACGCCGACCCAGCCAAAGATTTTGCAGACTGCCAGGAGGACGCTGGCCTACTGACCGAAGCACCCCTTCCTGATTGCAACGGAACGACGTTTTAGGCGGCCAACCACTTTGGCTCAAAGTCAGTCCAACCAGAGAGAGCCCAGATCAATTGCGACGGCATCAAATGGTGCCGCACGAATCAATTCGTGGTCTACATACGAATTAAGAAGAATCCACTGATTTTCGCTTCGCTGAAAGACTTCGAGTGTTTTCATGATTGGTTTGAATAGTGTTTTCGATCTTCTCTAGCAATAATAAGGCCAGTTTTGTAGTGAGAATTTTTTTTAAATCTCTTAATGGCAGCCTCATGTGGATCTTCACCCATTGAGCTCTCAACAAAAAAATGACTATTGTGAAACTCTTCAGACAATACTCTGAAGTAGTAATTGCTCCAGATTTCACGAGCACCCTCGAGATCAAGCTGGTCCCTGATCTGGTCGTTAAAGATGCGGATTGGGGACGGAGCCAGTTTTTCATCTAAATTCGGCACTTAGGCTAATTTGGCCAGTTGCGGGTGGTGAATTTGAATCCCTCGGACTTGATTGATGCAGAATGAGGCGAGATACCAGCCGTGTTCGCCGAGATTGGGGCCAGTAAACGCTCAATTGTGACTCTTCCGGAAAAATAATCTAGAAATCAGTCGATTCTCTGGATTTGTGGATACACTCCGACCCTACCCAGGGCGAAACTGAGAAAATCACACGTGATTTGAGCAGTGAAGTAGGCTTGCTTAGGCAGGAGAAGCGCGAGTGCTGGCTAATACTCTGGCGCACAATTGCTCTTTCAGAACGGTTTCCATTTTCCTTACCCACAGTGCATCTCCAATGAAGTGGCTTATTCATCTATAACGGGATACGCGCATAGTGAATTCAACAGATGAAAGAACTGGGCCAAGTTGAGCTCCGTCCCCCATGAAATCCCTATCGAATAACCCATTTCCGGTAGATCGAGGCTCAATTTGCCGACTTGACTCTAGATTGAGCTACCCAAACGACGACTAGCCCAACGTTGAGTTGATCAGCGTTGGGCTTTTCTATTCTTCTCAAGTCGTTCAGTGAGTGGAGCACGAGCCTCCCTTCATAGGGTGAAATTCAGCTACTAAAACTCCGAATTACATGTAAAATAGAGGTATGTACTCTCGTTTTTATAACTTACTGAAAAATCAGAGCTTTTTTCTATTTGGACCGCGTGGCACAGGCAAAACGACTTGGTTGCGAGCGACTTACCCAGACTCAACCCGGCTGGATCTACTCAATTCTGAATCGGCACGCCTACTGCTTGGATCACCGAGTCGCCTCAAAGGCATGGTCGGCCCTAATCGAGGTGAGCCTGTCATCATCGATGAGATCCAAAAAATCCCAGCACTACTAGATGAAGTGCACCGCTTAATTGAGGAAGAGAAAATGACATTCATCCTCACCGGCTCCAGTGCCCGCAAGTTGCGACGAGGTGGAGCTAATTTACTCGCAGGCCGGGCATTTCAGCGATATTTTTATCCCCTCACCTGCTGGGAGCTAGAAGCCGACTGGGATCTCTCTAAGGCTCTCCGGTACGGCCTCTTGCCTACTGTCTGGAACCTCGAAGATCCCAAAGAATACCTCTCGACTTACATCTATACCTATCTCAAAGAGGAGGTGCTAGCAGAAGGCCTGACTCGCAATCTCGAGCAGTTTGCTCGATTTTTGGAGATCTCAAGCTTTTCTCAGGCTCAGCCCATTACTCTAGCCTCGATCGCGTCAGATGTCGGTGTCGGCGCTAAACTCATCGGATCCTACGTTGAGATTTTGGAGGATCTGCTCCTTGCCCAAAAGCTTCCGATTTTTTCAAAGCGGGCAAAAAGGCGACTTGCCGCTCATCCTAAGTTTTTTCTTTTCGACACGGGCGCATATCGCGCCTTACGCCCCAAGGGACCACTCGACAGTCCCGAGGAAATCGATGGAGCTGCGCTGGAGACGCTTTTCTTTCAGCACTATCGTGCCCTCAGTGAGTGGGTGGGCTGGGACCAGAAGTTGTTCTATTGGCGGACCGCCCAGCAAACTGAAGTGGATTTTGTCAGCTATGGCGAGGCTGGGCTCTTTGCATTTGAGATCAAACGAGCACCGATCCTCAGACAACAGGATTTGGCTGGTCTAAAGTTGTTCAGTGAGGACTATCCTGAGGCGCAGTGCTTCTTTTTGTATAGTGGTGATCAAGAATATACTTTGGATCACATCCGAGTACTCAACTTTGAGAAAGCACTCTTACGACTCCCCCAGCTCATGGGTCTGAATCGATTTCACTTGCCCGGGTAAGAACCTATTGCCAGGAGCTGAGATCTCAATCGCTGACTTAACTCAGGGAAGTGCTGCTGGCCACTGGCTCACCCAACTGCACTAGAACTTCACGACTCTGGCGAGTGTTCTCTAAAAGATCAACGCTGGGTTTCCATTTGCCAGGTTCTCCCAACACAATCACAGTAGAGCCGCCAAAGAGGAAGTAACCCTTTTCGTCTCCTCGCTCAAATTGAGATTTTTGAGGAGAGTGGGATTGGACAATCTTACCTACGCAGAGGGCGCCGACTTCGATATAAGCAAGGAGGCCAAAGTTTTTTGTTTCAAGGATAGAGACCTGGCGCTCGTTTTGCGCAAAGACTTCGTCGACTGCCTGAAGAGCAACAGGGTTGACTGAGTGGAGCTTTCCGTGAATCCGAAAAGAATCTAGGATTTTGCCTGAGTCAGGAAAGTGAAACCGGTGATAGTCCGTAGGACAGAGTCTTGCTAAGAGCAATGGCCCCCCCGCAAAGTGACTTGCCCATGGGGTGCCACCTAACAAAGCCTGGGCGCTCAAGAATTTACCTTTCACAGGAAATTTTTGCTCAGGAGTGATGCTCTCAAATGCCAAATATCGGGCCTCTGCAAAGGCAGCCATTTCGCTTGGGCTTTGAACAAATTTTCGGGCCCCAGATTGAAACCGTCGAATAAAAAAGTCATTAAAGGTCCGAAATGGTCCAGGCTCAAACTCGTTCATCGGGATGTTAAATGCCTCGATGAATGGCTCGATCTTAGCTCGACTCAGGGTCGAGGATTGATAAGCACCATAGAGTTGACTCACCCAAGCCCGAGAAAAGATCCAGTCGGTCAATTTTCTACCGAGGCGCGTTTGGTAAGCCCACCGAAGAGCGGAGTCGCCATAAACTTTTTCAACTTCGAAGGTGGCTCGATTTCGACTCCAGAAAACAATCTGTGAAGAATCAGGTGTTTTGGGTGGATTTGCCACGTTGCGACTCCTCGCTCAATTTTTCCGAAAAAACCCTCTCTTCGTGTCCCTGCACCTTTAAAATGAGATCTGCAACCTCGCGAACCGCTCCACTCCCACCAAGGGTCTTGGTGATCAGGTGTGCAGTTTTTTTAACCTCTGAAAGCGCCTGAGGAACTGAGATGGCAAGACCCACTTTTTTGAGGACGGGAATATCAAAAAGGTCATCACCCATGAACGCCATTTCATTCGGGCGAATTTGAGTCACTCGAACCAAGTCATTCAGAGACTCGATCTTATTTTCATTACCGAGGTAGGCGTGGGAAATTCCCAGGAGTTTCATCCGCTCTGGAATATCTTTGCTTTTACTCCCGCTGAAAACTGCAATTTGAATCCCCGCTTTCTGAAGCAGGCGAATCCCGTAACCGTCGTGGACATGAAAAAATCGAGTCCACCCCTGACCTTCGATCCAAAACAATCGGCCGTCGGTAAGCACTCCATCGACATCGAGGATCAGAAGTCTGACCTTCTTCAATTGCCGGGTGAGCGCTACCTTGGAGAGCTTTTTAGCCACCGTCTTTTTAGGCACGAGGACCCCCTAAATTTGAGTCTCAGGAAGAAGTTTCGGCATGCCAGCAACCAGAGAGCGAATCTCAAGGAGTTGCTTCACAAAGGTTCCGACTCGGTCTAGGTAAAAGGCGTTTGGACCATCGCTCTTTGCCTCGGACGGGCGAGGATGGCATTCCATGAAAAGCCCGGTCGCCCCGGCTGCCATAGCTGCGCGTGCCAAGACTTCAAGATACTCACGCTTGCCACCGGTGCTGGTGCCACCTTGAGCAGCGCCAGGAGTCTGAATCGAGTGAGTGGCATCATAGATCACAGGAACATTGAATTTTTGCATGGTTTGAAATGAAACCATATCCACCACTAGAGTATTATAACCGAAACTAACACCGCGCTCCGTCAGGCAAAACCAATCTGAACTGGGCTGCTTAATCTGGCCCTCAGCGACCATTTGAGTTTCGACTTCCCTGACCTTCTCCACGATATTTTTTGCATCCCAAGGAGCAAGGAACTGGCCTTTCTTAACGTTCAAGCGTCGATTAAAGGTCAAAGCCGCCTCTGCTGCTGCAACGATCATATCGGTTTGACGGCAAAGAAATGCGGGCACCTGGAGAAAATCCACCACTTCTGCAACCGGCTTCGCCTGTTCAGGGGTATGAAAATCAGTCAGGATTGGCAACCCCGTCTGCTCCCGAACTCGACTCAAAATTTCGAGCCCCTTTTTTAATCCAGGTCCCCGAAAACCTCGAATCGAGGTCCGGTTGGCTTTATCGAACGAGGCTTTGAAATACAGCCGCACGGGCATGCCACTCAATTGCTGCTTCAGTTCTTGGGCTACTTCCATGACCAGTCCCTCGTCTTCGATCACGCAGGGTCCAGCAATCAGAGTCATCTCGGCAGGTGCGGCAATTGGGGTCATTTGGATCTCTCTTGGTGTAATTTCTTAGCTGCTTCAACAAATGATGCAAACAGAGGATGCGGTTTCAGCGGATGACTTAAAAACTCAGGATGGAACTGACAGCCCAGGAACCAGGGGTGGTCCGGGGACTCGACCATTTCGACCAGCTCTTCGCCTGTCTCTGAGTTGAGATTCTTGCCTGAAATCACGAGTCCTTTTTCTTTCAACTGAGGCACGAACTGATTTGAAACCTCAAATCGGTGACGATGCCGCTCGGAAATGGACTCATTCTGGTAGGCCAAGAATGCTTTCGTCTTCGTGCCGGGTTTGGACTCCTTGAGAAGCTGACAGGGATAAGCACCCAATCTCATGGTACCACCCAGGTCTGTATGGGCTTTTTGAGATTCCATGAGGTCAATGACATTGGAGGAACCGTTCGGGCGAAACTCAGCCGAGTTGGCGTCCACAATTTTGCATTCGTTTCGCGCAAATTCGATCACTGCGAGTTGCATTCCCAGGCAAATCCCGAAGAACGGAACCTGGTGTGTGCGGGCGTAATGAATGGCCTTAATTTTCCCCTCAATCCCTCGTTCACCAAAACCACCTGGAACTAGGATGCCATCCACTGAGGCAAGAAGGTCTTGCTGGTTCCCTTTTTCTAGTTCCTCGGCATCAATGTAAACCATGTTCACGCGAACGTGATTCGCGGCTCCACCGTGAATGAGGGCTTCGGAGATCGACTTGTAGCTATCGTGCCAGTCAATGTACTTGCCCACAATCCCAATGGAGATATCGGTTTCAGGGTGATGAAGGCGCTCGATCATGGAGGCCCACTTAGAAAGATCAGGACGTCCGGTCCAAATCCCGAGTTTTTCTGCAATCTCTTCGTCTAGTCCTTGCTGGTTAAAGAGAAGTGGGACTTCGTAAATATTTTTCACGTCGGTTGCACTGAATACTTGGCGCCCCGAGACATTACAAAAAAGGCCAATCTTGTCTTTCACATCTTGAGGCAAAGCTCGATCGGTTCTGCACAGAAGGATATCGGGTTGAATCCCAATCTCGCGGAGTTCTTTGACGCTGTGTTGAGTCGGCTTGGTTTTAAGCTCCCCAGCAGCTCCGATATAGGGCACCAAAGTCAGGTGAACGAACAGGACATTGCCTGCCCCTTCTTCGGCCTTCATTTGTCGGATGGCCTCGAGGAATGGCAAGCTTTCAATATCACCCACCGTGCCACCTACCTCAACAATCGCAAGGTCATAATCAGCAGCAGCATCTCGAATGTGACTTTTGATTTCATCTGTAATGTGAGGAATCACCTGGATGGTTTGACCCAGGTAGCCCCCAGCGCGCTCTCGCCTCAATACCGTGTCGTAAATCCGACCCGTGGTGAAGCTATTCTTTCTCGAAAATTTTGCACCTTGAACAAAGCGTGAATAATGACCGAGATCAAGGTCAGTCTCCGCACCATCATCCAGCACAAACACTTCGCCGTGCTGAAACGGGTTCATGGTCCCTGGATCTACGTTCAGGTACGGGTCCATTTTGATCATAGTCACGCTGATTCCGCGCTGTTCCATGAGCATTCCGATCGAGGCTGCGCTAATGCCTTTGCCGATGCTGGAAAGCACGCCGCCTGTTACAAAAATATACTTTTTCTGTTTTGCCATGAATTAAATCCGATTTTTTGATGATTTCGGGAAGTTATACTAGAAGTTGCCTGACTTTTTCAAGGTCATCTGCTGTATCTACCCCGATTGATGTAAAGTCGGCTTGGGCCACCCCCATGGCCCTTCCATTCTCAAGTGCCCTTAATTGCTCAAGAACTTCGCCTTTTTCGAGCCCCGACGGGGGTAGGCTTCTAAAGTGCTTTAGGGCAGATTTTGTATAAACATAAAGGCCTACGTGCCGTTGACACACGAGTTCGCTGCCAGATTCAGGCATGGGGCCTCGGCTATAGGGGATTGGCAGCCTAGAAAAGTAAATCGCTTTACTTTGTCGATCAACAATCACTTTAACGACAGAAGGATCTGCTAACTCCTCAAGTGTCTTTAAAGGCACCATTACGGTGCTGAGCTCAAATTTTCTAGAGCGGACGAGATCCACTGCCTTTTCGATCGCTTTTGGATCCATCAGAGGCTCATCCCCCTGAAGGTTGACGTAGATGTCCGCATCGATTTGATCAGCCACTGCGGCCACTCGATCGGTCCCACTCTGCAGATCAGGAGAGGTCATTCGACATTCCCCGCCGAATTGGTGAACGGCCTTTTCAATTCTAACATCGTCTGTGGCAACGATCACCTGGTCAATTCCACGAGCCTGCTGGGCTCGCTCAACCACCCATTGGATCATCGGCTTGCCGTGAATCAGAGCAAGAGGCTTTGCTGCCAAACGAGTTGAGCCATAACGAGCAGGAATTACGATGATTGTTTTTTCCATGGCTTTTCAGATTAGGGGAGTCACCCTAATTATGCAAGAACTTCGACCTCAGGCTTCCAGGTTCCCTGCCACTGCTTCAGACGCACCTTAGGACGCCCCTGAGCTAGATCAGAAAGAGGATACTCAATGAAGGCATAGGTGAGTCGAATTTGCTTACCGTAATCATTGAGATCGAGGTTAGTCGTCTCATTCCAAGTCCCCTCGTTGAAATACTCTTTCCCCTCTTTCCATTGGCGATATCTCAATAAATGAGTATGCCCAAAAATCACGGTATGGACCGAATCATGGGTTTCGAGGATCTTAAAAGCAATTCGATCGTAATTGGGGTAAAGGGAGATTTCCTTTAAAAGGCCTAAAGTTGCACGAACTCCTTGATGGATTTGAAACCGCCTCCGAAACAATACCGTATCGAAAATAAAGTTTAAGATCCGAAGACCTGTCTTAATTCCCCAAAAAATATCGTGAAAAAGTATCCAAAGAATCAAAGTAGAAGAAGGCCGAACCTTATCTACGTGGGGCCGGGTTTGCTTGATTTCAGGGAGGAGCACGGCAACAAAAAGCGAACCCCAAGGCAGATTGAGAACCGGCTCAGGCAGGCCCTGCTCAATAAACGGTCGATTCAGATCGATCATAGCAAATCGCTCATGCTGTTGCCCATGCTCGACGTAAACTCCGTCAAACTGATAGGCCACATCGTGAAATTGAACTTCGGCACCCAAAGCATCTGAAAATGCTTTTCTAGGGCCAGGCCATAGCATCCCGACATCGTGATTACCTACAACATAAGTCACACGATGATGAGGTGTGGCTGCAAAATTTCGAAGCGCCTGAAAGAATTCAGCATGCCCTTCGACGATCCGATGGACCGCACGAACAACACTACGCTCTGTGATTAAGTGAGTGAAGACGCCATAGGTATCAATTTGTAGCAGGTTGAGAATGTCACCATTCAGAATGAGTTCTACCTCAGCCTCAGCAAAATCGCCCGTACGGTGATAATTAAGAAACTCTGCAAACTCGCGGTCATAGATAAAGTCCTCTAAGATGTTTTGGGTTCCATCGGGCAGGTAGCGGCCTTTCCCGAGATGGAAATCACTGACCACAAGTTTATATCTTGGACGATTGGGATTTAATTCTTGAAGTGGCTCAGATGGATTCATTTTGATAAACCCTGTTATGATACCTTTTTGTCAGGCGTGGCAACCGAACTGGAAGCCTCTGATGGCGAAGGGGATTCAACTCCGTTTGGATTTTCTAAAAGGCCGTCAGCTATCTTGACGACTTGCGCAAGTTTGGCGACCTTCTCTC
>CANHSO010000093.1 GCA_947463705.1 Bacteriovoracaceae bacterium
CGAAGTGGTCTTTGTATGGAGAAGTCGGTAGATGCCAAAATTTGATATCAAAGTCATTCAAGCCGAATTGGATCAAGGGTTACTGCGTCCTTTTTATTGGATTTGGGGTCCTGAATTGCTCAAAGGTCGCGAGCTTTTAAAGCGAATTCGGAAGGTAGCCCAGACTAATGAGTGGGGCGAAGAAAATTTAGACGGCTCTGAGGTTGATGGCGCTACGATTTGTGATTCGGCGCGGAGCTTGGGGCTCGGAGGGGGAGTACGTTTGGTGGTGGTTCGCGATGCCCATCAAATTAAAGGCCCTGAGGCACTCACTCTACTTTTTGGACCCGCTGCGCCGCAGTCAGAAACGTCCAGTGTCTGTGTTTGCTTCGCAAAGGATTTCGACGCACGGAAGAAGTTTTCGAAGCTGTTGGCCGACGGAGCTGCAGTCGTGTCCTGCGACGAGGTACTCGAAGATCAGCGTGAGGCGTGGGTTCAATACCTGGCAAAGCGTCAGGGTGTACAGGTTTCTGCCCAGAGTCTGAGACGGCTCACTTGTATGGAGCCCTGGACTTTAGATTTAATTGCGCAAGAACTCGATAAGCTTTTGGTTGCAGGCTCTGAGTCAGAATCTGTGATTCGAGATACTCCCGGTGTTTGGAGTTCGGATGAATGGGTAGATCATTTCTTCACTAAAAATCGCGCTGCAACGCTGAGGCAGGTGGCCCACCTGGCGGAGAGTCCAGACCAAGCCCTCCCTCTTTTGGGGCTTTTAAGTTGGAACGCCAAGCAGTTGGCTGGTTTTTTGGCGGATGCTGAGTTTGGAACCGGTGCATTTAAGACTCATCCATTTCAATTGAATCGACTTAAGCAATGGTCCCAGTTTTGGAAATTAATGGAAGTCATTGAGTTACAGAGAGAGTTGTTTTTACTAGATTTGAGTTTGAAGCAGACCCCATTGATGCCGTTGGGGTTGTGGACGACGTTGATGAATAAGTTCGGTCACTGAATGGGAACCACTCCGCGACCGAACCATTGATCTGAAGTTGAATTACTTCTGTGCGGCTAAAGCGCCTGGCACATTCTTTTGCACAAACAAGGTGAGGCGGCTGATCTTACGAGCAGCGCGGGTTTTTGGGATAGCACCTTTGCTTGCAGCCTTGCTAAGTGCACGAACAGCATTGAGATAAGCAGTCTGGACTTGAGCTTGATCTTTGCCCTTAATTGCGTCCATTGCACCTTTCAATGCGGTGCGAGTTGCACTGCGGGTGATGGTGTTTCTTGCTTGGCGAGTTACGGCTTGTCTCGCGCGCTTGGTCGCGGTTTTTGTGTTAGCCATTTGGCTTTCCTTTCATCACCGGAAACCCACTCAGAAATTTGGCGTGGATTGAGGCTAAAATTAGCCATCGAACCGGTTCGCTCAGCTTTATATCGGAGAGGCTTCCCAGATTCAACCGCTTTTTTTTAAGAGAGTCGCCCAGGCTCAGCATTGTGGCCTCACTTTTGCTTAGGGCCCTAGGGCTATCCTGGGCCAAGACAACTCTCTGAGGTTGGGTAAGGCAATGGGTCGAGTTTTAGTTTTTTGATCGGAAGAAGGCTGTGAGATGACGAGGGGTTGGGATTCGGAGTGGTTAGTAAGCGACCCTCAGGGCGCTTTTGCGATGGGCACTGCAGCTGGACTTCGAACTCGAAAGTACCACGGGTTTTATCTTGGGATTGCGGGCCGGAGTCAGACGGCATTTTTGGCCGACTTAGAGTTTGAATGCGATGGAGTCGCTCTTTGGCCTCATCTCTATTGGGGCCCGCAGGGGCCGCTGAAAAACCCGAACCCTGAGGAAATAGGAACGTCTCCTCGATTTCGCGGCTCGCGTCAGGGTCCTCGTTGGACCTGGAAGCTGCCCTCGGGACAGCTTTCCTTTCGAGTTGCACCTGCGCATCCAGGGGGGATTGCGTTGTGCTGGCAGTGGACAGGAGCAGAAGCGGTTCGACTTAAAGTTCGCGGATTCTGGGCGATGAGGGACCTTCATGCGTTAGGTGGAAAAACGTGGGTCTGGCGAAACCTTGATCTTTCTCAGATGAGCGAAACTGGCCAGGGATCGATCTTGAGTGAGTCAGGGAGGTGCGAGAGTTTTTGCTTTTTTCGAGGTCGCTGGGAGTGGTTTGATGACTCGCAATGGTATCAAAAGTTTTATTATCCAATTGAACTAGAAAGAGGCTACCCGAGCCAAGAAGATCTCTACTCAGCGGGCTATTTTGTAACTCAACTTAAGTCAAATCATGCTTGTGAGTGGGTGCTCTCAGTTGATCCGGGTTTTTTTGATTCGAGCCCGATCAGTTCTGAAAAAGTTCGACATCGTATCTTTGACTTTCAACTTAAAAATCCAGCTGGAATTGTTGCTGGATTTCCTTGGTTTGGTGAGTGGGGTCGAGATACTTTTGTTAGCCTGCCTGGTTTAGTCGCTGCATGGATTGAGGAGAGTGGAAAGAGTCGAGACGCTCGATCGGCCGAGATTTGGGTGCGCGAGATCATGCTTCGTTGGGGGGCTTGGATCGAAACCCACGGATGTCTCCCGAACGTTTTAGAGACGGAAGGTCGCGCTCAGTGGGAGTCCTGTGATGCTACGCTCTGGTGGTGTCATTCACTGACTTCTTTATGGAGCTATTCACTCATTAATGAAAATTTTTACCCTTCGCTTCAACGAGAATTTCAGTTTCTTTTGGATGCAGCAATTGATTCAATTCGGCGAGGTTTTCATCCTTTTTTAAAAGTTCTCGACTCTGGTTTGCTGGAGGTGACGGGCGCTCACACAAGTTGGATGGATGCTAGGGTGCAGGGGCAGGCGGTTACCCCCAGACTTGGATGTTTACCGGAGGTCAATGCTCTTTGGTTTCAGGCTCTGATGCTTCAGCGGATTTGGCGCAAAGACATCCATGGGCTCGATCTTGCTAAAAAAATTCTCGACTGTCGTGAGGATTCTAGGCCTAATTTTGTATTTTTACACAGCATACCATTAGCGCCCTCATTTGTCTTGAACGCGGCAGGAGAAGATATTTCTCAAGGACTTGAAGCGGATCTCTCTCTCCTCTTTCAACGATTTTGGACACCTGTGGGGCTCAGAACACTTTCCTCTCAAGATCCTCAGTACCGTTCGCAGTATTTTGGCCATCCCACTGAGCGCGATGCAGCCTACCATCAGGGGCCGGTCTGGGCCTGGCTAGGAGGACAATTTCAAGCGGCACGCGATCGGCTCAGTCGGATTCGGAAGTCAAAACCTATAGGCGTCACTGGTGCGGCTCCTGCGGTTTTGAGGGCCAAAATGCTCCCCCCGACAATTCTTAGACAAATGCCAATTCTAGGCCATATTGCAGAGCTTTTTGATGGGATGCCACCCTTTGTTCCTCGCGGGGCTCCAGCTCAGGCCTGGAGCTCAGCTTGTTGGAAAGAAGCATTAATGAGGCGTGAGTGGAAAGTAGATGACAAAATGGCCGAAATTTTTAAGAGAGGGATGATCCGTTGATTGCTGGAAGAAAGATTAGAGTTTTAATGCTGGGGTGGGAATATCCGCCTCGATTTGCTGGAGGCCTTGGAAAAGCCTGTCAGGGATTGTCTCAAGCCCTAGCGCGTTTGGGCACCCAAGTGTTTTTTGTTTTGCCTACTTTTCCCGAGCGTGTTTCTGAGAATCACCTTGAAGTGGTGGGGGCCAGAGAGTGCCTGTTAGAAGCAGGCTGGAATCCTGATCAGGTCACCTCTTTTTCCGCTGGGGGAGTTACTCCAGAATCCGAGCCTCATTTGATCCGATTGCAGTCGGCTGCACAGCTTTTTCCGTACGGCGTACACCCTGAAGGTCAGATGCCAAAACACCTTGGGGATGTGATTGATCGGATGGCTGTCGGAGAGCCAGATCTCGGAATTCTGGGCTCGGCTCAAACGTCGGCACCACTGAAGATCCCACAAATCAAAGCATTCGCTGAAAAAATTGACCGCGGAAAACAAATCCAAGCGGCAGTCACCACCGCTCCCGGCGAAATCTACGGAAAAAATCTTTGGACTGAGATCGAGCGGTTCTGTCTCACCGTGCGGCACCTCGCAGAGGCTCATGAAGTAGACCTGGTTCATGCTCATGACTGGATGACATTTCCTGCTGCATTTGAATTTCAGAGAGTGACTGGAGTACCTGTATTTCTTCACGTGCATGCGACGGAATATGATCGAAGTGGAGAGAATCTGAATCACGAAGTGTTTCGGATCGAACGTGAAGGGTTTCGTAAGGCCACTCATATCTTTGCTGTCAGTCGTTATACAGCCGGGATGATTGAACGCCTCTACGGAATTCCACGAAAGAAAATCAGTGTGGTCTATAATGCGCCAGAAGAGGGTTCGAAGTTGCCACTCTTTGCGGTCGAGGCAGAGCGCAAACCTCAGGTTGTTTTTCTTGGACGTCTGACGTTTCAAAAAGGACCTGACCACTTTTTGAAAGCTGCTGCTTTGGTTTGTGAGGCAAATCGTGAAGCACAGTTTGTATTCTGCGGGACGGGTGATCTTCTGGATCAGTTAAGGCTTCAAGCCCATCGTCTTGGAATCGAGAATCGAGTTCATTTTGCTGGATTTATGAACCCCACTGAGGTTGATCAAGTCCTCCTTCATTCGCGAGTTTTGGTCATGCCGAGTGTCTCTGAACCCTTCGGGTTAGTTGCTCTTGAAGCCATTCGGTGCGGGATTCCTGTCATTCTTTCAAAACAGTCGGGCGTTCGAGAGGTCCTTAATCGAGCGCTTCAAGTCGATTTCTGGGATCACGAAAAACTAGCAGACCAAATTTTGGCAGCGCTTCGTCTCAAAGGACTTTCACAACAGCTGGTAGACGAAGGCATGGATCAGCTCGGTCAGTTGAGTTGGGAAAGTTCAGCCAAGCAAGTTGTCTTGGACTACAGGCATTTACTGGGCAGCACTTATGCCCAATCGATTGGAGGGGCCCATGGCCGTTGATCTTTGCTTTTATTTTCAAGTTCATCAACCTTGGCGTTTGAGACCTTACCGCTTTTTAGAGGTGGGTAAAAACCACCAGTATTTTGATCAGGACAAAAATGCCTCGATTTTGAGAAAAGTGGCTAATAAGTGCTATTTGCCTATGAATGATCTCTTGTATCAGCTCATTCAAGAGCATCAGGGGCAGTTCAAAGTGTCATTCTCAATGACAGTCACGGCCCTGCAGCAGATGGAGGCTTTTGCGCCGGAGGTCGTGGTTTCGTTTAAAAGACTCTTCGATACGGGGTGTGTTGAATTACTCTCAGAGACCTCTCATCACTCTTTGGCGGCTCTTTACAGTGAGACAGAGTTTAGAGAACAGGTGGAGCTTCACCGACGAGAGATGACTCGAGCGCTCATTCAGCCCTCACCGGTCTTCAGAAATACCGAGTTAATTTCGAGCAATGCCATCGCACAAAAAGTGGCGGCACTCGGTTACCAAGGAATGTTGATGGAGGGAGCCGATCACATTTTGCGGTGGAGAAGCCCTCTTTTTAAGTATTCTCCAGCGGGTGCACCAGGACTTATTGCTCTTTTAAAAAATTATAAATTGAGTGACGATATCGCATTTCGATTCTCGGATCGGGGATGGTCTCAGTGGCCATTGACTGCCGAAAAGTACGAGCATTGGGTGCGAATGATTGATTTAGAGAATCCTGTAGCCGCTCAGGGGAAAGTTCCCTTTGTCGGGCTTTTTATGGATTATGAAACCTTTGGAGAGCATCAGTGGGCAAGTACTGGGATTTTTAATTTCATGAGGGCTTTACCGCAAAGGCTTTTCTCAGTTGAAGGCCTGCGCTTTGTGACTCCTTTTGAGGCTGTTCAAGCTGCTCAAAAAAATGAAGCCGGAGCCCGAGCGACCTTAGACGCGTCGTCTCCTTTTTCTTGGGCCGATGTGGAGCGAGACCTTTCAGCTTGGCAGGGCAACCCGATTCAAGATGCAGCTCTTCGAGCAGCTTATCGTGTTGAAGAGGCAGTGAAGAAGAAAGTTTCACAGATGGATGCAGAGACCGGCCAAGAGCTTCTGGAAACCTGGCGCCGCCTGCTGACAAGTGATCACTTCTATTACATGTGCACTAAGTATTTTGCCGATGGGGACGTGCATAAATATTTTAATCCCTATGACAGCCCTTACGATGCACATATTTTGTATATGAATGTAATGGCAGATCTAGCATTGCGCTGTGATGTTCGTGAGTTGGGCATTGCATGAAAGAGCAGCGCGAAACCTCAAAGGGAGTAGATGCCCATGTCGTGGGAGCAGAGACCCGTTGCTGAAATTCAGATGGGAAATGGCACGCTCCTGGTGACATTCGATGCGAATGGCGAGATTGAACAGCTTTTTTCTCCTCAAATCGACGCTTTGCAAGCGCGCCTGGGTGCCTATCAAACTTCAGTGGTGATCCCGGTTGGATCAGAGAATCATGCAGGTGCGCCTGAGCTGATTCCAGTCCATTCGGGGAATTTTGATATTCGCCTGCAGCTCAGCCCTGGGTGTCAGGTGCTCAGTGTCGAATACCACCATCGAGCGCGGCCTCTAAAAATGACACGCCGACTCGCTCTTCATCCGACTGATCCGATTTTATTGGATCAGTGGAAAATTCGTGAAGAGCGAGCAGGGTTACTTCATCAATCGATCCCCTGGATGGGGTACACGACCTCGGCTCATTGCTCGCTTTATCATCCGGTGTTTAACGGGATCGTTCACCACCGCGGCCGGAGATGGTTAGGAATTATAGGCCGTGACAAGACTACGTGGGAGCGGGTAGGGCACTTGGGTGACCCCGATCGCTATCGCCTCTGGGCGGGTGAGAAGATCTCGGTTCCCCTCCATGGTGGGGATTTATGGGGATTTCCGAATGGAGCGGTTCAGCGCGGCTGGGAACATGTGGTTCAGGGGTGTGGAACTTGGGGAGCTTTTGCGCTCGGTCCCGAGGAGACTCTCGAGTTTTTGGTGATTTGTGCCGAAAGTGAGGTTCACCTGGGACGGCTCATCACATCGCTGAAGCATTTAACCTCTCGAAGGTATTTTCAAATGGTGGAGGGGATGGTTCAACGCAGGTATCAGCCTGCGATCCCAATGCTGGATCGCATCAAGAATGAACAGGTTCGGTTTCTTTGCGAGCGATCGATTGATGTTCTGCATGCCCTTCAAGATGCAAAGACAGGCGCTCTCCTTGCTGCTGCTGAGGTTGATCCCCACTCACGCCTTTCTGGAGGTTATGGGTATAGTTGGCCGCGAGATGGAGCCTATCTGGCCTCGGCTCTAGGCGGGTTTGGCTATCGAGATCGAGTCGAGCATTATTTTCGATTTCTCACTGAAACTCAAGATGTCTCAGGAGCGTGGTGGCAGCGTTATCTTTCCACCGGTCATGCTGGCCCGAGTTGGGGCAGGATTCAAATCGACGAGCCTGCTACGGTTCTGAGTGCTGCTTACCTTCACTTCAGGAGAACCCGAGATCACCTTTGGCTGGAGACGTTTTGGCCGACGCTTGAAAAAGGTTTAAGATTCTTAGAAGAATTTCATGCCACCGAAGATGGTATGGGACACCCATCCCATGATCTTTGGGAGGAAAGAATGGGAATTCACGCCTATTCGTTGGCTGCTGTTGCGTCTGCGTTTCTCACAGGCTCATTCTTGGCGGGAGAGTTGATGGAGACTCACGCCCAAATGCACTATCACGACCTTGGGAAAAAAACCTCAGCACTCATTCTGGATCGGTTTGTTCCTTCTGGAGGACCGATCCAAAGATCCTTTGTCTCGAATCAGTATTGGGATCAGGCAGCAGATGTTTCGCTTTTAGGCTTGATTCGGCCCTTTAGTATTCTTCCACGTGATCACCCGTCTGCAAAAAGGCTCGTAGAATTGATTCGCTCACGACTCTGGTGGAACTCTACCGGGGGTGTTTTGCGTTATGAAGGGGATACCTACCGCGGGGGTAATCCGTGGATATTGACCACTCTTTGGCTCGGTTATGTTGAGATGACTTTGGGGAACTGGAGTGAGGCTCGAGAAACCTTTCAATGGAGTATGGCTAAATCGACTCCACTTGGACTCTTTCCCGAGCAGGTGCACAAAGAATCTGGCAAACCCTACTGGGTGATTCCCTTGGGGTGGTCTCATGCCATGTTTCTCCTCTTTGTAGAAGAGGTGCTGCGCAGAAAGTGCGAGTCACGGATCTGGGACTAAGTGGAGAGATCGCTTATTTCGATCGGCCGCGGGCTTTTTCAAGGCGCTGGACATAGTCCTGGACACCCTCTTCAAGAGAGCGGAACGGCTGAGTGTAACCTTGAGCTTTGAGTCGTGTCATTTTAGCTTCGGTAAAGTACTGGTACTTTTCTCGCAGGATCTCAGGGGTGTCGATGAATTCAATTTTTTCAGGACGCCCAAGCGCAGAAAATACGGCACGAGCGAGGTCAAGGAAAGTTCTCGCTTGTCCAGTTCCCAGGTTGTAGATGCCTCGCTGAATGGGTTTTTCAATCCCAAAGTGAAGAGCGTTGACGACGTCTTCAACGGCAATGAAATCACGTTTTTGGTGACCATCTGAAATACC
>CANHSO010000094.1 GCA_947463705.1 Bacteriovoracaceae bacterium
TACGCATTGAAGGATGGTGCTGCTATCCATTTTTCGGGCGATAAAGAAATCTGGGATCGTAAAGCCAACCAAGTTTTACTGGATGGTCACGCCGCAGTAGTGCAGGCTGGGGAAACTCTGACAGCCGATCATATTGAGATTAACTTTAAAACTCGAATATTAGAGGCAAAAGGGGGCTGTATTTACAGCACCGAGAGCACCTCAATTTGGGGCGACGAAATGCGATTTAACATCGATAATCGTCAAGGCGAAGTGCTTCGAGGTCGAGTTTCTAACGGTCGATTTACCCTTCGCGGCGAAACGATTCACCGACTGAACGAGGGTCGATTTAAAACCCAATGGGGTGAGTATACTACCTGCGCCGATTGTGCGCCGTCCTGGACTATTCTTGCAGAGGACGTGGATATGCAAATCGAGGGCTACGCATTTTTTAAGAATGTGACCCCAAGAGTCAAGGATTCTCCTATATTTTGGTTTCCCTACCTTTTCATGCCGATGAAGACTAGGCGTCAGTCTGGGATTTTGTTTCCAGCTTTCTCTTTTGGTTCTTCCAACGGTACGACCATTGTGTTGCCCTATTTTTGGGCTGTTGATCGCAGTGCTGATTTGACCTTTGGTTTAGGGTATTATTCTCGGCGGGGACTTCACATGCAAGGGGAGGCTCGGTATGCCCTGGAGTATGGATCGGCCTCTGCTAATTTTCAGTTCAATCGAGATAGCGATTTCTATCAGCAGTTCCAGTTTGGCTCCAATCGATGGGGTTTTTCAGTCGATCAAAATCATAAATTACCATGGGGCATCAAGGAAAATCTGAGTTTGGCGGAGGTCGGAGATAGTTATTTCCCGTATTACTTCGGAGATATTCGGGGTGGAAATGACGTATTTCTGGGATCAATCCTCATGTTCTCGAAGTCGGCCCAGAGTTGGAATGCATCGCTTAGTTTTGAACGTTATCGGAATTTATTAAGAACGGATGGGTTGCTCGACCCTACCCAGAGCTTGGCTGACTCGTCCCGACGTCTGAGTGAATTTGATCCTCGCGCCGTTCAGGCGTTTCCTCGTTTTAGTTTTAGCTTGCCAGATCGATTCCTCGGTAACTCCCATCTCTTAGGAGGTCTTTCTTTTTCTGCGGTTAACTTTACTCGGGATGCTGGCCTGTTTGACTATGACAACACCTCAGTGCCTTTTGGGACCTCAGTCCCGGTGGTAGCTCCTAGTTTTCGGCCTGGAGTGGATCCAATTCGTAAGGCAGTGCGGTTGTCTATGAGTCCCAGTATTTATGGGAATTGGAGACCTTGGGACTATTTTTCAGTCGTCCCTTCGGTTCAGTACCGTAATTATTTTTATAGCTTCGGAGGAGGTATTAAGCCGCTTTATCGTAGCTATATGCTGGTTCAGACTGATCTCATGACTCAGATTGAACGAATCTACGAGTTTCCCGAGGATCCCGCTGTGTCGAAGTCAAAACATTTGTTTCGACCGTTCCTGATTCATTCTTTTATTCCAAGCTTTACCATTGCAGGAGATGACCGAAGTGCAAGTGGTCATCCATTTATTCAGCAAATTTATAATAACAACCAAGCCGGCTATAATTTTGATGACAACGATATTACTCCGCTGAATACAACTCAAAACGCCTCGCAGTATTTTACCCCATTAGGGCATTCGTTGAGTTATGGGCTAGTTAGTCAGTGGGTTCGGAGAAAAAATGCTCCAGCGCCAGGAGGGAGTCCTTCCTACCAGACGGCGATTGACTTTAAAGCTTCACAGGTTGTGAATTTGCGGGAACTCACGGACCCCGTAGATCGCAACTCGCCGCGCCCTTTCGCGCGAGTCGTGTCAGAGCTTGGTCTTGATTATGGTCAGTGGTCATCTCGTACGGTTTATTCCTATTTAGCAGACCAAACGATTGATGGGCCGCAAGTCGTGAATCCGAGCGTGATCAACCTGCACCAAGTTTCAACTAGTTTTGGGTATGTTTTTTCCAGGGCGACCCATCAAGGTCTTCTTGCTTTCGAGCGGAGCATTAGTGTGGGTTATAGCTATAGTGGCCAAAATCCCTTTGCCAATAACTTGACGCTAGGTACGACTTTCTCAATTAATGACTATTTTATGCCCTCTTTTGCTCTAAATTATCGATTTGCCCTTCCGAACTATGGTCGGCCTGGGGTTGCTCAGGCGTCCGGTTTATTTCTTGGAGCTAGCGCAGGTTTAATTATTCAGAGCCCATCTCGGTGTTGGAAGGTTGCATTGAATGCGTCTTATACGCCGGGTCCTCTGGGTTTTGCTGTGAGCCCCGATTTTTCCATAAATCTCATTGGTACGGGATTTGGAAATGTGGGAAGTTACGTCGGTCAGGCAGCGCAAGCTACAGGGGGGTAATTACTTCTAATTTATTATTTAGGGTAATAAATTTGGTCAGATTTTAGATAATTTTTCCTTTGCATTGAGTCTTTTTGTGAGTAGAACTAGGTGATCAATCAATAAAAGTCATTTCTTCAGGAAGGAGTTTGCTTTGAACCCACTTCAAAGCTTAAACTAATTAAATGATGCGAATCTTACTTTCTAATGACGATGGGGTTCATGCGTTGGGTTTGAGAGCTATTTACCAAGCGCTTAAAAAGTTAGGGAAAGTATGGGTTGTTGCGCCGTTAGAGGAAAAAAGCACCACCGGCCACTCCTTAACCATTCATAAACCGCTTCGACTCATTCAGATGGAGCCTAATTTTTACGGAGTGAGTGGGAGTCCGGCTGACTGCGTTTATTTGGGTATTCGCCAAGTCATGGGTGAAATGCCAGATATGGTAGTTTCAGGGATTAATCGTGGCGCCAACTTAGGTCAGGACGTTTATTATTCTGGGACTGTATCTGCAGCGCGCGAGGCTTGTATTTTAGGAATTCCATCCATGGCTGTTTCTCTTGCTGTCGATTTTAAGAAAGCTCAGCTTGAAAGAGAGCTTCATTATGCAAGTGCCGCAAGCATGGCAGTTAAAGTGATTCGATCACTTAAAGATAATCACATCCCTAAACATACTTTGTTGAATTTGAATGTGCCCGACCGTCCGATGAGTCAAATTAAGGGTCTTAAACTTGCTAGACAAGGATTTCGGTTTTACAGCGGAAGTATCCTACGGCGAAAAGATCACCGCGGAAAAGATTACTTCTGGGTGGGTGGGCAATACCAAGGGTTTCAAAATGATGAGGGCACTGATTGCTCAATTGTTGACTCGGGATACGCCTCTCTTACTCCACTCAAATTAGATTCTACGGATCGCGAATGCCTTGGCGACTGGGAGGAAATGGGTGGGATTCAATTTGGGAGCAAAGCTCAAAAAAAATCTGGAAATCGCTCTAGAGTGAGCAAGGAAGTTCGTCGCGAATGAAGTTAGAGTTGCTTGGAGTCGTTTTAATTACAAGTCTTGGAGTGATGGGTAGTGGCTGTTCGTCGATGCCTAAGCCTTGGAATTCAGCTCGAAAAGGTATTTTGGATCATCAACGTTCGATTCATTCTGATGACCTTGACAATGAATCTAACTCAGAGGTGCTGACCAAAGAACGCGAATCGCAGGGCGAAAAAACTGCTGAGTCTGAAGCCTCAGTGTCAACCGATCTCCAGCACGCCAAGAGTCGTCAATTGGGACGTGAAGCCGTAAAATACTTTCGGAGTAAGAAAAAGCGGACTCGTCTCTATGCAACTGAGGTTAAACACGAGTCGGATGGTATGGACCTTCAGTGGCCACTGGACCGGGTCGAAATCTCATCCCGCTTCGGCCGTCGGGGGCGTAGTTTTCATGAGGGCATTGACCTCAGGGCCAACGTAGGTACATCAGTGCGAGCGGCTCAGGCAGGCAAGGTGATCTACGCTTCTTCAAGAGTTCGTGGTTATGGAAAAATGATTGTAATTCGGCACGCTGGTAAGGTTGCTACGATTTATGCCCATAATTCAACTCTCTTGGTCAAACGGGGAGATGTCGTGAGGCAGGGGCAGGAAATTGCCCTCACCGGTAATTCAGGGCACTCTACCGGCCCACATTTGCATTTTGAGGTCCGACGGGACGTAGCAGCGATGAATCCCCTTCAAGTCCTGCCGAGTTCTCGACCTTTCGATGTTTCCTCGTTGGCTGATCCGGCTGCTCGGTCCCTCGGACGCGTTCCACATGGAAAAAAATCAGCTCGTCGATCCTCGACCTAGTCGAGACCTAGGCTTCTCGTTGCTAAATCTCAACCCCTGTATTAAGACTAGAGAAGTTCGAGTGCAGTGGCCTCATAGTTTAATGGATAAAACGGTCCTTTCCTAAAGGACTGATCCAAGTTCGATTCTTGGTGAGGCCACCATAAAGTCCAGACGAAGACTAGTTCTTACGTGAGTCTGATCTCGTAGTGGCTGCGCTTGAAAATAAGATCAAAGCAGCACCCCACATCACTTGGTGCATGACCTTGCCTTCCCAAAAATTGACCTGAGTGAGCCCATTGATCTGAAATACAATCCAAGCACAAAAATAAGCCCACCCTAATTCACCCCAGGAATCTCTTCGGCGAGAGAGAATCCAGCTCATTTGAAAAATTAAGAGTGACCATGCGATCCAGGTAAAAGCGCCGATCAGGCCGGTGCCGCTCAGAACATCTAAAAAATTGTTATGGGCGTGTCCCACAAACCGCCTTGAAGCATCGCCCCCGTAAACTTCTTCATAATAGGCAGTAGTAAGTCCTTCCGCCTTCTTCCAGCCGATTCCCGTCCAAGGGCGAGTTTCAAAAAATGCAATATTGGCCCTCCAAAGCTCAAATCGATCAGACGTGCCCATGGTGCTACTCAATCGATTTCGAAGTTGGGGGATTTGGGGCACTCCAATCAGTCCTGCTAGTGCTATTGCACCAATGAGTGCCGCCGCCGTTCGGCGATTAAAATATCGAAAAATCCATACACCGAGTCCCAGAGGAAGTGCGATCCAAACCATGCGAGACCACGTCAAAAAGAGGGCGATCACTCCCAGCGTTCCAATTAAGGTTAGGATGATGGGATTTAATCCAATCTGAAACTCGTCTGCACCTGGCTCTCTAGCCCGAGGAGATTTTCGGAACCATGACGATGCTGCCAGAGATAAAGCTAGGAAGCAGGGGAAAATCAGAATACTTGCGGTTGAAAGATGATGTCCAAAAAAGAGAGTCGCGTGAAAATGACCCGAAAACTCAGGAATCCCCTGTGGGCGTGGCCAGCCTGTAAAAAACTGAGGGATGGCAATAAAAGAAATTAGCCCCGCGAAAAGCAGCCAAATGCGAACGACCCGGGCAAACTCCTTCTGAGGTAAACGAGAAAAAAGGTGTGCCAAAAATAGCGGCAAGGCGAAATAACCGAGTTTACTCAGGTCAGCCCCCCACTGTAAGCGGGGGCCGCGGCCAGCATAGTGGACTGGAAACGCCCAAGCTCCTATTAGACTGATGAGGCAGGCGCTGGCCAGTGCCGCTGAGATCACGGCGTAGCGTTTTTTGGTTGCGGTGTCGATTTCAAGTAAAGGTCCTGGTAAAATCTGCCCGTTTTTCAATGCTAAACCATAGCACGCTGCCAGGATCCCTAGTCCTATTCCCATCAGTGCCATTGAAGTGAGTGTTGACGCCCCGTAAATAGACAAACCCAAAGCCAATAGTGAAATCGACGAGCTACGATGATTCATGCGATGAGAGTAAACTAGGTCATCTCAACAGGCAATCTCGCTTGACGTGAAGTTGACTAAAATGCCGCCTACAGCCATTCCCTGATTGACAACTCTGTGTTCCTCTTGCTACTTGATCGATAAGGCAATCTACTGGGGTGACGTACCAGAATGGCTAATGGCACGGTTTGCAAAACCGTTGTTTGTCGGTTCGATTCCGACCGTCACCTCCAAACGACAACCTTTAGTCAACTAATCTAAACGGGTTTTCAAAATCCGATAAAAACAAGAACTTAGTCTTTAGGGGTTTTTTAAAGTCAGCTATCTTTACACCCCAAATCACCCTGATTGCAGCGCTTTGTAGTAATCACCCTGTAGTAATCGATTTTGAAGCGCCACTGTAGGAATTGTTTTAATGGGTCAGCTATAGCGCAACGCTCGCTCAATCGCCTCGCGGAAACTTCGTAGAGACCCATTCCTTGCGATTCAGCTGCTTTTTTCATTTCACTGTATAGGGCTGAACTCAATCTCATATGAAGCAGACAGAACAAATGGAATTCGAATTTTTGACAACCCTAGATCGGACCCCAAGAGTCAAGATGGTACCGAAGAATAACGCACTGACTCAGCTTAAGATTTGCCGACGCTGTTTTGAGAGGATCGAGGAGGGGCATGAGCGTCACCTTGATTCGGCTTCAGGCTTCGTTCTGTAATTGAGGAGACGAATCATCTCATCCATCGAGCCGTAGGTAACGGAACGGTCACCATAGCTGACCGTTCTGACGCCTTTACTGAGAGCCTCTTTTAGGGCTTGGATTTGTTCATCAGTGTATGTAGATAAATCGCTCATGAATGCGACCATAAGCATCATTATGCGTGGAATATAGTGCAATTTTTGCCGAATGTTGGAAGCGGCCAGCCAAAATTTACAGGTAAAAAAATCCCTATTGACAGTGATATCACATATGATATCATATAGATATATGAGCAAGACCGAAAAACTCATCGCAAAGTTAAAGTCAGGCAACATCGACGCAATAGAGCTAAGGTCACTACTCAAAAAATTAAATTGGTCTCTTGATCATGCAACAGGAAGTCACGAAGTTTGGTTCAAAGATGGTGCCCGCTTTGTACTCGCAACTCATGGGAAAGACCTGAAGCTATACCAGATTAAGCAGGCCCAAAAAGCTTTATTATAGGGAGCAAATATGGAAAAGAAGTTACAAAGGAAACCCAAATATAAATACCAAATCATGATCCATTGGAGCCCTGAAGACTCGGCTTATCTTGCGATCGTACCAGAACTTGACGGCTGCATCACTCATGGAGAAACTCAAAAAGAGGCCCTAGAGATGGCTGAAGATGCGATTGAAGCTTATATTGAAAGCCTTAAAAAACATGGAGAAGAGATCCCACAACCCCTGGCTGAGAAGTCGTTCTCGGGAAATATCCCACTTAGAGTAGAGCCAGCACTTCACAGAAAGCTGGCAATTGAAGCAAGCTTTAAGAAGAAGAGTCTGAATAAACTGATTACTGAGAAATTGAAAGCGAGCTAGGTTTTGAAATCTAAGAGGACTAAAAAAAGACCAAGTGCTAAGTCCTTGACGGAACACATACCCTTTAGCAGCCCTGAGCTTAAGAACTCCAAGGTAGTGAGTGAGGCTTTGCTAGAGTGTATTCGTACAGGAGACTTGGATTCGTTCCGCGATGTTCTCACCTCGTACCTAATGACTGCAAATAAAGCCGCCTTAGCTAAGAAGGCTGGACTGGGCAGGCGAACGCTATACGACATCCTTGATCCAAAAAAGAAGTTTAACCCCGAGCTTTCGACAGTCTCGGCAGTGATTCGGGCACTAGCTGCTTAACAAGACACAGGGTTCCTAGGCCTTCAACCGCAGCTCTTTCTTGAGCGCATCCCAATGCTGATTCTGATAGGGACGAAATCACGCTCAATGGCACGGGTGAAACGACTGAGAACTCGTCCGCGCTATCGATCGAAATGAACCGACCCGGCACCTTGTGCCGCGGCTCGACTCTCGTCGAGCCAATATTAAATGGACAGGGCTCCGATTGTTCGCCCGATCTTCGCAGCGCCCTATTCAGGGCGCTGGCAAAGTAAGAGATTCCCACTTCGTCCTAAAACCCACGCCCTTCAGATGCGTCCTGCATCTGACTGCCCACTGGGCAGTCGGGAAACCTCCGCTCCTGCTACGGTTACAAGCCACCCACTACACACCGGACCAACCTCAGCCTGATGTCCTCGTTGGGGTAAAATTCTTTGACGTAGACGCCACCATCAAGGTGTCTGAAGTAGAAGGGGCTGTAGAAGGGGCTACGGTCCTTAGGATGAGCCGACGCCGAAGCAAACGTCGCAGGATAACCATCCAACATCTTCATATCCGAAATGAGGTTTACGTTGTATCCGTCCAGATTAAACCCAGGAGCTGTAAAGTCAGGCTGTCTTACACCCATCGCTCGGCTCAGGGCAATGTACTCATCCTTAGTAGGTAATCTCGCACCGCCACCTAAGCTGGCACAGTAAGCAACTGCATCTCGCTGATCCATAATTCTCGGAGCAACTCCGCTCCAAATCAATCCTGCGACTTTGTGCATATGTCCTAACTGGGCAAACTCGGGCGAAACACGCCTATCCTCGAGTACCTCAAACTTATTAACAGCTCGAATGGAAGTTTCCCTTAAACGAGTATTTTCAGCATCAACGTGCACCCGTTCAACTGCTTCCTCGGGGTTTCGCGTTTCACGAATCCTACCTCTTTAGCCCCCTATATACTCTGGACAGATTTATGGCATAGATGTCTGAGCGGAGAGCAGGGAAACAGAAGTGAAGCAATATAGTTTAGAA
>CANHSO010000095.1 GCA_947463705.1 Bacteriovoracaceae bacterium
GATTCAGTTAAGATTAAACTCAACTAATACTTGGCTCCTCATTAATGAAAGTACCAAAGATTGCATCATCATCGACCCAGCGGAGCACTTTTTTGAGCGAATCCAACGGATCGTGCGAGGCAGGAAACTTAAAATCATCGCTATTCTTGATACGCACGATCATGCCGACCATCATACGGTTCGTCCCGACCTCAACACCGCTCTAACGAGTCAAGCTCTTCTCGAGGAGGCAGAGCTTGATCGTCTCGGTTGGCCAACTCACAGCAGTAGAACAACGAGCGTTATCCTGGCAAATGGAGATCCAGCGGAGGCCCTTCTGATTGGCCAGGACAAAAAAATTGCCACAGTACTTGCACGAATCAGCACTCCTGGCCACACCCGCGAGAGCACAACCTACTTATTTGGACGAAGCAAAGAGGGACATCCACTCCAGGTTCAATACGCCTTTTGCGGTGACCTCATCCTCAGCGGAGGATTAGGGCGATCTGATTTCGCCACCGGAAGCACCCGAGATCTTTTTAAGTCTCTGAAGCTTTTGCGAGAGGTCACTCAAGAGAACACTCTCCTCTGCTCTGCGCACGACTACAGCAATTCTTTTGCAACAACGCTGGAAAGAGAACTGGCAGACAACGAGATCTTGAATTTTGCTATCAGAGGCAGAAATGATGCCGAGCTTGATCGGATCGTCGAGCGTAAAGATCAAATGGATCATCAACTCAAACTAGGTAATCCAGGAACCCAAGGAGTACTTTGCGGAGTAACGCCACTCTTATTAATGGATAGACACCTCTCTCAGATGGTTGAAATCGCTGCACTCAAAAACTTTCTAAGCCAGTCTACCGAAGATCCCGTGCAAATCATTGACGTTCGAGAACCTCAAGAATATCAACTCTGCGAAAGATGGAGAAATTTGGGAATCAAGGTGCAACCCAAAAATGTACCTATTTCTCGACTCGTTCACTTCATGAGCGAGACTTTAATGATGAAAGCTAAGCGACCGCGAATCCTCTTTGTGTGTCGCAGCGGCAATCGGAGTTTTCAAGCCTCTCAAGCTTTTAGACGGCTCGGCTATTCATCTACCTGGAATCTAGAGGGCGGCTTAGCTCTCGTGAGTGAGTGATCTCCTAGCTGACCTACTCGATCGCACTCACCGAGTATGCGACGTGGCGGTAGCCTCCGCACTGCGAAGCCAACGATCCAGCCGCGCCAAAAATATAAAACTAGGAATTGCCAAAAACAATGCAATGAGAAAGTAATTTGACCAGCCCACTTGTTGGAACAACCACCCTGCGGGTGCGCCAATCAGAGTTCGACTGAGCGCCATGAGGCTAGTCAGTAATGCAAGTTGAGTCACCGTGTACTTAGGATGACAAAGGGACATTAGAAACGCAGCATAAACCGCGTTTCCCATTCCACTAAAAAAATTTTCTGTCGCAATCGTCGCAATCATCATCGGCATATGGTGCCCGAGGTGCGCCAAAATGTAGAAACAGATCCCGGAGATCCCTTGAAGTGCACCAAAAATCCAAAGAGAAAGTCGGATCCCTAGACTTCGCATCCAGATTCCACCGACCAAAGTTCCGGCCAAAGTCGCAAATATGCCAAAACCCTTGGTCACTGTTCCAATTTCAGTACGTGAAAACCCGAGATCCATCAGAAAGGGAGTCATTAAGGCCAAGGCTACAACGACATCTAGTTTATAGAGTGTTATGAATGCCAGGATTTCATAGGATCTCTTTCGCTTAAAAAACTCCTGAAAAGGCTCAATTACAGCCGCCTGAAGACTGAGAGGAGCGGTTGACCGCTTTTTAGGTTCCGGGGCAAGGAAGGTGGTCCCTAAGCCGATCGCAATCGCCGCTGCCATAAAAAGATAAACGACTCTCCAAGAAAAATGATCCGACAGAATTAAGGCGATCGATCCCGAAACAATCATCGCAACTCGATAGCCCAAAGTAGACAGAGCAGAACCTGTTCCATATTCAACTGTGTCTAGGGTTTCTGTGCGATAGGCATCGATCACCATATCTTGGCTTGCGCCTGCAAAGGCAACTAAAAAGGCAATGAGACCCATCAAAAATGGGGTCTGAGCCGGTTCACAAAATGCCATGACAGAGAGTCCTAGAACCACTCCTAGTTGCGAAATTGCAATCCAGCCCCTCCTCCGGCCTAAGAAGGGAGGAACGAACCGATCCATCAAAGGAGCCCAAATAAATTTCAAAGTGTAGGGCAAACCTACGAGGGAAAAAACACCAATCACTGCATAATCTACGTGACTTGAGGCCATCCAGGCCTGTAAAGTTCCGCCCACCAGTGCTACCGGGAGACCTGAGGAAAACCCCAGAAGCGTGACCGCCCAATATCGGCGGTCGAACAACCCACTTGGTAAAAATGTCTTCGTGGTAGCCATAGCACTCTTCCTCTCGTAGGATTTTAAATTAAACATTAGCATGACCTTGAAATGAAAGGAAAGTCCATGACGCAGCACATCAGTATGAGCGACCTCAATCGCCAATTGTCAAAAATCACAAAAAAAGACCTCATTCTCGATGTGAGGGGTCGAGACGAATATAGTACAGGTCATGTTCCAGGTAGCAAGAACATCCCACACCCAGAAATTTCACAACACCAGTCCGAGCTTCAAGGATACGATCAGATTTTTGTTTACTGCCAGGCTGGGAGACGATCCCAAATCGCAACAGCGACACTTGAAAGCCTAGGGTTCAAAAACCTGATTTGTATCTCTGCCGATGGCATGGGAGCTTGGATTTCATCGGGATACCCAGTCGAAAAATAGGACTTTTATAATTCTGTACAATTGAAATATTCCTATGCTAAACCGCAAGTATAAGTACCTGGGGGGATATTTATGCTATGGAGCCAGGGGATATTTCAATTTACAGTCTTCACCTTTTTCCTATATTCAATTATCCCAATCGCGTCCGCTGCCGGACGTGCACCAAAGGCTGTAATCGAGTTTTCTCAATTCAAAGCAGGGCAGTTAAAAGACCTCACTATTCAATCTAAAATCGAATTTAATGACCAAGGCAGTGTTGAAAAAATTCGAATTGCTGATCTCTCAACTGCGGATTCTCTCGACAAGTGCCCAGTCGACACGATGCCTGCTGACCTGGGAGCTATGGTGAATGAACTCACATCAAAGGTTGGTGCCTTGGTCTCAAAAATTAAAGATGATCAGGGAGATCATTGCTCCGCTTTAAACAATCGAATCCAAGCTACTCAGAGTCAAGTAGGCGCAGCATTCCAATACCAACTCATCGCAGGGAACTCATTTACCAATGCGAGTGTAAGTCAAGACTTCATCAATCAACAAACCCAAAGAGCTGCCGCAATCAACCAACTCGTCCTGACGACCTCAGATATTCTTCAAAACTGCATTAGTAAAGACACTCTGAGTGATCAGCAGGTCATTCAAAAACTCATTGCTCAAGTTGTTACACTCAGCGGTTTGTTCATGGGGGGCTGGCAAGGAATTGCTATTGCAACGGGTGGTCAAGTTATTGGAGCTCTACCCTTATTTACCGGAGATTTAGACAATGCTCTTAGGCAATTTAAATACTTTAATGAAATGAATGAGCGGGGTACATTTCTCTGCTATTTAAGACAGATCCGTAAAACATCTTGCCTTCTCTTTGCAAACGAAGATGATCAGTACATCAACGGGCTTGATCTATCATTTAAAACTGGCCCAGTGAGAACCACGATCGAATCGATTGAAAGATACAAAGCATCGGATCCTCAGGCTGTCGAAGATCTAGAAATGCTCTATCGAGTGAATTCAGAGAGTGATGCATTTATGGCAGTCTTTTCTCAAATTGAGCCCCCAAAAACTCATCATCGGCTAGCCTCCAGATCTCCCAGTTTAAAAAGTTCGCTCGACGCTCTGGAGATTTTTTGCCGTCAAGCTCAGCCGTTGAATCCCCTCAAAGATTCTCGCTTAGGTACCCCCATCGCACAAAGCCACATGCAAGCGCTTTTTAATGTATGCGCTCCAGGCAATGACTTGAGCTCGCTCTCCTATCTTCAGGTTTCAAAATTGTACTGGGATTTCTACTCAGTTACTTCATTTTATCGAAACTTGGTGAATACTGGGTCGACTGAGGTCAGCAAAATTGGGCAGACTCTAGAATCGATGCGCTACTTTGAAAAACTTAAAAAGTCTTTTTCACAGTATTCAAATTCAAACGCTGGGAATCAAATGAGGATTAACTTCCTCGATATGAGCCGGAAGTTAAGTAGAAGCTTGGGCGTGAGTACCTTTAGAAAGCTCTTTAAGGAAGATTACCAAAAATTCATCCGCTCCTCGAGTTTACTCGATGACCTAAATTGCAATAAAGTAAACGTCACCCCTACTGAGCATGATGACGTTCGCAGTCGGGCCCTCAGAGCGATGATTGATCTGTGCATGACAGTTGACCCCACCCTCACCTGCCAGGACGTAGGAAATCCTAAAAAAGACTCTATTTTTAAAACTTGGATGAAACATTGCGTGAGTCCGACTTCGCTTCTTTGCAAACACTCATTAGCAAGAGGAGAGAGAGAACTCTTTTTGAAGGACGAAAAATATCGAACCTATTTTGATTCCCTGTGTGGGCCGCAAGAAAAAACTATTGATGCGATTACGCCACCCCAGGGTCCAAATCAATTAGAGCATTCACCCGCAATGATTCACTCTCGGTAGAATCTGCTCCATTCTGTTGAGCCTTGGTTTCAGAAGGGAGCAAGTCCTGAGTCGAGGCTCCCGCAGAAGATTCTCCTGTTTGAGGAAGAACGCGGTTATCGCCACCGTAATAAATTGCATGGGCTGCCGAATTCTCAACTGACGTCCGTCGCTTATCGTAGCGAGTGATCATATCGGGTGACGCCCAGCCCGCAAACTCTTGAATAGCCCGGTCTGGGACTTGATGGTCACGAGCGTTTGAAATGGCCGTTGCGCGGCACGAATGTGGGGAAACCCGATTTGCTATACCCGCTAACTTGGCATATTTGGTCACAATATAGAAAATCATTGAAGGATCGACTGATTTCTTTGTGTCCTGCGTGCGGTTATTCCTGATTGGCATAAAAAGAGGCTGATCCACTGAAAGGTCCCTGCGTGTAATTAAGAAAAGATGCTTAATCGCGTTCCAGACTGGAGTGATCACAACGATGACCCGTTCGGCGTTACCTTTACCTCTGAGTCGAAGGACTCGCTGATTGCGTTCAGTTCCTAAGTGGATGGTACGGAGACTACAAGCCTCTGATCGGCGGAGACCGCAATAAAAGAGCACCATGAGAATGGCGTAATGCAAAGACCCTACACGCGTATGAAGGTCTGGGACGGCCAGGATCTTTTTTACCTCTTCGTCACTAAATCCGATTGTAGTTGAAAGCCGCTTCGGATTCAAAAAACGCACCCCATCTGCTGGACTTCGAATGAGAATTCCATCCTCTACGAGCCATTTAAAAAAACTTTTCAGCGTCGCCAAATGTCGATCTACGGTAGTGTGTTCAAGACCCTCTTTTAATAAAGATTCTTTGTAAGCAATCAGGATCGTTCGATTCAGCTCTGACGGGCCTTGTTGAAAATTTCGGGCACTCAAAAACATCATCAATCTTTTGAGGTCCCGTCCGTAAGCTTTGCGCGTGTGCTCGGACCGCTGATCCAGGAGAAACCCCTCAATACTTTGCTTCAGCTTATCGTGGGGGCGAATGAGGTCTGCACTCGAAAGCGCGTAAACTCCAGGGAAAACTTGAATTTCTACAGGAGACTCCAAAATCGGTGAAACCGAGGGAGGAGATTTCTCTGTAGCAATCACCACGGATTGGGTCTGAACTTCAGCGACGGCAGCGGTTTCTTGACTCGTGGGCTGCGCCGATGAGTCCACCGGCTCTGTCGGTGGTTGAATTTCTTTTTGAGCAACAAGGGAGTGCTTGCGAGAGGATTGGAGGGAAATCTTTAAGGAAAGGTGTCCCTTTCTAGATCTAGATGCTCGTCCTACCTTAGCGCGAGCAAGTCGCTTTGAACGAGAAGTTGACCCCGCTTTTCCGGCAGTCAGTCTGGTTTTTTTACTCCAAGCCTGTACTAAAACTCGTCCTAATCTGACTCGCTTTTTCAACCAACCCCCCTACCCCGCCTAGCTGGCTCGAGCTCGTTTCTTTTTGCCTTTTTTTGCCTTCTTAGGAGAAGCAGAGAAAAAAGAACGGGCAAACTCTCGGGTTCTTTTTTGATCTAGGTCAGCTCCTGCAACGCCGCCCTGGCGCAGGTCCGAACCTACAATGACTCCATCCACCCAAGGCCGTAGAGTTTTGAGTCCCTCTTGAGTGACTCCACTCCCTAAATAGAGGGGAATCTTAAGATGTCGAGCCGCTTTGGACGCCAACTCAAGAGCTCCTTGATCAACCAGACGACCGGTAGTTCGCCCCGTGATGATGACTCCATCTGCGAGAGATCGAGAGCCGACTTCTTCTAAAGCAATCCCCAAATCCATGCTTGAAAAAGTAACTGCGTGCTTCACATGAACATCGGCAAGGATACCTACACTGGCCTGGAGCCTCTCCCGTTCGCGTGCCAGGAAAGCCGCATCGCCCTCGATCCAGCCTTGATCGGTTGCCGCAACGCCTGAGAGGACATTCACCCGGATAAAGTCACAACCGGTGACAGCGGCAATCGCTAGAGCAGATCGAGCGTCATTTCGAAGAACATTGATCCCAATCTGAATGTCGACTGACTCTCGAACCGCAGCGGCAATGATTGCCATACTTGCAATCGTTTCTGGCGGGACCTGGGTTTTGTAAAAGGGCGTGTCACCGAAGTTCTCTAAAATGACCCCTTCATACCCTGCTTGAGCGAGAGCCTGCGCCTCACGCACTGCACGCAGCCCTGCTACTTGCAGTGCCTCGGCCGGATGCTGCTGAAAAGCTCCCGGAGCCCCGGGCAGGGCTGGGAGATGAACCACGCCAATGAGACGAGGCAGTTTCATGAACTCGAGCCGTCTTTCTTGCCGATGATCTTACCCCAAAATTTTCCGATTTTCGACGAGTCCGAGGCACTTGCATCAGCTAAGCTTGGCGGCGTGCTTAAATTTGCAGCAGGACCTGAAACTGAAAGGAGCTGATCGGCTTGATCCTTAGAAAGCTTTCCTTCAGAAACCGCTCGCGCAATCACATCCTTAGCCTGATCAACACTCATTTCGGGAGCAGACGGTGCCTCTAAAGCAGGCATCACCTGCGAAGCCTCATCTGGAGCCCCAGAAGCTGCCATTTGACCCGCAAACGACATCATCATATTTTGAAAGTCAGGCGGTAAGCCCTTTTCAAACTCAGCAGCCTCTGCACTTACATCCTTACCCCCCATCGCTCTTTGCATCAGCGATTGGAGTCGTTGTAACTGACCCTTAGGGAGTCGCTGGAGGGCTTGTGACATCTGCATCATCATCTGAGGGTCAAAGTTCCCCATAGAGCTCGGATCAAATCCACCTGGAATACCTCCGGAAGACGCCTTAGGTGGAGTGATTTTGGGCGCGGCGTTTGCGCCACAACACCGCTTGTATTTTTTACCGCTTCTGCAAGGGCAAGGCTCGTTTCTACCAATTATCGGGGCTACATTAGGTGTTTCTGTCATGATTCCCCCGTTCTAGCTGAGACTTTTTGATTTGTCACTCTTGACCGTTTTAAATTAAAGCTCTACGCTTTGAAGTGTGTGGACAAAGTCAAAAACTAAAATCAACGCGCTTTTGATCTACGCTTTTTGTCAGTTATTTTTCCTTTTCAATCTAGAATACCCACGAGGGCAGAACTTTGACGAATTCCACTATGTTCCCTCGGCTAAACAGTGGTTGGCACTCCAAACGAACCAAAACTGGGAACATCCACCCTTAGGCAAGCTCCTCATGGCAGTAGGAATTGGGCTGGCCGGAGACAACCAGATCGGGTGGCGAATCATGAGCACCCTCTTCGGTTCAATCACCTGCGTAGGCATGTATTTCTTAGCCTTGGTTCTTTTTAAAACCCAGGAGGCTGCTCTCTGGGCTGCTGGCCTGACCCTGGTTAATCAGCTACTCTACGTCCAATCTCGAATTGGAATGCTCGATACTTTCATGATGGCATTTCTGATTTGGGCCATGGTTGCATTTTTTTCAACCTGGCTCCCGACTCAGAATCGTTGGAAAAATGCAACTCTACTTCGGTGCATGGGTGCCCTATTTGGCCTGACTATAGCATGCAAGTGGTTTGGTTTGGTCGCTTGGGGTGCAAGTGTGATTTTAGTTCTGGGAATTAGCCTGATCCAGAAGAGCCCTCTGCAATCTAAGCTAGAAAGCAACGACTCTTGGTATTCTAAAGATCTTTGGCGAGATGTTTCTTGGATGGAGCTA
>CANHSO010000096.1 GCA_947463705.1 Bacteriovoracaceae bacterium
ATCACCTTCTGAGTTTGGGCACCGATCTCTTGGGACGCAATTAGTCCGGTGGTAGGATCGAGTGGGATCTGGCCTGAGCAAAAAACAAGTCCGCCCGCGCTCACTGCTTGGCTATAAGGCCCGATGGGTTGGGGTGCATTTTGGGTGAGAATGATTTTCTTAGGCATGAACGGTTTTTCCTTCCTTTTTCCTGAGCTGAATTTCCATAGCGGTAATTGCAGCCATGTTCACTACATCATTCACATCAGAATTTTGCTGAAGAACAAAAACGGGCTTATTCATTCCCGCTAAGATTGGCCCAATGGCCTCAGCAGAACTCATCTTAGACATGAGCTTGTAAGCAATATTGCCCGATTCGAGATCTGGAAAAATCAAGATATTCGCATTGCCCGGCACTTGATTGAACGGGAAGGATGTTGCGGAAATCTCAGGATTGAGCGCCGTGTCTGCCTGCATTTCACCATCCACAATTAAGCCTGGTTCACGGCGCTTAATGATTGCCGTCGCCTCACGAACCTTGAGCGTATTGGGATGCAAATTGGATCCAAAGTTCGAGAACGATAACATTGCCACTCGAGGCTCTTGCACCATAAAGCTACGAGCCATGGCTGCGGTTTGAATCGCAATATCAGCCAATTCTTCCGAATTAGGTTGAATGTTTACAGTCGTATCTGCAAACCAGAGAACCCGTTTAGGAAAAATCATCATGTAGACTCCGACAAGTCGGGAGCCTGATTTTGCCCCAATGACTTGCATTGCAGGCCTCAACGCTTCTGGATAACTTTGAGAGATTCCATTAAGAAGGCCGTCAGCATGACCCCGCTCCACCATCATGGCGCCAAAGTAGTTGGTCTGCCTCATGTAATTATGAGCCAGAGCATAGGTTGCACCCTTGCGTTTGCGTTTTTCAAAGTAAACCTGAGAGTACTCTTCCAAATGAGGACTCGTCGAAGGACGAATCACACGAATACCCTTGAGACCCACTTCGAGTCCGAGCTCCTCTTTGAGTTTCTCGACGATTTCCTCGTGTCCCAATAGAATCGGTTCCGCGATTCCCTCTTCTCGAATAATGGCTGCGGCCTTGAGAATCTTAGGATTTTCGCCCTCAGGAAAAACGATGGTGGGACGTTCCTTCCCACCAGTTAAATCGCCTTGAATTCTCTTTTTAATTCCACGCATCACGGTGTAAGTCGAACCAAGAAGAGTTTCCAAACTTTCACGATAATGGATGAGATCGACATTTTTACGCGCTACGCCCGATCTCATAGCCGCCTCTGCTACGGCAGGAGCAACCCAAAGAAGCGCACGGCGATCAAATGGTTTAGGAATCAAGTATTCTCTACCGAATTTAAACTTTTGACCACCATAGGCGCGAGAAACACTTTCCGGTACGTCTTGTTTCGCGAGTTGAGCCAATGCTTTCACAGCGGCCATTTTCATTTCTTCATTGATTGCAGTAGACATCGTGTCCAATGCTCCACGAAAAATAAAAGGAAACCCTAAGACGTTGTTCACTTGATTAGGATAATCAGATCGACCTGTCGCCATAATCGCATCGGGTCTGACCTTGAGAACTTCTTCTGGCAACACCTCTGGGTCCGGGTTGGCCATAGCAAAAATAATTGGATTAGGGGCCATCTTCTTGACCATCTCGGCGGAGATTCCGTCCTTGACCGAAACACCAACAAACGCATCAGCGCCCTCAAGGGCCTGTGCCACCGTGCGGCGATCGGTTTCAACTGCGAATCGCTCTTTATAAGGATTCATCCCCTCTTTACGACCCACATAGATGACTCCCTTAGAGTCTGTCATGAGGATATTCTCTTTTTTCACGCCTAAGTGAAGGTACAAATTGGCGCACGCAATCGCAGCAGCACCACCGCCACAAAATACCACTCGTACTTGTTCGATTTTTTTCCCAACGATTTCGAGCGCATTCAAAAACGCAGCTCCACTGATCACGGCTGTCCCGTGTTGATCGTCATGAAATACCGGGATTTTGAGGCGCTTCTTGAGTTCCTCTTCAATATAAAAGCATTCAGGCGCCTTAATATCTTCAAGATTAATTCCGCCAAAGGTGGGCTCCAGCATTTCGCACGCCCGGATCACATCATCGGGGTTCTTGGCGTTCAGCTCAATATCGAAAACGTCGATATCGGCAAACTTTTTGAATAGAACGCCTTTTCCTTCCATGACCGGCTTAGCAGCTGCAGGGCCGATATCGCCCAAACCCAAAACTGCTGACCCATTCGAGAGCACTGCAACCAGGTTGCCCTTAGCAGTGTACTCATAGCAAAGCTCTTCTTTTTCAGCGATCATTCGACAGGGTTCAGCTACGCCAGGCGAATAAGCCAAGGAGAGGTCGTGCTGGGTAGCCACCGGCTTGGAAGGGATGACTTCGATTTTTCCTTTTCGACCGGTGGAATGATATTCAAGAGCTTGTTTGTAGAGTGTCATATTGATCATTAACGTACACCTTTAGTTCCTGATCATCAAGGGATGCTCAACAGGCGCCTCAATCGGCACAAAAAATGCCTTTACTCGCGCCTATGCAACCACTAGGTCCTCGCCTTATTTTTTTTCAATTCTTCAAAAAATTATTTAATTTCAGCAGGTTAAGAGCCAATTTGCAAGTAACCAGCTGCTTTGCATCCCTATTTTGAGCGTCTCAAAAATGACCCAAGGCGAATTAAAATGAACCATACACCCACCCCCCATCGCTCCATAAAGGTGATTCTCCTGAGATTAGTGATCAGCCTCAGTTTGGGTTTTTTTGGATTATCCACCGCCTCAGGTAACCTCACTCTCCACCCTTGGGCGCCTTACGCGATTTCAGGCAAGACTCCGGAGCTTCGAGCCCAATTTCATTACCTCTCTTCACAAGCAAACTGGAATCTCTTTGGCAGTCCGATCCAACCCAACGGACTCAATTACCAGCGACTCGTCACAGACCTGAGCGTTGCGCATCCACTAGGAGAAACCTGGTCTGCTTTCGGACGAATGAGTCTCAGCGGCATTCGGAGCCAATCCCCGACCCAAGCAGGTGGTCGAATTGGATTTGCGGACCAGACAATCGGGATCCAACACCAGCTTAAGGCTTTTGAAAAAGTGCAAGCAAGGGCTCAATTCCAAGTCGATTTCCCCACCTATCAGCCAGAACCTCACGACCTCACCCTCGGCGACGGCAGCTTAGACTTCACCGGAGGAGGGTTCCTCAGCTACCTAGCCTGGCCGAGCAGGAAACTTGAACTCGACCTTTGGATCGGGGCCGGGGTCACCTATCGGACCGGATATTACTCGGCAGCGATTCCCTGGCAAGTCGGGGCGCACCTCAAGTCCCATCCCAGCCGGATCGAGCTTGAAGTTGCTTTGTCCGGAGTCAGCTCGCTTAAGTCCGATCCTCACTCCTACTCGCCCGCATTTTTTCGAGAAAACCTAGGTCGAGACTCCAGCCTCATCTCGGGGGCCATGAACCCATCCTGGATTCAGGGCAAAGTCCAGTTAGGCTATCGATGGAGAAATCAAACTTTTCTAGCAGTTTCAGCCACAAAAGCGATTTGGGGTCAGATGTCTCCCCAGCTCACCGGTATGGGAGTCCAATTTCAACTTCCGCTTCAAGGGAAAGAGAGCAGTTCAACTCCCCCCATAGCAGAGCAAGCCGTAAGTTCCAGCGAGCAGCGCATAAGTTCTCCTTTTCCCGATACACCAACAGAAATTCACATTACCAAAACCAATGAACGGCTCGGGCTCATTAAAATCAGCCTAGGAAGCGAAGAAGGAATTCAAATCGGAGATGAATTTAATGTCATTTCAAAAGTCGAAGCAGCCAAAAATCCGATTGCAAGAGCTCGAGTAACCCACTTAAGAAATCATGAATCTGCTTTAGAAGTTTTAGAATATTACAAAGACCACTGGATTTCAGAGGATTGTTCTCTCGAGAAATTGAAACCATTACCCGTCAAAATCATGCCGCAATCAACTCCATAGAGTAATTAACTCAATAATTCTTTAGAATTGAGTCAAACTAGATTAAACTAAAACTAAAGCACTGACTTTTATATTCTCATCGCAAGGAGCGAGTATGAATCGGGCACTGAGATTTTCAATTCCTCTTCTAATTACGTTGTCGGCAGTGGCTTGGCCTAGCCTCAGCTTTGCGATGAAATTTGCAAATCAATTTACCGAGTTTGAATTGCCGCCGCAATGGCAGTGCTCACTTGAAGGTGCAGAGTGGGTTTGTCAAAGCACAAACGAAGCAAAGAAAAAAGATGCGATTATTGTCTTGGCTGCTAAACTCAAAGGAGACCAGGACAGCCTAGATCAATATCTGACCTATTTGAAGTCTGCAAAAACGTTCAGCAGCCCTCAAGGTAAGCCGGTAAAGTCTGAAGCTAAATACGCAAAAACGATCAACATCAATGGTCAGGCATGGGTGGACGCCCTACACTTAGAATCTGAAGTCCCCGGATTTTACACTCGTTATTTAGCTACAGTTAAACAAGACATCGGTGCTCTCATTACCTACTCCGTCAACAAGGCAAAATACCAGCAGTACCTCGATGACTTTGAAAATCTCGTTCGAACCCTAAAGGTATTCCGAAAGACAGGAGGGATTAACGCCGCCCCTCAAAATACCAGTCTTTTCCAAAACACCCAGATCCCCACGAGTGTCAGCAACGACACCATCTTTCCTGGCACAAACATGAACGTGCAAGGGGGCTCTGATCAAATTGTCACCAAGAAGCCTAAGAAAAATGACGACATCCTGTGGATTGGTGGCGGAGCAGCAGCACTTCTCTTGCTTGCTCTCATGCGGCGCAAAAAGCAGTAAGGGTGCAAATCGCCAGCAGCTCGCTATAATCCGAATTTTCGCGCGATCTTCGGAGTCGGCTTCGGCCCAAGAGCAAAGACACTCCGCTTATCTTGGCAGAAAAGCTGGTTGGCGACTCGCTGAATGTCCTGAGCAGTGACTCGCTCGACTTCCTTGCAGACTTCCTTCACTGAAACGTATCTCCCCAAGAAAATTTCATTCTTGCCAATACTCGACATTCGGGACTCGACACAGTCCGACGACAGCAGAATAGTCCCTTTGAGGTTATCTTGAATCATCCGTAAGTCACTCCGAGATAAGCCCTTCTTTTTAACTTTCTGAATACACTCCTCGACTAAGCTCAAGCACAAAGGAACCTGTTCGAGCTGAGTGGCAGCATAGATAGAGAACACTCCCGAATCCACAAATGGTGAGAGACTCGAATAAACCGTATAAGCTAGGCCATTTTTCTCGCGGATCTCCTGAAAGAGCGATGAACTCATCCCTCCACCCAGGTAGACATTGAGCAAAAATATGGCGAATCGATCGGGCGAGGCAAACTGCGGACCTTCGACCCCCCAAATTAAGTGAACTTGCTCAGTAGGTCGATTGACCCACCATGAACCGGGCTGCACTCGAGGAGCAGCATTCTGGCGAGCTGGCACCAGGGCAGGGGTCAGTCCTCGTCCTGGCCACTTAGCGTGAGTTAAGACCTTCAGCTTCCTCTTCACCGCCTCATGAGAAATGTCGCCCGCCACAGAAATAATCAGCTGTTCAGGGCGATAGTGGCTGCGAAAAAAGTCAATCAAGTCCTCCCTCCGCATTTGTTTGACGCTTCGCTCGGTACCTAGGATTGGCTTGCCGAGACCATGAGAGCCATAAACTTTTTCAAAGTAAATATCGTAGGCGAGCTCTTCGGGAGACTCTTCGACCATTGATATTTCCTGGAGAATGACCCGACGCTCTCGCTCGAACTCGTCCGGCTTGAAGGTTGAGTTCAATAAAATATCGATTAAAATATCTAATCCCAGTTGGTAGTCTTGATCGAGGAGTAGAAGATGAAAGCAAGTGTGCTCGCGGGCAGTAAACGCATTAAACTCTCCGCCGACTTGGTCAATCTCTTTTGCAATCTGAAGGGCCGACCGAGTTGTAGTCCCCTTAAAAAGCATATGTTCCAAAAAATGGGAAACGCCGGCCGACTTTGAAGTCTCGTGTCGGGTACCTGTCTTAACCCAAACACCGAGGGACAGACTCCTAAACCCGGTCAATCGTTCTGTAACCAGGGTGAGCCCATTCTCAAAGACGGTTTTCTGGAAATTTTTAGCTTTCTCTTTCATAAAAATACGATACCCGGATTCTGCCTGACGGTAAACTGGTCCTTGAGAGCCAAGCCTAAAATCACCGCCACTTCGACAGGAGAAATTTGACTCCCAGATCAAGTTGTGGAAAATTCTCAGAGTCCGGCCTATTCACCCAAAAAGGAATCCACCATGAGAACCAATTTTTTTAGATCAGCCCTCCTTCTGTTCGCAGGCTGGACTTTTGCGGCCGCTGAGCCTGCTCGCGCTCTCTCATCCTTCGATTACCTAGTCGAACCCTATATTGGTTATGGAATCTTGGGGGCAGCCAGCATCGGCAGCGGAACTTACTTTGGATCAACCAGCTCTTACGGCAGCTTTGGCGGACTCTCGTTGGGCGGTCGTGCCGGGATTGAAGTCTTGGATTTTCTTTTTTTAGCCTTGGATGGGAATTATTCACCGTCGCTGTTCGTAAAGCAAACGGACGCCGGAAGTGCACTCAACATCCTAGCCTCTGCCCCCGTAATAGCTAACGGTGCCTCAAACACAAAACTAGGACTGGTCGCAGGGGTACGACTCCCTCTGATCGGCCTTCGAGCTTGGTTAGGGTATAACCCCTGGGACTGGCTCCAAGGGACCTCTTCAACGACTCTCAACGGGTATTCAATCAAAGTGGGTGCGGGTGTCCCGGTCCTTTTCGTTTTTAATCTAACTGTCGAATGGATCACTAGCTCTTACTCGACCTTTACAGCGCTCGGAGGCGCAGCCACGTCTAACCCCGGAGGAGCCATCAGCAACTCTCAGCTCCTCTTGTCTCTGAGCGCTCCCCTGACATTTTAGAGGTCATCGAACGGATAAAACTGGCTAGAAATGATGAACACGATCAAGTCACCTGTGCTTTTTACTAGCTTTCTCGTTTCAGGCCTATTTCTCGGCTTGCCGACTCTGTCTTACGCGGCTCGCGTCAGTTTCGAAATTGAGCCCAGCATCGGAGCTGCAGGCTGGGGACATATCAAAGTTGCTTACGGCACCGTCAACCCATCACTACCCATCAAGTCTCAAAATATACCCGTGGACGTTTTTGACTTCTCTCAAAGCATCGGCCTAGGGGGGCGTTCAGGAGTCGTATTGGACGAAACCTACTACCTGGGAGTCGATTTTGTCACTTTTCCAAAAGTCTCTTCTTCAAGCTCTTCTGACTTATCATGGAACAACACTCAACTCGGAATTACCCTCGGTGCTCAGCTAACAGCCACTCCTATGCGGTTTTGGATCGGCTATAATTTCTTAAACTCCATTTCGCCCAACCCTTACCTTCGCATCACAGGAATCACTCAGTCTGTGGGTCTTGCCGGATCAGCATTTAAGGTCGGGACCGGAATACAACTTCTCGCACCCTTTTGGCTCAACTTCGAAATGATCTACGGAGTTTTTTCTAAGTATTCGTCCCCACAGATTGAGACCCTTCCCAGTCAGGCCTCAGTTTCCTATAACTACTTTTTTCTTTCCCTCAGCGCACCTATTCGCTGGATTTCGCTCTGAACCACGAATGAGTCTGAAATGCCGCAGCCATTCCGAAGGCTCGCCTTGAGTATCCGTTACATCGCAAAAACCAAAAGCTTGATCAAAACCAATGCCCTCCCCAAAACAAATCTAAAAAACAAGCGCAACCGAGCTGATTCATGAGTCAACGAGGACGCAACTCATAACTCATCCCATCTAAATACCGGCATTTATTACGAATCAATGCGTTGGAAAAAAATCAAAAAAGACACATCTTTTGGAATTCTTCGATAACTGATAACTTTGACGCATCGAGGGTCTTATGAAAACAGGCTTAAATTTAGGCTTAGGTATGGTTCTGCTAAGTGGGCTATTCTCGCAAGAGGCGATGGCGTGCAAGGGTATGGCTGGTGATCTTTGCTTACCTGTTGAGCTGCAAGTGGCAGCAGAGAAGGGCCGCTGCCCTTTAGACATGAAGGAGATAAACTATCATGAAGATCTAATTGACCCTGAGAAGGTAGTGGGGCCATTCGTTGCGCAAAGAAATGCTCATGGAAACTGGGTCGTCCCAAAAACTAATGGCTGGGCACTTTGTGACAATACTCGTGAAATGCTTTCTGTTATGAATACTGGACACCCAACTCAATTGAGTGCAGCTGCGCGAAACTACCTCACTCAATTTCAAAATAATGCGTGTGA
>CANHSO010000097.1 GCA_947463705.1 Bacteriovoracaceae bacterium
AACAACAGCATTTCCATAGGAGAGCGCCTGAGCGGCTGGTACTTCATCTAAAGCAAGCGGCTCAAACTCAATATGCTCGCCCTTCGGGAAAGCACCCAAAAACTCTTTGACCAGCCGGCGGGTAGATTCGCTCTGAATCTCACCTGACAGAACCTTAACTCGTCCGCCTTGGCCTGCAATTTTCTTAAGCTGGGCCTGAAGAGCTGCATCCACATCGGCCCAATTTGATTCCTTACGAGTCCCATCAGCACGATTCCGAACCACTGGAGCTTTCAGGCGATCTGGATCGTACAAGCCCAAAACTGAAGCCTGGCCGCGACCACAGAGCGAACCCTTGTTCACGGGATGATCTGGATTACCCTCGAGCTTAATTGGACGTCCTTCACGGTTCTTGATTAAAACGCCGCAACCTTTTGCACACTCCTGACAGGTGGACGCATACCAATTCGGAACACCTGGGGTGATTTCTTCAGGCTTAACGACATAAGGGATGATTTTGTGAACGGGGCGCCGAGCACAGGCAAAACCCGCCATCGCCATACTGGCACTCATGATCGTGAGAAAGTCACGTCTCGCCACGCCGCCCTGGGGACTTCGATCTAACTTATCGATAAACTCAACCGGTTTTTCAAAAAACTCTTGACTTCGCTTTTCTTGAACCTGGGGGTTACTCCAGTAGCTTGCCTCAAGCTCATCTGGACCAATCCAATGCCGAGGTGGAACGAATGAGCTATCCACAGAGGAAGCTGCGTTAGGTGCTATCTTACTAGTTTCGTCGTGATGATTATCCATAATATCTCTCTTCAACTTCAAAAGTTCTTACCACTAATCAACTGCGTCGCTCTCTGACTGAACTTAGTTGTGACACGTATTACAGTTCACAGGAGCCACGGGTCCGCTCGGATTTTTCATTCCTGGATGGGATTTAGACAAGACCTCTGGAGGCGTGGTCTGACCCCGATGACATTCCATGCACCAACCCATCGTCAAAGGAGCGTACTGATAGACTCTTTCCATCTTAGCAACGTCGCCGTGACAAACTTCGCAAGCAACCCCAGCTGCAACGTGGCGCTTATGAGGGAAATAGGCATGATCGGGGAGCTCATGAATCCTAACCCATTCAATCGGCTTACCTTCTGCAAATGCCTTTTGAATTTGCTGAATGTATGGACTATCGGTCTTCACAACAGTGTGACAGTTCAAGCATACGCTCAACGGAGGGATCGTAGCGTGACGCGACTTGTCAGCATTTGAGTGACAGTACAAACATTGAATCTTGTTATCTCCCGCATGGAGTTTATGACTGAACGGGATGGGCTGCTCAGGAGCGTAGCCTTGATTCGAGGCGGAGGGAAAAACCCAGAGCACTCCTGCAATAGCCACAAGCCCTACCAGCAAGGAAACTGCTATGCCCACCTTCTTTTGAGTCCCAGAGATGCGAACCATGATTTACCTACTTAATGTTTTTTACTTTGCTCTTCATTTATCGTTGTTGAGCCAAAGTTACTAGTATCTTGTTCAAGTCTGAAATTTTTTGATAGCCCACGTCAACCTGTTTCGCAAGGTAAACCTGTCAGGGATTGAGTCTAAAAATCATCCAAACAAGAGAATTATCCTCTACTCTTCCCTGATCATTTGAACTATTCATAATAATAAGATGATCTTCGAAAATATACTTCAAGCCATTGGAAACACACCGATTGTTCGTTTGAATCAGGTATCTCAGAAGGGGAATGCAAAGTTCTTTGCGAAGACAGAATTTATGAATCCTGGGGGATCAATCAAAGATCGAATCGGCTGGTACCTGGTTGAGGACGCCGAAAGAAGACAACTTCTCCACCCCGGCGGAACAATCGTCGAAAGTACCAGCGGGAATACAGGAGTTGGACTAGCCATCGCCGCAGCGATCAAAGGGTACAAAACTGTCTTTGTACTACCAGACAAAATGTCTCAAGAAAAGATTCGCACACTCCGGGCCTTCGGAGCAAGAGTAGTGGTCACTCCGACCGCAGTCGCACCCGAAGACCCCCGGAGCTACTACCAAGTTTCGCGTCGAATCGCTCGCGAGACCCCCAATTCCTACTACATGAACCAGTATGACAACTTGGCCAATCGAGAAGCTCACTACAGGTACACGGGGCCGGAAATTCTCCGACAAATGCCTGATATCGATGTCTTTGTTGCAGGAATCGGAACCGGCGGCACTGTCTGTGGGGTTGGAAAATACCTCAAGGAACACAAACCCTCTTGCAAGGTGATCGCAGTCGACCCTGTCGGATCGATCGTTTACGACTATTTTAAGACTGGAAACCTTAAGTCCGCGCCGAAGACCTACAAAATCGAGGGAATCGGCGAAGACTTCATCCCGAAAAACTATGATTTCTCAGTCATTGACGACATGATTCAAGTCGAAGACAAGGAGTCCTTTCTCATGACCCGAGAAATGCTGACTCGCGAAGGCCTCTACTGCGGAGTCTCCTGCGGAGCAGCGACGGTAGGCGCATTAAAATGGATCAGCCAACAGGGACAAACCTTTCACAATAAAAATGTTTTAGTCATCCTTCCTGATAGCGGAAATCGCTACCTCTCTAAGGTCTTCAACGATGACTGGATGAGAGAAGCTGGCTTCTTAGAGAAACCTTCTCTCGGTTTAGTTGCGGACCTCGTTCGAGGCTCAACCCACTCACAAGAACCTGTAGTGATGGCCAAACAAAGCGAGAAGGTCTCGGAAGTGATCGAGCGAATGAGAGAAAAGAACATCAGTCAACTCCCCGTCATCGATGACGCAGGCTGGATTAAGGGATTAATTTCAGAAAGCACCCTTCTTAGTGCCCTTTATGAGGGACGAACCCAACCCCAGCAGTCCATCGAAAACTTAGTGGACCCATCTGTGGAATTCGTTACCCTTGAAGATCCAATAGAGAAGGTCTCTCGACTCGTCACAGCGGGCAAAACTCCACTCGTGAGTGACCCCAATCGAGCTGGAAATCTCATCACCATTATTACAAAAATTGATCTTCTGACCTATTTAGGACACCGAGGAGCTTAAACATGCAACACTCTGATTTGCTTCATTCTGGATTCGGAACACTCGCCATCCACGCAGGCCAACCTCCCGAGGCGACTACTGGCGCAGTCATGACGCCAATTTTTCAAACCAGTACCTATGTGCAAGAGTCACCAGGAAAACATCGGGGATACGAGTACTCACGTACCGACAACCCCACTCGAACTGCCTACCAGGCATGCGTGGCCGCACTCGAGGGCGCTCAACATGCCCTTGCTTTTTCGTCAGGCCTAGCAACCACAGATGCGATTCTTCATACTCTAAGAACCGGTGATCACGTCGTATCCTGCGACGATGTTTATGGCGGAACTTTTAGGATTTTCGACAAAGTTTTCAAGAAAATGGGAATTGAATTTAGCTTCGTTGACCTTTCAGACCTCAAGCAGGCAGAGGCTGCTTTTCGTCCGAATACAAAGCTTCTATGGATGGAAACACCCACTAATCCGATGCTCAAGATTCTTGACATCGAAGCACTCTCAAACCTAGCAAAAAAACGAGGCGTGCGCACAGTAGTAGATAACACTTTCATGAGCTCCTATTTTCAAAAGCCACTCCAACTCGGAGCCGACATCGTCGTTCATAGCGTCACCAAATATATGAACGGCCACAGCGACGTGGTCGGCGGAGTATTAGCGACCAACAGCGCTGAACTCTACTCAGAACTCAAATTTCTCCAAAACGCCGTAGGTGCGGTCCCTGCCCCCATGGACTGTTTTCTCGTGATGCGCGGCCTAAAAACACTCCATGTCCGAATGGAGCGACACGAAAAAAACGCCATTGAACTCGCGAAGTTTCTTGAAGCCCATCCCAAGGTGGAACGCGTCATTTACCCAGGACTCGAATCCCACCCTCAGCACGCACTCGCACGAAAGCAAATGTCAGGTTTCGGCGGCATGATCACTTTCTTTCTAAAAGGCGACCTTGCGGCAGCTCGTCGGTTTCTCGAGAACGTGAAACTCTTTTCTCTCGCTGAGAGCCTTGGAGGTGTAGAGTCCCTGATTGAGCACCCTGCCATTATGACCCACGCCAGCATTCCACCTGAGACCCGCAAGCTCTTGGGTATCCACGACAATTTGATCCGAGTCAGCACTGGGATCGAGGACCTCACAGATTTAAAAACTGACTTAGAGCAAGCGCTCAGGAACGTTTAACTCAATGAAATGAGCTGAACTGAATGAATCCGCACGCATGCCGATCTTCGTTGATTTTTTAAACCTAATCAACTATTCTCTAGCCCATATGCGTAAATTAAAAGAACTGATTAAGCGGATCCTTAGATCTAGCTCTCGACTTGCCCTGGCTTAGGTACCGTTACAAGACTTGGCGCACCGCATGCCTTCACTTCAAACGTAATAGCAGTACAGTCACGAGCTGGAAGGTCCCCCTCTTCAAGGCTAGATTTAATCCGATATGAAATTTCATTGAGCAGATCTTGAAGAGGCTTACCGTCACACGATGCAATCGCCTTAGCAATCTCAGACGCACCTCCTAGGAGATCCATCACTCCACCTGAAAGTAAAATCAGCCTTCCACGAGGGTGAAGCTGAATATGAAACTCTCCCGCCTCAGGAAAAGCACTTTCCCTGGAAATGACTTGCTCCATTGGAGGATAATATTGAAACGGCTGACCCGGGGGCGAGTAATAAAGAGCACCCTCCCCCAGAAAAGTAAATCGCAAGAGAAGTGACTGACGATCTAATGTGCCAAAGAAAATCGAGAAATAATCTTTTGCTCGAAGCGTCAATAAAATCTCTTGATAAATAGACCTCACGACATCAGTCGTCGCATCGGTTTTCTGAAGTTGATCAGCCGAAATTTTCAAGCACACTCGCATCAGTACAGAAAGAATTGAATTGCAAAGTCCGTAGCTGGATGAATTTGACAAAACCAACGAAAGAGTCGACTGATCCTTCGATTCGGCCAAATCAAAATAGTCCCCACCTGATCGACTTCCCACTAAATACCGATGAAAAACCTCGAGTCCTTTAATTCCCGTGAACCTTTTAGGCAACTGCGACTTTTGTAATCTTTCGGCTAGCTCTAAATCAAAATGAAGGTGCCCCAAAATCTCTGAAAAAGAAGCATTTAGCTGACTGAGTTCATTCCAGAGCAAGAGTTGCTCGTAATTTTGAATTTTACTCAACAACTCTAATGGACGAAACGGCATCAACAAAACATCATCTACCCGACGCTCTAAGAGAAGAGCCGGAAAGTCTTTCGTCTCCTCATGGACGACAAGAAAAACAATTCTCCCCCTACGCTCGAATCGAGAAAAGACTTCATCAAGCAGACGACCGGCATAGTGATGCCCTGATACAGAGTCGGTTGCGTCAACAAACACAATTTGACCAAGACTTTCTGTTTTTGATCCCTCTTTCACGTCCACATCGATCCACTGTTGAAGCGCGGAATGAACTTGCTCAACCCAGAGCTTTTCCCTGGATGCACTTGGAGAATAGACCGTCATCGCTAACTTCATGATTTCACCTTTCCGCTCAGTAGATTGATGTTCTTAGTTGAAAAATAAATTTAGAATCGGCTTGCTCCAAATAGTGAGAGCCGACTTCTTCGGTATAATAAGCCAGAGAAATCTCTGCCCCAGGCTTCTTAATTCCCATACCAAACGATGGATGTCCTGTTCGATACCCAGCTCTTAAGAGGAAGCTCTCCTTTATGGCAAGCTCTACTCCTGATCCCACGTGCGCAATCCATGAAGCCACATCAGACCGATTCTGGAGATCTCGATAAGCGATGGACCAGTGTGAATTCACTCCGGGAGCCACCCGCATGCTCATGGAATAAGCCAAGTCCACCGTCATCATTTCTGTTGGAGGAGTACCGCTAGGCGACTGAGAAAACTGAAAAAGACTATAGCTCGAATACACCGTATTGAAAGCATTTCTCACAACGACCGAAAGCGTTGGTATCGTAGGCTGCGGGATCACAATGGACAGCCCAAAGGTGTGAGACAATCCAGATCCCTGCGATAAGCCTGAAGTATAGTTTAAACTACTCGATGAAGATGCAGTCTGCGTCCCGACAGCCTGGTTGACATATTGCAAACTATACCCAAAACGGACCACGCCATTAAAGAACCGAAAACCAGTCCCAAGAGCTGGAATGAGTTGGCTCACTGTTTGATAAGTAATGTTACCGCTGCCATCTGATTTTCCGCCGAATTCACTTTGTGCCAAAATCCCAAAGGTCAAAAAAGGGAATGAAATACTTGGAAAAACTGACCAGCTTCCACCAAACTTTTGCCCTGGGTAGGCGTCCATAGTAGAAGCATAAGAATTAAGATTGATAACATTAAACGAATTGGAATTCAGATGATTTACCCATGCACTCGTACCACCTATTGAGTAGTTCAAAATCTGAAGATTGAATTTCCTAATTTTCGCTAAGTTCGCAGGATTATAAAAAAGTCCGGTTGACATTTCATCGCCAAAGGTGAGCGCAGAGTCCCCCAATGCAGCGATCTGAGCCGACGTAAATCGCGAGCCAGCAATGATATCCAGTCGCGCCCACGCGGTCGAAGCAAATCCAACAATCTGTAAAGTTAGACCGACGACTACACCGAGAGCTCGTAGGCGTTTTGAATTCTTTGATTCGGCCATAACACTCTATCGGAAAATGGCTGAGAAATTGAAGAAATAAATCAACCTCATTCAAAACCTACCGATAAGAACCTTGAGTAGATTGGACTATGAAAAAACTTCTAATTTTAATCATTGATGAGAGTCCCAGCACCCGACGCTTCCTGGAGTCCATGCTAGGGAACGAGTTTGAAATCATTTGCGCTAATAATGGCGCTTCCGGAATAGAGACAGCCCGATCGCGACTCCCTCATCTCATCGTCTTAGATGTAGTTCTCCCAGTTCTGAGTGGTTATGACGTATGCAGCCTACTCAAAAAGGATTCGAAGACCAAGCATATCCCGATTATTTTTCTATCTTCAAAGTCGATCCGCTCAGAGGTTTCGTTGGGATTAGCAGCTGGGGCAGACGACTACCTTCCCAAGCCGTTTGATTATAAAGAACTCCTAGCAAGAATTCGAAACCGGTTAATTAAGCCCAAGTCTGAGTCAAATCCAGTAGTTACGGTAGGAGACCTAGTCATTGACCCCACAACACGCGAAGTTCTTTATCAAGGCAAAAAAACCCATCTCACCCTCACTGAATTTGACATCCTGCGGCTACTTGCAGACCACAAAGGCACCGTCGTTTCCCGGGAAGAAATCTTAAGGGCGGTCTGGAAGGATGACTCATCCAGCACCAACGACCGAACGATTGACGTCCATATCCGTGCTTTGAGGAAGAAAATCCCAAATCTTTCGCAGAGCATCCACTCGGTCTATGGGGTTGGCTATAAACTTGACCCTGAAGTACAAAATCAAAACTAAGTTTAAGAAATTCAAAAATTATTCCGACTTCTTAATGTACAGATACATGTACAGGTGGGATTCATGACAGAGACTAAAAAGAGATTCGGAAAATACTACCTCTTGGACCTCTTGGCCCAAGGTGGCATGGCCGAGATCTACCGAGCCCGCCTCGCATCCACCGACGTTGCGGGACGACTCCTTGTCATCAAAAAGATCCAATCGAGCTACGGAGAGAACCGAGATTTTCTCCATATGTTCAAATCGGAGATCAAGGTCACTTTAGGGTTTAACCACCCGAATATCGTTCAAGTTTATGACTTTGGCGAAGAAGATCATCAGCCCTACATTGCTATGGAGTGGGTGGACGGTCGAAACTTAAGACAACTCATTAACCGCTTCGCCGAACTAAAAAAGCCATTTCCGATCGAACTCGCAGCTTTCATTGCAGAGCAAGCTGCGTCTGGCCTGCAGTACGCTCACAATTTTCGAGACAAGATCACCGGAGATCGACTCAATGTGGTTCATCGAGACGTAAGTCCCCAAAATATTATCATTTCTTTCGAGGGTAACGTCAAAGTCATTGATTTTGGAATTGCAAAAGCGGCCACGAACTCCGAAGCAACTCGAGCAGGGATCATCAAAGGAAAACCAAGCTACCTCTCCCCCGAACAAATCAGCGGAGAGTCACTCGACGGACGAAGCGATATCTTCGCACTGGGTGCGGTTCTCTGGGAAGCACTCACTGGGAAGAAACTTTTTGCAGGT
>CANHSO010000098.1 GCA_947463705.1 Bacteriovoracaceae bacterium
CGATTTTACTCAGTGACTATATATTAACGGCTATGCTACCGCTGGGTTTAAAGCAATTAAAGGTGACGTAAGTATGGATACATCGAAATCAAGTGCCTCGACCCAGTTTAAGGTGGGTTTGTTTGCCCTTCTGGGACTTTTCATGGTTGCGGCCATGACTATTTTGGTCAGTAACAGGCCGTTTTGGTGGAAACCCTGCCAGTTGGTTAAGATTACGGTGGAAGATGCTTCGGGACTGAAAGCGAAGTCTCCTGTGCGCTCCCTGGGAATTGATATCGGATACCTTAAATCTGTGACCCTTGAAGAAACTCATGTCACTCTTGGGATTTGCCTGACCGCCCCAGTTCAGGTGCTGCCTACAACACGTGCCTATCTTAAAGGAGAGGGATTTTTAGGCGACAAGTTTGTAGAACTACGGCCTGTGAAGTACTTACAAGCGGCTGAAACAGACTCTCAGCCTTCTTCGCTGCCCTCAGAACGCTCTGGACTTTTTAAGGGTGCTTCCGGTTTTGTCGGCGGGGCGATCGAGTTTCTTCTTCCCTCTGCGGAGGCGAGTGTCGGGAAAGTTTCGCCTCAGTTGGAGACTCCCACATCTCAGTCTCCGGTTCGATCTCGCAGAAATCCGGCTGCAAAGAGCGGCGAAGAGATTCCTGTAGGTGAAGAGTCTCCTGATGTTCAGCACTTGGTCCATCGTGTAGATGATTTGGTCCAGCAAATTAGCGGTCTTACTGGGAACTTACGGCAGGCCATTAATCCTGATGACCTGAAAAAAACGATGAAGCAGCTCAATTCGACCTTAGAGAGCGCTTCAAGAACTCTTTCGCCCGAGAGTGGCCTGAATCAGACTGCTCAGCGAACCCTGGCCAAGCTAGAGGATGGGATCGAGCAGTTACGGGATTTAATGACTCGAGTGAATAAAGGCGAGGGTTCTGTGGGTATGTTGCTCAACGACCCTATTTACGCTCAAGAAATTCACACGGCCGTTAAGAATCTTAACCTTTTGCTGAATAAAGTGAGTGCCGTTCGGTTTACTCCAGATCTGGGTGCGGTTTGGTTGTCTGCTTTTAACGGCGCAAGAGGATGGTTTCATCTGGGGATTTGGCCTAAACCGAATCGGTACTATCTTTTGGGAATCGGGAGCGACAGCCGCGGACGTTTTTCGAGCACAGCTGTTTCCACGACTGTGGGTGCAGGAAGTCCAGTTCAGGTGACCAGTCAACTGACGGATTATACCGCAATGTTTCTGACGGCGATGATGGGGAAGGTTTATCATGATCGTTGGGACCTCTCATTAGGTCTACTTTATGGAGACGGGGCAGCTTCATTGAAGTATTATTTTGGCCCTCAAGATTGGGTAGATCAATTTCAGGTCGGTACCGATGTCTATATTCACGTGGGGTTCGGCGTGAATGCACGTCTCTACGTCAGTGCTCAGCCTTTTAAAAATGTGTATATTAGAGCAGGCTTAGAGCAACTCCCTTTCATTACGCAGGGGAGGGCTGGGAGTTATCTTGTGGGCGCTGGTTTGTCGTTTGACGATGAAGATATCAAACTCCTGTTTGCGCTCAAGTAAAATGGCCAAGAAGGCTCGAACTCGAACTCAGACCACTCAAAAGCTTCGCCGAAATTCTGCGAGGATACAGCGCTGTGCCTCTCCTAATACGACTTGGCTAGTGACGGTTTCAGGTCATGATGTTCCTGGCATTACTGCTGAAGTGACCGGGATTTTGGCACGTCATAATGTTGTGGTTTTAGACCTAGCTCAAGCTGTGATTCAAAAGCTTTTGTCGCTTTCTTTCTTGTTTCAGACTTCTCCTACTCGACACGATGAAGATCAAATCTTTCAAGAAATTTTGGAGAGAGGGTCAGAACTCGGACTCAAGATTGATTTTAAAAAGATACCTGTGGGTGCCGCGAATACCAAAGTTGAAAAAGCAGTCCAACACTATGCTGTCACTTTGATTGCGGAAATCGTAACTGCGCAGTCTCTCCATCAAGTCACTCAGGTTCTTGCGCGCCGCAAACTGAACATCGACGTGATTAAGAAGTTGAGTGAAGATCATTTCGGGTGTCTTGAGATCCTGGTCTCGAGTGCCCAGGGTGTAGACGAAACTAGCTTGAGAAAAGAGCTTCTTGAGATTGCGAAGTCCCAGTGCGTGGACATCGCGCTTCAGGCCGAGGGCTTATACCGGCGGGCCAAGCGATTAGTGGTTTTAGATATGGACTCCACCTTAATTCAGGGCGAAGTGATCGACGAACTTGCGCGCGAGCGCGGTGTTTTTGATCAAGTAGCTGCCATCACTCTGCGAGCAATGCAGGGTGAGATGGAGTTTGATGAGAGTCTGCGACAACGCTGTTTATTACTTAAGGGACTCAAAGCTGAAGATTTGATTCGAGTTTACGAAAAAATCGAAGTCACTCCAGGTGCTCAGGATTTAATTCGAGTTTTAAAGCGTCTGGGTTATAAGATCGCTTTAATTAGCGGTGGGTTTACTTTTGTGGCAGAGCGCTTGAAAGAGCGCCTCGGAATCGATTTCGTCTATGCGAACACGCTCGAAGTTAAGAATCAGACTGTGACGGGGCGTGTTTTACCACCGATTGTAAATGCCCAGCGAAAAGCAGATTTATTAGAAGTGATTGCTCAGCAGGAAAAAATTGTGCTCGATCAAGTGATCGCGATTGGAGATGGAGCCAATGATCTTTTAATGCTAGAGAAGGCTGGTCTTGGAATCGCGTTTAATGCCAAGCCTGTGGTGAGAGAGCGTGCCGATCTGGCTTTTAGTCAGAAAAATATGCGGTCGATCCTCTACTTACTCGGGCTTTCCGCGAGGGACGTGGCTCAGGTAGTTCAAGAGAACGCCTAAAAAAACTTTCTCGTGCCTTCAATTTAAGGTAGGGTCAAAAGTCGTTTAAACATTTCAAAGCGAGTAAGGATTAAAACCATGGAAATTGCACTTTTCAGTTTGGATGGATTCATGTTTTTGCTGAGATGGCTCCATTTATTTTTTGGCGTCATTTGGATTGGACACCTTTATTATTTTAATTTTGTTCAAGGCGCATTTTTTGCTGAGACCGATGCATCGACCAAATCCAATGCGATTCAAAAGTTAGTGCCACGTGCGCTCTGGTGGTTCCGTTGGGGTGCAATGTTTACCATGTTGACTGGTGTGATCTACTTAGCGACCAAAGGTCATCGTGATGGTTTTGAGATCTTTGCGACCTCTTGGGGTGTAGCGATCTTGACGGGCTCCACGCTGGGGCTTTTGATGTGGGCTAATGTTTGGTTTGTCATTTGGCCGAATCAAAAAGTCGTGATTGCTTCCGCCACTCAAGCAGCAAGCGGTGGGACCGCACTTCCTGAGGCTGCTGCAGCTGGAGCGCGCGCTGGTGTCGCTTCTCGAACCAATACCCTGTTCTCCATTCCTATGTTGTTTTTCATGGGCGCCGCAAGTCACCTTCCGATGGCTGTGAACCCGAACGCCAATCTCTGGATCATTACCGGCGTATTTGCTGTGATCTTGGGTGCATTGGAGTTGAATGCTCTGAAAGGAAAAACAGGCGTTATGACTACCATTCAGGGCGTTGTGACCTCCGGTTTCAGTCTGGCGGGCGTTCTTTATATTCTAATTGAGGTTTTGACTAAGTGATTCGACTTGCTGGAAGGGGGCTTGCCCCCTTCCGTTTCCTTTTAGCTCTATCCCTGGGTTTGGGGTTGCTCGCCTGCACGAACAAATCCGGGGGAGGAGCTTCTGCTGAGCCCCAAAGCGCAGAAGCCATTCAGGCCGCACTCGTTAAGCGAGGACGTTCTGTTTACCAAACTCAGTGCATTGCCTGCCATAATTCGAATCCGCACAAGCCCGGTTCTTTGGGACCTGATGTCTATGGTTCTTCAAAAGAACTCCTTGAGGCCCGAATCTTAAATGGCACGTACCCTCCCGGCTATACTCCTAAGCGGGAAACGCATGTGATGGCACCGCTGCCTCATCTCAAAAATGAGATTGATGCGATTCATGCCTATTTGAACTCGAACTAGCGAAAATCGAGCCGAGCAGACTCAGCGGCGGCAACCGGTTAATTCCCGGACATTTTCTCTTTTTGGTTCGAGGAGTTCGTCGATATGTCAGTGTAGATTTCCTCCCAAGGAAGCACGCGAACTACTGCTTCTTTCCAACCCTCTGATATGGGTGCCAAAAGAGTTGGAGAGGAAGTCGGGTTTTTCTTTTGAAAGGCTTTCAATAATTCAAGATCTGTTTTTTTTACGGACTCTCGATCGAAAATCTGAAAAGCGCGAGTCTGACCCCCGAGTTCCTCTTCTACCAGGTGAATGAGCTTTTTCCCTGTTGATCGGTAGTAAAAATAGCTGTTGCGCTTTGAACCCGAATAGCCATTTTTGGACATTCGCTCAACTGTGAGTGAGATGTGAAACTGCCTCATTAAATTGGCCCCAAGATGTGCTGCCACTCCCGAGTCGAGGATTAAAAAAATCGGTTTACCCGTCCCAGAAGGATGAGGTTGAAGCGGCATCAGAACGAAAAGTTCGATAAGTGCTTTAATGTGAGTGGCTACCTTTTTTGGATTAGCGCGCGTGGCGGATGCTAGTGCTGCTCCTGTGGGTTCCTCCAGAGTTGCGCAGTTTCTTAATAGAGCATAGGCAAGCTCGCTGTCTAATCTGAGGCGTTTGAATTGGAAAATGTCTCGCTGGCAAGTCAAGTCGATCCAATCTTGGAGAAGGTCACTTCTTACTTGAGTGTCTCGCGAAAATGCGATCCCTGGCATCCCTCCGGCTTCAAAATGTTTGAGGAGTTGTGAGCGTGTAGGTTTGCTTATTTTTTTATCCAATCCTTGTATTTCTGAAAAATTCATGGGGTACAGGCGAATTCTTCCCATTCGTCCTGTGAGAGATTCACGAATGTTCTGAAGGATTGAAAACTCCGTCGAGCCTAAAAGTAAAAAGGTTCCAGTTCGTCGGTTTTCATCAACCAGCATTTTGATTGTGTCAAAGAGCGCAGGTGCCTTCTGAGCCTCATCGACGATAATAGGATGCGTATCTTGATAGGAGGCTAAAAAAGTTTGAGGGCTTTCTTGTGCTAGCTGACGCTTGGCGAGGTCGAGAGTGCGTCATGGTTCAATTTTAACCCCCCTTGATTTTGGAAATCAATTCCAAAATCAAGGGGGGTTAAAATCAGAGAAAGGATTTAGGTCGGAGCAACGTTGAATGTTTCTTTGTCTCGGATACAATTGACCGATGGCACCTTCGTTATGCTGCGAGGTATTGCCTTACGTCAATCTGTACCCCGTTGCGACGCATTGGGGGACGGAGCCAATTTAAATTCAAGCTCCGTCCCTCTCATCACCTCTCATCGGCAATAGGACAGAATCGCTGGGTAAAAATATACCTGACTAAAAAAATAAAGTAATTCAAGCAATCACCCGATACTCTCTTTAAGGGAGTTGCGAGATGAAGATCAATCGAATGGGATTGCTGGTCATTTTGGGGTTGCTGAGTCCTGTCTTGGTGGCTCAAGTTTTGGCGAGTCGGTCCAAGAGTGGCGGGACTCAAAGTTCAACCCGCCGCATCGAGTCGAGCGAGAGAACGATCGCCAGTATTTCAAGGCTTGGCAAAGAGCAGGGCACCTATTTAAAGCCGGGCGAGCAAATTGAATATACGTTTCATTCGGTACTGGGTCTAAAGGAGGCTGAGCACCGCCTCTATCATCCCAGTGGGCTGAAATTTGGCAAAATGAGAGTTTTGAATGAGGCTCCAGCCACTGTTTATGATCCACAGCGCTTGCCCTCGAGCATTCGGGAGAATAGCTGGTACATGCCGACCACGCTCGAGCTTTTTAGATTTCCTAAGTCCGAATAAAAAAGGGTCTTCGACTCGCTAAAAGTCAAAGACCCTTAATTCAATCAATCCAAAATGAGGCCAGTTTATTTGCGTGCGGCGGTCCAGAGGTCGCAGAACGATTTATAGTTGTGTGCGATTTGCTGGATGGCTTGTTCGCGAGTGCGAGTGCCGTCCTTCACGCTCTTGAGGGGTTCCCAGAAAATCGTACGGCCTACTGCAAAGCCAATGACTCCTGGTACTTGAGCGGCTGTGCTTAACCAGTGTCTGACTTTTTCAGCGTTTTCGCCGCGGCCGAGCAAGATGATGCCCACGTGGGAGCGTCCACCGGTTCTGGCTTGTTCGACTACTTTTTTCCAGTCTTCGACTTTTTCGATTCCTTCGAGCTTCCAAACGTCGGCTTCAACGCCAGAGTTTTGGAGTTGTTTCATGGATTCGACCATCAACTGAGGGCGCAGTTCATGATCAAATCGAGCGGTGCTGCCATCAACAGACTTGAGCTGTTCTGCGGTCGCTGGGACCAGGAGTTCGAACATGTATTTGATTTGGTTCGAGTGGCAAAAGTCTGAGAGCTTCTTCAAGCGCTCTGCCTGACGTTGATTGCCAGTGTGATCGCCTTGTGGGTTGTAGCGCACCAAAACTTTGACAAAAGTGGGGTTGAATTTTTTGATATGAGCGCCAAACTCAGTGCCATATTCGAAATCGAACTCGTCTTGGCCTGACTTTTCGGCGGGGCAGGCGGTCATGTAGCCATTTGCTTTGCAGTCCAGCAAGACTTCAGACCCAAATTGTTCGTCGGCTAGAATTCCAGCCTTTTCTCGGGGTACGCCAGCTTCGAGGGCAACTTTGAAGCCTTCGTAGATCATTTGTTTGTAGCTAGCAATTTCACGTGTTTCTTCGGCGGTGGGGGTTCTGCCTTTGATTCCAAAAAGCTTCTCTTGGAAGGAGCCTCGATGGTCAAACGGCATGATGTAGAGGTCACGAGTGAAACCCAGGTCTTTTGGAAGTTGAGTTGAGTTGGACATAATTTAAAGCTCCTTTTTGTCCCCTTGAAATATAAATTCGCGGCGTGAGTGTCAATTTTTATTTGGAGCGCCCGATTCGGCTCTGATAAGGTTTCGAGCATGATTTCAGTACACCCTCCGTCTGGTTTCCGAGATTTCTTGAACCAAGAGGCAAAACGCCGTCTTTTTCTGATGAATCAGATTTCCTCTGTCTATCAATCGTTCGGTTTTCTCCCCTTGGAGACTCCAGTGGTGGAAAACCTTGATCTTCTGCTGGGTGGGGGCGGGGGAGAGGAAAATGAGAAGCTGATCTTTAAAGTTTTAAAACGAGGCGATAAACTCGCCGAAGCTTTGCCATCAGGGGATGAAAACCGAATCGCAGAGTTTGGATTGCGGTTTGATTTGACTCTGCCTCTCTCGCGCGTCGTAGCCCTCCATCGTGGAAAAATTCAACTTCCTTGGAAGGTCTTCCACATGGGGCCAGTTTGGCGCGCTGAGCGCCCACAGAAGGGCCGGTACCGAGAATTTATTCAATGCGACGTCGACATCATCGGCGCCAAGGGGATTGGTGCCGAGGTCGAAGTGATTCAGGCGGCAGCCTATGCGCTGCAGTCGGTTGGGGCATCTGGCTTTGAGTTGCGGTTGAATGATCGCCGATTGATCCAAGCCATGGCGGAGAAGTTTGGGTTCACGGGGTCTAAGGTCGATCAGTTTGCTGTCATCCTGGACAAGAAGGATAAGGTTGAGATTCCTGTTTTGATGGAACAGCTCGCTCAGGTTCTGGGGCATGCTTTGCCCTCAGGTGTGCAAGCGCTGCTCGAAGGGCAGATGTCCCTCGATCAAGCGCCCGAGTTTCACGCCCAGGCAGGTCACGATCTGCAAACTTTGGTTTCTACGTTACAAGCTCTGAAGTTGCCTCTGACGCGAATTGTTTTTGATCCATCTCTGGTGCGCGGGATGGGGTACTATACGGGCCCGGTTTTTGAGCTTCGTCATTCCTCGGCTGGTTATTCGTTTGGGGGCGGAGGTCGATATGACCGCCTCATTGGTCGGTGGAGCGGGCAGGAGATCCCGGCATGTGGGATGAGTATTGGTTTTGAGCGGCTGGTCTTGTTGCTTGCAGAATTGGAAGCTCAGGCCCAGTCTGATTCGTCAGTTCTGTTTTTTCCAGTTTTCGATGAGTCGCTGAGAGCTCCAGTTTGTTCCTTGGCTTCGGAGTTGCGGGCATTGGGAGTTTGCGTCGACGTCTATCCTGA
>CANHSO010000099.1 GCA_947463705.1 Bacteriovoracaceae bacterium
CCTGAGAGATTGCTGGTATTGAAATAGTATTTGAGATCTAGGCCAACTCGGAACATGTTCACATTGATTTGGCCCGTGCTGGCAGTTGAAAAGAAATGGTTAACGGTCATGAAGCCAAGCGCCAGGGCAAAGTTGAAATCGAACCAATAATGGACCTTAAAGTCGACGAGAGGGAATCCTCCTTGCCAAAGGATGCCTCGGTTGCCATCCGCTGCCTCGAGGCCTAGTCCTAGACTCACCCCGAAAAACCGACCAAATTGTAGGAACTGAGCGTCACTTTCCTCGTCAGTTGACTGATTAAATTCACCATATTCAGTGAATGGAGTCCCACTAAAGTCTTCCGCCTCCGGTACTTTTGTTTTGCCTTCTGACGCCGGGGCCCGACCTTGGTCGGTAACGGGAGTAATTGGCTGCTGAGTGGTTGGGTCGGCAGGTGTAGGCCCTGTTTGGGTGGGGTCTGCTCCAAAAATGACCTCTTCAAAGGGGATTAAAAGTAATCCTAAAGCAATACCTTTCAGGGCTGAGTTGGCCCGGTTGGACCAATGGGGCATTTTTTTACTGGAGAGTTTAACCATTTTCCCAACCCTGTTATTTTAGGTTAACCGGCTCTCTGTCTTTTGACAATGGTTCCTATTGGGTCAATTTTTCACACCGTCGAATTTTTGTGTTTGAGATGAGTCGTCGGATATGCGAAAACCTCAGAATATGATGTCAACTGGTGAAAATGTTTCAGATTCCCATTTAGAACGAAAAGCTCTCAAGCGGCCTGATTCCTTTACCGTCGCTGTTTCAGGGTTTTTTGCTGATCTTTTACAGAATACCCGTGGATTGATCATGATTCTAGGAGTCATGATTGCTGCAGGAGTGGCCCTATCTTGGTATTCCAATCAGAGAGACACGGTATCTCACCAGGCAATGGACATTTTTTACCAGGCTGAGAAGCTACTCGAGCAGGAGTCTAAAAAGGCATTTCCGCAAGAAGCAGGAGCTCAGGACCCTTCTACAAAAAAAAGTGAGTCTCACGCGTTTCTATCGATTGACGTAGATTCTAAGTTCCCTCAGGCTATCGCAAAACTTCGTGAAGTCTCAGATCGCTTTCCAAAAGCACGGGCAGGCTTTGAGGCTCGGATGCAATTGGGTAGCCTTTATTTTGATCATGGACAGTTCGAAAAGGCGCTAGGTTGGTTTATTAAGGCTGAATCGTCGGGTTCAGAAAAGGTGGATCGAGCAGCAGCGCTTTCCTCGCTGGGTTATGCGCAGGAAAGTCTAGGGAAGCCCTCTGAAGCATTAGCTTCGTTTCAAAAGGCGATCTCGGTCGGAGAAGTGAGTATGAAAGGTGATCTGCTTTTGGCGATTGCCCGGTGTTATGAAAGTATTCATGATTTAGCCAAGGCTCGGAGCATCTATGATCAAGTCTCGAAAGAGTTCCCCGGTGGCGATTACTCAAAAACAGCAGAGCTACTCAAGTCTCGGATCTAATTTGAATCGCTCTAAGTCTATTTTGGGTGGTTTGATTAGTTTAGTGCTCTCCGGTTGTTCAGGTCAGCAGCTCCATTCGGACTTGTTTACTGATCCCACGGTGATGGTCCGAAAGTGGACCTTACAAACTCATGGTCCCTTTGAAATGGGTGATCACGGAACGGAATACTCTAATCCCATCATGAGTCAAAATACACTCATTTTTGGCAACCGAAGCGTTGGTTTAGTCGCACTTTACCCCAAGATCAACCAGCAGCGATGGACTTTTCAAGTGAGTGGGGGAGTTGTAAGTGAACTCACCGTTGATGAAAACTCGGTGTATTTCGGAGGAGGAGACGGGTTTTTTTATTCGGTCAGTATCGAAACTGGAAAAGTCAATTGGAAGTATGAACTTCGTAATGACGTTGTGTCTCGCCCAACTCTTTCTGGTGGTCGAGTTTTCGTTTCGACGTCGAATGATATGGTTTATGCATTAGATGCCGGCACGGGAAAGTGGCTCTGGCACTATCGCAGGAGGAGCCTCGCTGGCACGTCCGTCTATGGGGCGTCTCAGCCTCTGGTCGACGGAGCTGAAGTGATAGTCGGAATGAGTGATGGCTTTGTGGTTGCTCTTTCCACAGACGAAGGCATTTTGAAGTGGGAAAAGAAAATTCATTCTGGAACCAAATTCACCAATGTAAATGCCCACCCGCTGCTTGAAGATGGTGTTATTTTTATCCCTTCTTATGACGGAGCCCTCTATTCTTTGAAGCGATCCAACGGAGATACCGTTTGGCGTTTCGACGCAGGCGGAAGCAAAAATGTCGTGATGGATCGACAATTTATCTTTCTGCCTTCGTCAGATGGGACAATTTATTGCCTCCAAAAAGCCAACGGGAAAGTGGTTTGGAAGTTTCAACTCGATTCAGGTGTGCCCACTCAGCTCGTCATGACAGAGAAATTTCTGATCGTAGGATCGAGCTACCAATACCTCTATGTCCTGGATAAGACCACAGGTAAGGGTGCTTATCGATTTGACGCTGGCTATAATAGTGGATTTTCTGGAACTCCTCTGTATGATGCCGCTCAGAAGCGGGTCTACGCGCTATCAGGTGCCGGTAACCTTTACGCGTTTCAATTTCGATCCCCGGCGAGGAAAGATTATCCACATGGGACGATCGATCCCTATGTATTTAAATAATTAATTATATCAGGCACTTAGGTCTGATAATAGATATTATGTAAACTCACCTATCCCACTGTGCCTTTTAGGATCATCCTTTGCTTTTAAATAAATCTCGATTGTTCCCTTTTAAAAAAGTTCCAGTTGGGTTAAATAGGTTTTGTTTTTAAACATCGAGAAATGTCTCGCATAAAGTTAGAGGTATGCAAAATATGAAGCGTGGTCGTCCAAAAGGAAGTTCTAAAGATAACAGGTCGTTCGGTCCACTCGGTGATTTGATCCGTAAGGCTCGCCTAGGTAAAAGTTTGGGCTTAGCTGATGTCGCAAAAAACTGCGCATGCTCTGTTCAGTTCATTTCGAATATTGAGCACGGTAGAGCACCACTTCCATGGGAAAAGGCTCCTGTCTTGGCAAAGACCCTCAATATTCCTTTAGAAGATTTGCAAGCAGCTAACCTTGCAATCCGTTCAGATTTCAAAGGTTTTGTAGGCGGACCAGAGGGCAAAAAAATCTCTAAGCCTCTCATCTTGAAAAAAGTGACAGAACGAGCGTCTGCAATTGCTCTTGCTGCAAAAGACACCCAACTTCAAGAATTGATCCAGAAATATCATGCTGCTTCCCAGGCTTCTCGTAAAAAGTTTGTTAAAGTTGCATTAGAAATTCTGGCTCACTAGTTTCAGCTCATGCTTTGAGCAGTATTTGCTTTAAAGTAAATTAAATAAAGTTCAAAATGCCATGAAGTGTTTTAAATAACCTTCCTGGCATTTTATTTTTTTTAGATTCGGAACTTTTATTGATTCCCCCGTACTAGATTCTTTTAGGGGGAACTCTTGAGACGATCAAAATTAGTTTTATTCGGTGTAGTATTCTCATTGCTTTCTGGATGTGGATCTGCTGGAGCTGGCGCTGTTGCAGGCCCTAAGTCCAGTCTTTCTGAGAACCATGATGCATTCCCCTCGCAGACCCGAACCGATGGGGGGCCAAGGCGCGATTATCGAGTAGGCGCATTAATTTATAATGGAGTAGCCACCGCATTTGGTGACGTTGAATCCATCATCAAAATATTAAATTCTAAGGGCATTACTTATCAGGATGTAAGCTCTCGCGAACTCGATCGAATGAGCATCGAAGATCTGTCTCAGTTTGGAATGATCGTATGGCCAGGTGGTTATGCCGGCCAAATGAGCGGGAGTCTTGAGCCCTCGACTCGACAGCGAATTCGTCAGGCTGTTCATGAACGAGGTGTGGGCTTCGTAGGGATCTGTGCAGGAGCTTTCATTGCGGTAAGTCCCGAGGCATTAAAAGGTGCTGATGGCCCAGAGTGGGGGCTTTCGCTCCTGAATTCGGAGACCCTCCCCTACTACCATCTTGAGAATGAAGGAATTGAGTACGCACTTGTGGACTTGAACCTTTCCGTAGGAACTCTCAGAGGGGTAGTCTGGTGGGGTGGTCCTACTCTACCTGAGTTACCTCATGGTGTGATTGCACGATACAGTGACACCCATGAACCCGCTGTGGTTCAAACTTATGCAGGGCTGGGAAATGTGATTCTTTCTGGTCCTCACCCTGAAGCTCCGCGAAGCTGGAGATCGAAACTCGGACTGGGTAATTCAGATGGTTTGGATCATGAGTTTGCTGGCCACCTGTTTAAAGCTGCACTCGGGCAAGAAAATCTGATCCCAATGTAAGGGAATTTAAAAAAGATGAACTGATCCCCCCGGTAGTTTTGGGGTATCGCACTCAAATGGATACCCCAAAACTCTTAAGAGAGATTAATCGATTTTAGATTCGACTTTTTCTTCCGCTTGAATGCCTTGATCGATGGGGGTGCTTTCTGAAGGTTCCTGAGCTTTAGCTCGGAGTCTGCGGCAGGTCAAAGTGCTGTTGGTCCAAGAGTCCTGCAGCTTGTTTCCGGTGATACGGAAACTTTCTTTGCTCATTCTCAAAAGGCCGACTGGGATACCTTTAAACCATTCGCGATGAGGCACAAAGTCAAGGTTCACAGATTTTAAAATGTGACGGATTTGGCTGATTTGTGGAGCCCTAGGTTCCTCAGCGATCGACTCCCCAGCCGACTCTTCAGCTGGAACCAGCTCTGCGAGTTCAAAAGCATCTTCAGAAGAGGCATCTTTAGAGGCAGCGTCGCCCCCCTCATTTTGACACATGACTAGTGTCCCCTGATCAGCCATTTCCTGTAGTTCTTTCACTAAGGAGTTAATTTCAGCGGGTGATGAGATCTTGCTGTTGCCACAACCCCCCGAAAGGACCGTAAAAGCCAATGCTAAAGAAACCATTCCAAACTTTTTATTACTCATATCCGCGACCGCTAACAAAAGCAGGCGACAATGTCGAGTGAAAAAATTGGACGTTCGAGCGGCTAAAGCTGGGCTCAGACCTAAAAATGGTCTATGCTATTTGCCTGAAGGGAAGCGATAAATGAGCGATTCCGTGAGTGCTAATAGCGTTAATTCCTGCGTCTCCGATCCATCCCTTAAAAAAACCTTCAACCCGTTTTGGATCTGGGGGCTGGCCGCCCTATTTTACATGTACCAATTTGTCTTGAGGGTGGCTCCTAGTGTTTTAGTTGAGGATTTGATGGTGGCGTTTAAAACAAACGCTTCCCAGATTGGATCGCTTTCGGCGATTGCCATGTATTTTTACTCGATTTTTCAGATCCCGTCTGGAATCTTGTCTGATCATCTGGGTGTACGAAAAGTCGTTCTTGGTTCACTTATTTTGTGCATTTTGGGAACGCTTATTTTTGCGTCTTCAAGCGAGATTGAAGTAGCAAAGTTGGGTCGCCTTATTCTAGGAATTGGATCTTCGGCTGCATTTCTTTGCTTAGGTAAAATCGCCAGCCAGTATTTTCCAGCGAGTCGTCGAGCCACACTTTTTGGACTTGCGATGTCAGTGGGTACGATTGGAGCTCTCAATGGTGGTCCTCCCCTCGCCTATTTAGTAAGTTTCTTGGGATGGCGTGAGAGCCTCTTTCTCGTCAGTGGCGTGGGCGTTATGATTTTCATCATCAACTTTCTTTTTCTCGAGAAGCTCGGAGCGTCGGCTATACAGATGCAGGTCGACTCTCAGGATTCTGATCAGGAAGGTGGTTCTCTCGGAGCGCGAATTCTCGAAGTTTTCAAAAATAGGGTGGTCTGGACCCATGCTATCAGCGCTTTAGGTGTCTACCTTTCGCTGGCGGTACTGGCGGATCTCTGGGGACCCTCTTTTGTGATTCAACGGTTCAAAGTCGATAAGCAAACCGCCGCGAACACGCTGTCTTGGATGTATATCGGGCTCCTCGTAGGCAGCCTTACTCTGTCTTGGCTCAGTGATTGGCTTCAGAATCGAAAAATTTTGATTGTCATGAGCACAGCCGCCATTTCGACACTTCTTGCTCTCTTCATTTACTTGCCAGGTTTGACGCATCTTCAGGGCACGATCATGATCGGTTTGCTTGGTTTTTTTGCTGGCGCTGAAATGCTTTGTTTTACGGGTGCAAGTGAAGCTTCAACTCCTCGAACTGCAGGCACAGTCACCGGGATTGTTAACACTGTGGTCATGCTCACGGGGGCTTTAATTCAGCATCAAGTGGGTCATCTCCTCGACTCGGTGTGGACGGGAGAGGTTCTCAGTGATGGGGTCCGTGCTTATTCACTTGGCAACTTTCAATATGCGCTGACGTTACTTCCAATTCTAGCCTGCGTCTCATTTCTATCGAGCCTTTTCCTACCGAACCGAGTTTCACAAAAATCACTTTGATTCAATTCGATCAGAAATGTAGGAAAATCCCGACACTATTGCGGGGATTTCCCTACACGTCGAATTGGGGCCGAGATTGAACGCTCTGGAGTGGCTCTAGAATGGCTCTAGTCGCTGCTTTTAATCGAATGATAACTCTTTAGTATTCCAGAGGTTGAGTGATCTTCGCAAAGAATAAAAATAAATTCATGTGCCAGAATTTGGATTGGTACATGGATTGCAATTCCAGCCCATTCGTTCCAGGTCTATTTTATATAATATTTGTGTTGAATATGCGATTTTGATCGTGTAAAACACCTTAGCTTATTGAATTTGTCAGGTAATGACTTTTCAGAAGCATCGAGTGGTGAGGAGAATTTCATGCTGAACAGTAATTTCTTACAACTGAAGGAAAGCAGAAGAACTGCAATTCAAAAAAGCCCTCTTTTTTCTCGAGATCTCGAGCTCAACCGTGAGGAGCTTACCTTGATTTTTGGCCAATACTGGCACCTACTCGCTTATTTCCCTGATTTCTTGGCACATTTGATTACTCTTCTTCCCAAACTTGAGCAGAAGAGCGCAGTTGCACGAATTCTTTCTGAGGAACTCGGGAACGGAAATATTCAAGACGCCCATGAAGGGGCCTACTTTGAAGCAATTCGGGAGCTGGGTATTGATGAGAACCAGATCCGTAATTCGACCCTGCTTCCCAGCACAGAAGCCATGATGAGGGAATACCACTCCTGCGCAACCGATCGTTTGAAAGCCCTGGGCTACTTCGCCTCAACTGAATTCGCTGATTTATGGATTGTTTCGAACCTCGGGCGATTGATGCTCAACGCTCTTCCTGAGCGAAAGCGGGTCAAATGGATTGACCTTCATGTAACCCAGGAGCCAGGGCACGTAACTGACGCCGGACAATCATTGAAAGAAAATGTTGAGGCGGCAGAATTGCCTGTGATCTTTCAGCACGCTCAAAATTGCGCGACCCGCTGGGATGATTTTTTTGTCGGAATCTATGAGGCTATTCAGTCTGATCGGCTCGAGTCGGTGAGTTGAGGCGATAGTTAGGGAGAGACGATGATGCAGCGAGAATCTAAGTCTTTGAATTCCAGGAGGCAGGAGTACTCGTTGCTAAGTCTTGCTAGTAACCACTTTTCTCTCATCATTCTCCCTGTGTTTGTATTGGGGTGTAATCCAGAGGGAGTCTCAAAGCATCAGCAAGAGCTTCATACCCATGTTCACCAATTTTATGAGAGCGCTTTTTCTGAGTTTCAGAATGAGATCGGCGACTCTGCTCGGGAGATTGAACGGTGTGTAAACTCTAAAAAAGAGTGTTTTTCTCAAAACTCAAATGAAGATGAGCTGAGTAGCGTTTACGTTCCGGAGTTTTCAAAAAAGAGCGCTGCTATATCTACCTTCAAACGTGTTTCGAGGACGCTTGAGACCCGCTGGGAAGATTTCCTCAAACGCCATCCTTACGTGAGCTGGCTTTACATTTTAGATGAAAATACGGGATCGCTGAGAATTTCTCCAGCAACACCAACGGAATTGACGTTCGGAAAATCCATGGATTTTAGGACTTTCGAGTTTTTTGCGTCAGCTCAGCAGGATTACCCTAGGGTGTCTTGGCAGAAGAAAACAAAAGAAGATATCAGCGGAACTGGACTGATCTTGATGGCGTCTAAGG
>CANHSO010000100.1 GCA_947463705.1 Bacteriovoracaceae bacterium
CTTTTCAAGTTTGCGCGCAACCACCTTAGTGAGCTCAGGATCAACTCCACCCAGAAGCTGCGATCCCGCTTCAACCACGGTCACTTGAGTGCCCACCTTGGAGTAAAATGATCCCAACTCAAGGCCGATATAACCGCCGCCAATGCAGAGCATGGACTTGGGTAGCTTTTGAAGATTCAAAGCTCCGGTGCTGTCGAGGATTTGTTTTTGATCCACCTCAACCCCTGGCAATGAGGTTGGACGAGATCCAGTTGCAATCACACATTGATTGAAAGCAACCTGGGTCGTACCAGAAGCCGTTTTCACCTCAAGCGTTTTGGAGTTGATGAACTGAGCATCTCCAGCCAGAAAAGTGCAACCATTGGCCTTAAGTAAGGTTGCAACGCCACCCGTCAGTTTTTGAACGACGGAGTCTTTCCACTTCATCAACTGAGGGAGATTGACCTTTGCGCCTTGAACTTCAATACCGATCTCAGCCGAGTGACTGAGCTTTTCATACAATCCGCCCGCATGAATGAGGGCCTTTGAAGGGATGCAACCTCGGTTGAGGCAAACGCCCCCGACTTCGGCGCGATCAATTACGGTCACTTTTTTTCCAAGTTGAGCCAAACGAATGGCGCAAACATATCCGGCAGGGCCAGCGCCCAAAACTACGACATCTGCAGTGTGTTGAGTCATTTTAATCTCCGCTCAGTCTTAGAAGCTTTCCAACAAAAGGAGGCTTGGGTTTTCAATATACTGAATTAAGAGCTTCATGAATTCAGCACCAATGGCCCCATCCACCACACGGTGATCGAGGGAGATCGAGAAATAGGTCCAATCACGAATGACGATTTCTTCCTTGCCATTCACAGACTTAACCACAGGCTTTCTGAAGATCTTGTTGAATCCCAGGATCGCCACTTCAGGATAATTGATCACAGGCGTTGCAAAAAGCCCGCCGATCGACCCTGCGTTGGTGAGAGTAATGGTGCTCCCTTGAAGATCGTCCATGGTGAGGCGCTTTGCGCGGGCGCGCTCAACGACCGCCTGAATATCTTTGGCGATTTCAATCACTGACTTATTGCCCACGTCTTTCACCACTGGAGCGGTCAAGCCGTCCTCGGTCTGCACAGAAAGAGCAATATTATAGTAGTGCTTATAGACTAGCTCGTTTTTTTGCTCATCCAAAGACGAGTTCAAAATCGGGTACTGTCGTAAAGCGGCTACCATGGCCTTCATGACAAACGGCAAATAAGTGAGCTTAACGCCTTGCTTTGCAGCAATTTCTTTAGCCTGACCTCTCAAACGAACGAGTTCAGTGGCATCTGCTTCTTCAACATAGGTGAAGTGAGCTGCGTGATCCTTAGATTGACGCATTTTTTCGGAAATCTTTTTTCGAAGTCCACGAAAAGCCACTCGCTCCTCGCTCCCTCTGAAGGTGGCTCCACTTGGAACGCCGCGAACTACAGCCGGAGCAGCAGTACCGGTCCAGGCTTGAACATCTTCTTTCATCACTCGGCCGTGTGGGCCACTGCCCGAAACCTGTTTTAGATCCACTCCCATTTCACGAGCCAACCGACGAGTCGAAGGGGCCGAAAGCACTCGAGACTCTGGACTCAAAACTTCCACGCTGGTTTTCGCAGCAAGGGGTGCAGCCGCTGGTGCGGAAGCCAGAGCAGGAGCAGCGTGAGCTGTTGCAGGAGCGGCGTGATTGGCGCTCGATGCAACACTGGCTGCAGCTGCAGCAGTGCCTTCAAAAGAGAGCAGAAGTTGACCTACATGCACCAATTCGCCTTCTTTAGCGTGAAGCTCAGCCACTTTGCCTTGAAATGCGGACGGGATTTCCACGGTGGCCTTGTCGGTCATAATTTCGCATAGCGGTTGATCGTACTTAACCGCGTCGCCAGGCTTGACTCGCCACTTGACCATTTCACCTTCGTGGACGCCTTCACCCAGCTCAGGAAGTTTAAATTGCATTTGTTTTTCTCCGTTTCTCTAGTTGATTTTTATGATTTGACTTGGTTAGTGATTTCTTGATTTGACTTGCGCTTTTCAATCACACCCTGAATGAAAAACTCTCCTGCCCGATAACTGGAACGAACCATAGGCCCAGAAGCGACATAGAGAAACCCCTTGGACTCAGCTTTTTTCCCCAAAGCCTCGAATTCCTCAGGACTCCAATATTTTTCGACAGGGAGATGCTGCAACGATGGCCTCAGGTATTGACCCAGAGTCAGGACATCAATGTCGTCTCCTCTTAAGTCGTCAAAGGCTGTCTCCAACTCGTCCTCGCCTTCACCTAATCCGAGCATAATCGCGCTTTTAGTAAAGAGCGGGTGCCCAATGGACTGGGCATAGGTTTTTGCCGCCCTCAAAGTGGCCAATGACTGCCGATAGCCTGCACGAGGATCTCGAACTCGGTATTGGAGCCGTTCGACTGTCTCAATATTGTGAGCGTAAACATCCAGTCGAGAGTCCACAAGAGTCTGAATCGCCTCAAGATCGCCTCTGAAGTCAGGAACGAGGGCTTCCACAATAATTTTGGGGTCTAAACGCTTAATCTCACGAATCGTTGCCGCAAAGTGGCTCGCACCGCCATCTTTGAGATCATCCCGATCGACGGAGGTCAGAACCACATAATGAAGACCAAGAGTCGCGATGCTCTCGGCTACATGAAAAGGCTCCTCGGGATCCAGCGGAGGGGGGATTCGGGCTGTTTTAACTGCACAAAACCGGCAGGCGCGGGTGCAGGTGTCTCCACCCAACATGAAGGTTGCCGTTCCCGAGGCCCAGCACTCGGAAACATTCGGGCAGTGCGCCTCTTCACAGACGGTATGAAGCTTTTTCTCACGCAGTAAGCCCTTGATTTGAGTGTAAGCCTCGCCTCCTGGAGGACGAATTCTCAACCAATCAGGTTTGCGAGACGCTAAAATCTTGGCGGCCTTCGAAGGTGAAAGGGGGCGCGCAGAATCAGACCGATCCGTGTTTCTTACTGAAGCTTCAATTACGGGCAATTCTCGAAAAATGGCCATGGTGATGGTGACTGTTATAGTGACTCAGAGCAAGAGAATCAAAGAAAAAAAGCCCCTCAGCGAACTGAGGGGCTCTGAGAGAGAGGAGTAGTATGAGCCGCTTCCTGCGGACATGCGACGGTTAATGCAGATTCAATGCCAGAAAGGGTGCGACCCAGATCCTGCACAGATGAGGGAGATCCCCGACTCAAGACTTGCGTTCAGCAACGCCAGCACCCCCTTGCGTCGTACTTTGCACGACGGCCCGGTCGCGATAGGAAAACGTGCTCCGTCCCCGATAAATATTTCAGTAGGTCAAGCTATAGTTTTCAGTAGACTTAGCTAGATTTTTGATCGTAATTCAGTGGTGGTTGCAAAACGAAAATCTGACTCCGTCCCTAAGGCAAATCTAGGAACTGACTCTTCTCAGGTGAACATCTCTTCCATGAGTCGAGTCAGAGGCAGAACGCGAACTCCGCTCTTCATCTTTCTCGGTAAGCCATCTGGTACCACGACCACTAATTCCGAAACGGCGGGATAGTAATCCCGAAAGGCCTCTAATGATTTGGTGTCTTCGGGGCTGACCTGTCCAAGTTTTGCTTCGATCGCCCAGAGCTGATTTTTGACACGTACTAAAAAATCAACTTCTAGCCCATTTCTGGTTCGAAAATAAAAAAACTCTACAGCCGTGTGCGTAGCCGAAGCGCTATTTTGAATTTGAGCAATCACTGCGTGTTCAAATAAGATCCCAACCCGATCTCTGCTCAAACTGAATCCACCTAGAAGACCATTGAGAACTCCTGGATCAAACATAAAATAGCGCGGGTGAGCAACCGTATCGGCGTCTTCAGCTCCCCGGAAAGATGAACAACGGATGATGAGCAATGTCTCTTCGAGAATCTCCAAAAATCGAGAAGCCCCTGTTCGAGAAACATTTGCTTTTGACGAGACTTTGGAAAGATCTAAAATTTTTCCAGAATGAACCGCAAACTCTGCCAAGAATCTTGAAAATCCCTGAATATTTCTAACTAGCAATTCAGCCTGGATCTCTTCTTTCAGATACACACCGGCATAGGTGGAAAGAATATCGCTGGCTTGAGAAGGATCCTTCTCCAAAAAGACCTCCGGCAAAAATCCATAAATCATCGACCTCTTCAGATCGAGCTCACCGCCTAGCTCAAGAGAACTAAGCCCCCCCATCGAGTAAGCAATCATTCGACCCGGCAAAAGGTTAGCCTGGCCTCGTTTCAATTTCCGTGCGCTTGATCCAGAGATCAGAAATCGAATTTTCTTCTCGTCGATCACTGCTTGGATGGTATTCAAAATTGTAGGTATTCTTTGTACTTCATCTACCATCACCAGCTGGGCGTTTGATCCCTCAATGAGTTCTTCAAGTAGCTCGGGCCGGACTGAGTGCTCAAGAAACTCCTTTTCACGGGCCAGATTAATCACGAGGTCTGGCTTAAGCTGCCTCAGCAATGTGGATTTCCCTACCTGCCGAGGACCCAATATTAGGACACTCTTTTTCTGCTTGCTTACAATTTCCTGCAGCTTTCTAGTTACCATGCGGTAATAATAGCAGTAAATTTTACCGCATACAATCAACTACTCAACTCATTAAAACTTAGAGACTTAAGCCAATTGTTCCGATCAGACTGCCAATGAAATGCTATCTCCAACTCATTCTCTTCTGTAATTACATTCTTAGGTTTTTTACGACCTGAGCCAGTCCTCCAGAGCAAGATAAGACTTAGCAGGTGCGCCAGACTCTGGGAGGATGCCGTCAGTTAAAAAGAACTGCATTGCGTGTTCGAATGTAACACCTGGAAAGGTTCCGCTCTCGCATTCCTTCCTTAGTCTGCCAATAATTTCTTCATTCAGGTATTTTGAAAGTTCCATAATTGGGGTTACTTCAGTCGTGATCGGAAAAAGTCAATGAAAGGATCGAAGTGGCCTTGAACGGTCTTTCCCGCTAAAACATCGCGGGCTTGCCCTTCGGAGAGAGTAGATCCTTCTATCAAAGTTGATCCGATTAAAAGTGTTTCTGTTAGACTCTGAATATTCCAGTGAGACATGACGTACCGTTCTCGTTTCCTTCTCTAGCTTAGCTCCAAAATGCCCAAAAAAGAATCGCCTCAACATTAAAAAACGGAGAGGAGTTGGCTCAGCGATGCCTGATTTTAGAAGGCGAGCTGCGACGGGTAGTTCGAGAGAATTACGAATTTAGGAATCAAAAGGCTACCAGCTAAGACTCCCCCTCACTCGAAGACTCATTTTCAAGATAAAGCTAAGTTACTCTCCCACAAGAGCTTTAGAAACTGGGAGTAAGGTAAAATCTCAATTCCATCATCAGTCACTCGAGGTATCGACTCTAAACAAACCACGATCCTACGCCCGCAGCGCGGAAACTCCTCCTTGAGCTGTCTCAAACCATTCAGATGATTGGTGGAAACTTTTTGACTCGCCTTAGCTTCAATCGCCACCTCGAGATCTCCAACTATGAAATCTACCTCCACTTTTTCTGACAGTTTCCAAAATGCCAAATCAGTGTGAGGGCTGCGGTAACTTTGCCATGCAAAGAGCTCATGAAAAATCCAGTTTTCGAATGCCTTACCAAACAATTCACATCCTGGCTCAATCCCCTTTCTCTTAGCGAGAAAGCCTACGATCCCTACATCATCAAAATAAAACTTGGGCGAGGAAACTACTCTTCTCTTGGGACGCTTGCGCCAAGGCTGGAGCCAATGAGTAATATGAGTATCGGTTAAAATATCAAAATAATCCCTGATCGTTTGACTACTGACTCCGACATCACGGGCTATTGTTGTAAAATTGACCACTTCAGCATCACTCAAAGCTGCAACCGAAAGAAAATCATGAAACGCAGGCAGATTTCTCACGAGGCCTTCAGCGACAATCTCCTCCTTCAAGTAATCACTGACGTAGCTCAATAAATAATCTTTTGAACGCTCCTGATTTAAATAATGTCGGGGCAAGTATCCCGTATTCAGAAGTCTTACCAAGTCAAAGTCAGGAATTTCAAATCCACTGAGCCCAGTCATGACGTATCGAAGTGCCCGACCACCGAGAAGATTGGCATGACCGCGCTTCAGCTTACGAGCACTTGACCCACAGAGCCCAAACGAGATTTGATCCTCCTCAATCAGGAGGTGAACCTCATCCAAAAGAGCAGGCACCTTCTGGACCTCATCAATGATCACCAGTTTCGGGCGCGTCGGCATGGCCCGGATGATCTCTCTCAGTCGATGAGGTGCAACTGCGAACTGAGCAAAGGTATTAGACTCAAGTAAATCGAAACGAACCGCCCCGGGGAAGGCCTCTCTGAGATAGGAGGTTTTACCCGTTTGCCTGGCCCCCCACAGAAAGAAACTCTCACCCCTTGAAACATCAATTTTAATCAGTCGTTTCAACATGTTAAAACCGTAGCAAACACCACTTGAAAAATACATGAAATTTTCAACCGTTGGTTTTTAACTAATGCTCGAGTGGCCGTAAACAGCGGAAAACCTGACTACTCTGCATAATCTCTCACCTCGGCGGCTCACAAAGATAGACAGATTCAGATCCATTTGTCACAATCAGGGTTATAAGCTATGCGCTCGCACTCACCCTTCGAAAAACGCCTACGAGTACTCTTATCAGTTCATCGAAAGACCAGCTCGAACCGGGGTGGGCAGATTTCGGTGATGATCTCCGTCATGATGAGCACCTTCATTCTGCTGTTTGTTTTCGTCGTGAATACGGGAATGCTGGTCAATGCCAAAATTAACCTGCAAAATGCAGCTGACTTAGCAGCCTATGCCGGCGCAGGGGTCCAGGCACGGCAGCTCACCCATATTTCTTACCTCAACTATGAGATGCGCAGGCAGTGGAAAAAGTTTCTGTTCCGCATCTATGTCCTGGGAAACATGTCTAAAGACAGCTTTCCAAAAAGTGGCGGAACTGGGCCAATGTCGTATATCCAAGTCGATCCAGGTTCAGGCGTCACAACCAATTACCGAGTCCCCGTAACTTGCGTGGCGATTGGCAGCAGCAGTGATAATTACTGCCGACTGATTTCACTTCCGAAGATCTCCATCCCTCCCCCAGCTCCGCTCGATGGAATTAACGAAACTTTAAGAGAGCAGCTCCAGCAAATCGAGGCCATCCGACAGAGCAACTGCACCGGGATCGCATTCACCAATAAGATTCTCAATTATTACTGGCTTTACAATGCGGACCACACCATGGAAAGGGCAACTCGAGCCATTGCCAGCGTTCCGAAAATCATCCCTAACGTCAGCAGAATACTGGTAGGCCTAGTCCAAGGGATTGGCATTGTCCCCAGAGAGATCATCCTCAAATTTCGAATTGAAACTCTGCAAACTTACGTGAACCAAGCCCCCATACAGGGACTGAATTACGATAGGGTTCAGGGCCTCCTCAACAGCACAGACCCACCTAGTAAAGAGAGATCCATTCAAGCTTTCCTGTCCGCCTATTATACTTTAGGCAACCACACTTTTCCAAGCGATCAGGTCTTCATGGATGAGCTCCAAAGCCCAACACAACTGGTGTTAAACGAGTTGAGCTCAAAATTTGATACCTGGGCAATTGACATGGAGGTTACACCCAATCCAGATGGAGCCGACTGTATGGCCCGCCAAGTTCCAGTTTCAATTCCCCAACAACTGACTTTAGGTGTTTCGAAAGACCCCAAAGCGCTCACTTACTACGCCGTCCGACTGAGAGGTAAAGCTAAAATCCTCTTTTCACCCTTTGGTGACGTTGACTTAACGGCCTACTCAGCGGCTCGCCCTTTCGGAAGCCGAATCGGCCCGAGTGATGCGTCTTTTTCCTATGCGGCAACGCTGCCACAAGCTTCGGCTGCATCAACCTATTCGGGCCAAATGCCTAACCTCCCGGTA
>CANHSO010000101.1 GCA_947463705.1 Bacteriovoracaceae bacterium
CCCTCGTAGAGATTCTGACTAGACCAAAGAATGCGCTCACTAAACAGTATGCAAAACTCTTTGAATACGACGATGTGACTTTGGAGTTTGAGCCAGATGCTTTAGAAGCAATTGCAAAAGAAGCAATCAAGCGTAATACTGGGGCGCGTGGGCTTCGGGCGATTCTTGAGCAATCTATGCTAGAAGTAATGTACGAACTCCCTGGTCGAAACAATGTAAAGAAGTGCATCGTCACTAAGAATGTGGTTCTTAAGGGCGAGCGTCCGGTCATGCTTTTGGCAGATGGTACAGAAGCCTCCAAGAATTTACCTGCGGCAACAAGTGCTGAGAGTGCTTGATCCTGGCTTTGAGTTGAAGTACCAATAAATCGTTTTGATTGTTGAGCGATTTTCTGCTCTGATACTGGTTCTGTCTGTTAATTTTTTATTCAAAACTGGGGAGAGGAACTCATGAGCCATTCTAAAAACGATAAGGATAGGAAATCGGCTAAAATCAAGGTCCCACTTCTCCCTCTTAGGGATGTGATTATATTCCCTCACATGGTGGTTCCACTCTTTGTAGGACGGGAAAAGTCGATTAACGCATTAGAAGAGTGCGTTAATAAAAAAGTTGAGCTTTTTTTGGTGGCTCAAAGACAAGCGACAACCGTGAGTCCGGGCGAGCAGGATATTTTCACGGTTGGTACGTTAGGGACTATTTTGCAGATTTTACGTCTGCCTGATAACACTGTGAAAGTTCTCATTGAAGGAAAACGGCGAGCCCGGATTGTCCAGTATCACGAGGGTGATCGGATGATTGAAGCTGAGGTAGAAGAGTTGGCCGATGTGATGGAAAGCACGGTTGAGCTCGAGGCCTTGGTGCGTTCGCTGAAGGGCACATTCGAAAACTACGTCAAACTGAATAAGAGAATTCCTCCTGAAATGTTGATGAGCGTCAACACGATTGAAGATCCTTCTCGACTTGCAGATTTGATTGTAGCTCATCTTAATCTCAAGCTCGAGGACAAGCAGGAGATTCTCGAGGTTCAGGATCCAACCAAGCGGCTGGAAAAACTTTTGCAGCTCATGCAGGGCGAAATTGAAATTCTCCAAGTCGAGCGCCGAATCCGCTCTCGCGTGAAAAAGCAGATGGAGCGTTCGCAAAAGGAGTACTATCTAAACGAACAGATGCAGGCCATTCAAAAAGAACTTGGCGAAAAAGACGAGTTCAAAGCTGAGCTGCAGGCGATCGAAAAGCAGATCCGCTCCAAGGCCATGAGTAAAGAGGCGAAGGACAAGGCGACTCGCGAGCTTAAAAAACTCAAGATGATGTCGCCCATGTCGGCCGAAGCGACCGTGGTACGCAACTACATTGATTGGCTCATTACTCTGCCTTGGAACGAGCACACCCAAGATCGCAACGACATTCAAGTGGCTCACGAGGTCCTCGAGGAGGATCACTATGGGCTTGAGGAAGTTAAAGAACGAATTCTCGAATATTTGGCAGTTCGAGTTTTAACTGAGAACTCCAAGGGGCAAATTCTTTGTTTGGCCGGCCCTCCCGGCGTAGGCAAAACTTCCTTGGCAAAATCTATTGCTAAATCTTTGAATAAGAAGTTTGTCCGCTGTTCGCTGGGCGGCGTTCGAGATGAGGCTGAGATTCGTGGCCATAGAAGAACTTATGTCGGTGCACTTCCTGGTAAGGTCATTCAGTCTCTGAAGAAGGCAGGCTCCTCTAATCCAGTTTTTCTTTTTGATGAAGTCGATAAAATGAGCATGGATTTCCGTGGAGATCCATCTTCTGCACTTCTTGAAGTACTCGATCCGGAGCAGAACGTCGCATTTGGCGATCATTATCTGGAAGTTGATTATGATCTCTCCAAGGTGATGTTCATTTTGACTGCTAACTCCCTTCATTCGATTCCTAAGCCTCTGCTGGATCGTATGGAAGTGATCTCGATCTCAGGCTATACCGAGGTTGAGAAATTCAACATTGTTAAGAAGTACCTAGTTTCTAAGCAGATGGAGGCTCATGGTCTGACTGAAGGTGATATTGAAATCACTGAGGATGCGATTCACGGAATCATTCGCAGCTATACTCGTGAAGCGGGTGTTAGAAATCTGGAGCGGCTAGTTGCTACCATTTGTCGAAAAGTGGCGAAACAGATTGTCGAAAGGCGCAATGATAAGCACCTAGGTGCTAGCGTTGATCTGACTTCGGCACAGGCTCTGCCTACCCTTAAGTCGCGATCCAAGACCGCCGCAGCAAAAGCAGCTTCTTCCATGGTTCAGTCTAAAGCACGGTCCTCTCAAGCTGTGAAGAATCTCATTCGAGTGAGTGAAGCCGATCTCGAGGAAATGCTCGGGCCTCCGAAGTACCTCGTGAGTAAGGCTGAGGAGCAGAATGAAATTGGTCTCACTAACGGTCTTGCATACACTGAGGCCGGCGGGGATCTTCTTCAGATCGAAGTGAGTGTAGTGCCGGGCAAGGGGCAGGTGAAAATCACGGGTAAACTCGGCGAAGTGATGCAGGAGTCTGCAGCAACCGCAATGAGTTATGTTCGTTCGCGTGCGACAGCTTTGGGACTGGATAAAGACTTTTATCAAGCGATTGATATTCATCTCCATGTTCCCGAAGGAGCTGTTCCGAAAGACGGCCCGTCTGCTGGAATTACCATGGCCACTGCAATCACGAGTGCTCTAGTTAAGGCACCTGTGAAAAAGGAAGTCGCCATGACCGGGGAAATTACTCTGCGTGGTCGAGTTCTGCCTATCGGAGGTCTCAAGGAGAAGCTTCTTGCTGCCAAAGTCGGAAACATCAAGATCGTGCTCATTCCTAAGGGGAATGTGCCTGATTTGAAAAAGGTGCCGATTGAAATCAAGTCAGGTATGGAAATTGTCCCTGTTGAGCACGCCGATGAGGTTTTGCGTCTTGCGCTCCAGTTGGAAAACCCGACCGAATTCCTTGCACCAAAAACTGCAGAATTGCCAATCGGGGCAGTTTCTCCTAAAGAGTTGGCGCACGAAGAGCCTCGAGCCGAAACTCCTGGTGCTGTGAAGCACTAAGTCTAGTAGCGGTTTCAAATGGGGCTAGTTCTCCTTCGTTTCCGCATTTGAGATTCGCGGTTCCTAGAATAGCCGAATCTAGCTTCGGCGATAGGGCTCGTCGCAAAGATTACCCTTGACCCCATCCCTTAAAACGACTATTTTCGCACTCCTTTGCACCTCAAGGGTTGACTCTTGGGTCGTCATAGTTTAACAAAGGCGATGCAGTTCTCCATGTAAGGCCGATTAAGGCTGTGCCCGGGGATGCAAATAAAAAGTTTTGAAGCCTCAACATGGCCAATGCTTAAGGCATGGTTTGTAGATTGTTTGAGATCGGTTAAATAAAGACCGACAGGAAAGGAAAAGTAGTTCATGCCCACTATTAATCAGCTCATTCGAAAGGGCCGCACAAATAAGCTTTGGAAGACCAAGTCTCCTGCTCTAGAGAGCTGCCCACAACGCCGCGGCGTTTGTACCCGCGTTTATACCACCACTCCTAAGAAGCCAAATTCAGCTCTCCGGAAGGTATGCCGTGTTCGATTGACCAATGGGTACGAAGTGACCTCCTACATTCCAGGGATTGGCCACAACCTTCAAGAGCACTCCATCGTGTTGATTCGCGGCGGCCGTGTGAAGGACCTTCCAGGGGTTCGTTACCACACCGTACGCGGAACTTTGGACGCCCAAGGTGTTGCAAATCGTAAGCAGAGTCGTTCTAAGTACGGCGCTAAAAAGGTTGCAGCCGGCGCAGCTCCAGCGGGCAAGTAATTAAGAATCTATTTGAGTAGAATAAGGAAAAATACAAATGGGCCGTAAGAAATTTGTTAGAAAGCGCGAAATCCTCCCTGATCCTAAGTTTAACGACGTTGTCGTCGCTAAGTTTGTTAGCAGCTTGCTTCAGGAAGGTAAAAAATCCACTGCAGAATCCATTTTCTATGGCTGCGTCGACGTCATGCAGAATCGTACCGGTGAAGATGGTCTGAAGCTTTTCAAGAAAGCCTTGGAAAATGTGAAGCCTCTCCTCGAAGTTAAATCTCGACGTGTTGGCGGCGCAACCTATCAGGTCCCTATTGAAGTTAAGCCAGCCCGACGTCAGTCATTGGCTTCTCGTTGGTTGATTGAGTCGGCTCGTGGTCGTCCAGAGCATTCCATGGCAGAGCGTTTGGCTGCTGAAATGATCGAAGCAGCTAACGGCCGCGGCGGCGCAATGAAAAAGCGTGAAGATGTTCACAAAATGGCGGAAGCCAATAAGGCATTTGCTCACTATAGATGGTGATAGATCAGCTTAAAAAAACTCGTAATATCGGCATCATGGCTCACATTGATGCTGGTAAAACCACGACCACCGAGCGAATCCTATACTACACCGGTAAGACCCACAAGCTAGGGGAAGTTCACGAAGGAACTACGGTAATGGATTGGATGCCGCAAGAGCAGGAGCGTGGTATTACGATTACTTCTGCTGCGACGACTTCCTTTTGGAAAGAACATCGCATCAATATCATCGACACACCAGGTCACGTTGACTTCACCATCGAGGTAGAGCGCTCTTTGCGCGTCCTCGATGGTGCAGTTGCTGTTTTCTGTGCTGTAGGAGGCGTTGAGCCCCAGTCTGAGACGGTGTGGCGTCAGGCCGATCGATATCACGTCCCAAGAATTGCCTTTGTTAATAAGATGGACCGCGTAGGTGCGGACTTCTTCGAGGTTTTGAATCAGGTAAGAGAGCGCTTGAAGGCTAACCCTGTGGCGATTCAGATTCCATGGGGGAGTGAAGACACGTTCCAGGGTGTTATTGACCTCATCGAGATGAAAGCTCTCCTCTGGCACTCCGAGGATCTTGGCTCGAAGTTTGAAGCGGTAGAAATTCCCGAAAATTTGCGCGAAGAGTCTCAGAATTACCGAGAAAAAATGATTGAGGCTGCGGCCGAGTGTGATGAGGCTCTTGCTGATTTGTATTTGGGCGGTCAACCGATTGGCACGGCAGAGATTCGAAGTGCGCTCCGTAAAGGGTGCTTGTCAATGAAGCTGGTGCCCATTGTGTGCGGCGCGAGCTTCAAGAATAAGGGCGTTCAGCCGATGCTCGACGCCATCGTGGATTACTTACCTTCACCGTTGGATAAGCCCCCGGTGGAAGGTAAAGCTCTTGAGGATGAGACCCAAGTGCTCACCCGAAAATGTGACCTTGATGAGCCGTTTTCGGCCTTGGCTTTTAAAATTATGAATGATCCCTTTGTGGGTCAGTTGACCTACTTTCGAGTTTATTCAGGTCAAATTCAGTCAGGCGTAATGGTTTACAATCCTGCAAAAGGAAAGCGTGAGCGTCTGGGGCGACTCCTGCAGATGCACGCGAATAAACGAGAAGACATATCTGAAGTCAGGGCAGGAGACATTGCTGCTGCCGTTGGTCTTAGGTTTACTACCACTGGAGATACCCTGTGTAACGAGGCTCAGCCCATCTTGCTTGAAAAAATGGAGTTTCCAGAGCCTGTGATCTCGATTGCGATCGAGCCGAAGACTAAAGCGGATGAAGAAAAATTGGCGAATGCTCTCCAAAAACTAGCCATGGAAGACCCTTCCTTTCGTGTCGTGTCCAATGAGGATACTGGGCAGACTTTGATTAGTGGAATGGGAGAACTGCATCTTGAAATCATCGTTGATCGAATGCGGCGAGAGTTTAAGGTGGAAGGCAATGTGGGGCAGCCTCAGGTTTCCTATAAGGAAACTATTTCGCAGGCTGCACAAGGCGAAGGCAAGTTCATTCGTCAGTCCGGTGGCAAGGGTCAGTATGGACATTGTGTGATTCGCCTGGAGCCTCTGGGTAAGGGCTCAGGCTTTGCCTTTGTGAACTCAGTTCGAGCGGGAGCGATACCGAAGGAATTTATTCCTGCAGTTGAGAAAGGTCTTTACGAGTCGATGCTGGGAGGGGTGTTAGTTGGCTATCCTGCAACGGATATTAAGGCCACCCTTTTGGACGGTTCTTTTCATGATGTTGACTCCTCCGAGGTTGCTTTTAAGATTGCTGCTTCGATGGCATTTAGGGATGCAGCTCTGGCTGCTAAGCCTCAGATTCTTGAGCCCATCATGTCTTGTGAGATTATTTGCCCCGAGGACTACATGGGGGGCGTTATTGGTGACCTCAATAGCAGAAGAGGTAAGATCATTAACATGACAGTTCGCCACGGCCTTCAGGTGATTAAGGCTGAAGTCCCGCTGGCAACCATGTTTGGGTATTCGACCGCCCTTCGTTCTTCTTCTCAGGGTCGTGCTACCTATTCTATGGAATTTGCTCATTATGAGCCCGTGCCACCTCAAATTGAGCACGAAATTAAAGTCAAAGCCGGAATTATCATTTAAAGTTAAGATTTTGATTCTTGCAGGGAGCATCGCGCATTTCTGTGGGTTTAGGTTTCACTTCCTGCCTCGAGTGGTGACACACTCGGTTGGTTCATGGGTTGCATTCCGGGAGGAGAAACTAAAACATTCGCCCCCTTGTGAAAGGAGCTCCTAAATGAAAACCATTAAAATCATCGGTTTTATGCTGGTTTCGGTTTTGTCTCTGGCCTCGTGGGTAGTTGCTGATTCGGGTAGCGTCGAAACCTCGAGCGCGGGTGGCGCACCGGGGGCCACGACTAACGTTGAAGCGGAGCGGAGTGCTCCAGCGGTGAAACCCTCGTCACCTCCGCAGCAATCAGGTACCTCTGAGGCAGCTGGAATGGCGGGTGCAGTCGAGGCTATGCCTGCAGCAAGTGCTTCAGGCGAAGTCGAGGCCGGCAAGGCTGCACCTCGTAAAAAGCAACAGTCTGGTACAGCTGCCGGAGCAAATCAGGCACCGACAGAGCAGGCAGAGTAATAAAAGGCTTAAACTGGATAATAGATCAAAAAAGACTCTAGGCCATCGCTTAGGGTCTTTTTATTTATACTAAAACGAAATTGCTCCCGAAATCGGGTATCTGGCCTAGTTTTTCTGGTGGAGGAATGTAATTTGTGGCGCGACGAGCAAGTTTTAACTTGAATTCGAACGTCTCCTATTTTATGGTCACGCCCTTTAGACGAGTTCAGATTAGATTGCTTACCTCGGCACACATCCCAGGTAAGGGAACTACTGAGCACAAACCCAAGATGTGGAGATACAATGGAACACAAAATCCGAATTAAATTGAAAGCATTTGATCATCGCGTCCTCGACCAATCGGTCTGGGAAATCGTAAATACAGCTAAAAGAACTGGAGCTACTGTTCGTGGCCCAATTCCTTTGCCAACTGTGATTAATAAATATTGCGTTTTGCGGTCTCCTCATGTAGACAAGAAATCCCGCGAACAGTTCGAAGTTCGAACTCACAAGCGGTTGTTAGATATCCTGGAGCCAACTCAACAAACAGTTGATTCTTTGATGAAGCTAGATCTTTCTGCAGGTGTTGACGTAGAAATTAAATCCTAATCGTAGGATTAGATTTCGAGTCTTTGAATCCTCGGAGCTTGCGCATGAAGCGCGAATGAGATCACTGGAGTAGTTCGATACTTCTTTTTGCATTGCCCTAGTGGCATTCCCAAGAAGAAAGTCGGAAGGCTCGGCGACTATCACATGAAAGCATCCGGCGGCCTGATTTAGGCGGCTTCCCGGTGATGCTGTGATGATGGAATCGTGAAAAGCGAAAATACGAAAGACGAAAAGCGTCTTGGAGTAAAATTATGGAACAACAGCCAGGAGCACAAGCAGCAGTAGCTGCAAGTGCATCGAAAGATTTGGCCTCTCTAGAGCGAATTGCCTTGACTCAGGGTCTTGGTGGTATTCTAGGAGTTAAGGCTGGCATGACCCAGGTTTA
>CANHSO010000102.1 GCA_947463705.1 Bacteriovoracaceae bacterium
ACTCCACTATTGGTCACTGAAAATCCGCGAGGACTATAGAGGGTGCCAAATTGAACACTCAATCGCCTCGAAGCCCAAGCATTAAACTGAATTCCGTAGGCTAAATTTTGACTTCCACTACCACCGGTGTACCCCGATCCAGTAACTCCAGCACCAGGCATTCCGTAACCCGCAATGACGTCCATATTAAATGCATAAGACTCTCGCCCCAAAAAAAGGCTCATCATACCAGCAATCAGACTGAGCAGCAGTTTAGATTTCCGCCCCTGCCGAAGACCAGTTTTACCGCGAAGCTCAGCGACCAAGCGCTTTAATCCCTCAAGATAGGACATCCACCCCAAGCCTGAAATTTGATCCAGGCACACTGGAGCTAGGACAGACTTACGACGAAAAGACTCTCGCTTTTTAATGTCTGAAAGATGCACTTCAACGACAGGAATCTGGATGGCTGAAATCGCATCTCGAATTGCATAAGAATAGTGAGTGTAGGCTCCCGGATTGAAAACTACGCCCTGAACTGTTTTTCGATGCTGATGAAGTAGGTCAATCAACTCGCCCTCAGAATTGGACTGAAAAAATTTCAAATTCACGTCCAGTTCATCGGCTGAAATCCTAAGACGACGATTGATCTCGCTCAAGGATAGAGCACCATACACCTCAGGATCTCGCTCTCCCAAAAGGTTTAGGTTAGGTCCATTCAAAATTAAGATTTTCAGTTTCACTTAACCCCACTTTTCTGCTGATGCAACCAAGCTAAGGTCTCTTTGACCTGGTTGGGGCTCACTTTTTGATCTGAAACAGCAAGACCGATTCCTCGGAGTAAAACAAATTTTGGACTGCCCCCTTTGGACTTTTTATCATGAGTAAGCTGACGCCACCGCTTGGCAAATCCGCTGGGCCGCTTCAATTTGGGGACGGGCAGCCGACTCAGGAACTTTTCAATTTGAGCGGCATCTCTTTCTGGCAACAATCCTTGAAGCACCGAGAGGTAAACTGCTCCTCGCATCCCCCAGATCACAGCCTCTCCGTGTCGAAAATAATCGTAGCCCGTTTCGGCTTCAAAAAGATGCCCTAGAGTATGCCCCCAATTCAACACCGCGCGAAAACCTTTGCGATCGTACTCGTCTTTTTTCACCGCTGCGGCCTTGAGCTTGAGGCAGGTTAGAATCAGAGACTCAACCGACTTCGGGCTCGACAGCAAATCAAGAAAGCCGTGGGAGCTTTTTTTGACACAAAATTCATAGAGCTTTCGATCCAGTGCGATGCCGTACTTAATGATTTCACCTAATCCCGAGATCAGCTCTCGAACAGGGAGAGATTTCAAAAAACCTAAATCACATAATACTGCGTCAGGTTGATGAAAGACTCCGATCAGGTTTTTACCCAACGGGTGGTTCACTGCTGTTTTTCCGCCCAATCCGCTATCGACCTGAGCCAGCAGAGTCGTAGGCACACTCACCCAGCGAATCCCCCGCAGGTAAGTTCCTGCCAAAAAACCCACTGCATCGCCAATGGTACCGCCACCCATCGCGAAAAGCACCGAATGTCGATCAGCGCCTTTCTGAATGAGCCAACGATAGAGAGGTTCAAGCTGCATGAGAGACTTTAAATTCTCCGACGCACGCACCCAGCGAACTTCAACAGACCATCCCTGCTTTCGGAGCTGCTCAATCCACAACTGAGCCGAACGCTTCAGACGGGTGTCCGCCACCATAAAAGCACGAGTAGGCGGCCCAAGATTCAGCTTTTTGAGCCGCATAGGTAGGTTCTCCCCCACCCAGATCTGAGACTTGCCGTGACCTAGATCGAGAGTAAACGTTTTCACTGCCCAAACTCCCGCAAGACCCAGTGATTGAGCTCTTCTGCGATTTGATTCGGACTTTTTAAATCCGTATCGACTGAAAAATCAGCTTTTTCATAGTGGTTGAGTCGCTTTTCAAACAAACTTCTCAGAATGGAGTGATCTAAATGCCCTCCCAAAGTTTGAATCAGCGGACGATCCCCCAAGTTTTCGCTGAGTCGGTCCACAATCGAGTTCAAGTCTGCTTTGAGGTAAATGACCTGACCTTGGACCTGGAGCCACTCTCGAACATCAGGACTCACCATCGCTCCACCTCCGAGCGCAACCACGACCTCAGGGGTTCTGGAGATTTCCTGAATGGCCCAAAACTCAACTCTGCGAAACTCAGACTCCCCTGCATTGGCGATCCACTGGGTCGGCGAAGTACCTGTAGATTTCTCAATCCACTGATCGGTGTCCTGAAATGCCCAACCTAAACTTTTGGCCAGAATCGGACCCACGGTCGATTTACCTGCCCCCATAAATCCGGTCAGGTAAATTCGAGTGGGACGACTTTTAGATAAGGTGCCAGTTTTTCCAGTTTTGTACATTCCGAACGACCTCCTCCATCGAGTCTCCGCCCATTTTTTCCAACACAAACTGAGCTAAAACCAAGGCTAAAAGAGATTCACCAATGACAGCGGCTGACGGCACCGCACAAACGTCCGACCGCTCAATATGAGCAGGAGTGACTTCGCCAGTGCGAAGGTTAATGGACGACAAAGGCTTCATCAAGGTGGAGAGCGGCTTCATGGCTGCCCTCACGACTAAGGGTTGCCCTGTGCTCATCCCTCCGTCAATCCCACCCGAACGGTTCGTCTTAAACTCAATTTGTCCGGGGACTGCGCCTGGAAAAATTTCATCATGAACTTGCGAGCCTGGAGCTCTCGCAGCCTGAAATCCCATTCCCACCTCAACACCCTTGATCGCGTTGAGGCTCAAGAATGCTCGACCAATTTCTGCTTCGAGTCGACGATCCCATTGAGAGTAGCTCCCCAAACCGACCGGGACCCCGCTCGCGCAGACCTCAAAAACCCCGCCTAAAGTGTCGCCGGCTTTTTTTGCTTCTTCAATCGCTTGAATCATTTTTTGAGTTGCTTCACTCCCTAAACACCGGACCGGTGAGGCGTCACACTGAGTATTGAGTTCATGAATGGGGACTTCTATCGGCGCATCGTCTCTGATTTTCCCAATTTCAACCACTCGACTGCCAATGTGAATCCCAAGTTCATTTAAAAACTGGGTCGCGATACTACCCAAAGCAACTCGCATAGCAGTCTCACGGGCACTGGATCGCTCAAGCACATTACGAAGGTCACTATGCCGATACTTCACGCCACCAGCCCAGTCTGCGTGCCCCGGACGCGGAACAGAAATCTCTCGAGCACGCGCTCGCTTCTGATCTGGATCCTGAACTTCCGTGGGCTCGACCGCCATCACATCCTGCCACGAGATCCAATCGCGATTTTCAATCAATAGACCAATCGGGCTGCCCAGAGTTTTTCCGTGCCTCACTCCGGTCAGGATTTGAACTTCATCGGTTTCAATCTTTTGGCGTGATCCACGACCGTATCCCAACTTTCTCCGTCGGAGGTGTTTTTGGAGATCGGCATGCACCAGTGAGAGTCCGGCAGGGACGCCCTCAATAATACCCATAAGCGCTTTTCCGTGGGACTCACCTGCGGTGAGAAAACGAAGACTCATACGTCCTTTAAGTGTATACCGGCTGCGTCAACGAGTCACGAACTCTTGCTTGAGCTCATCTTTGACTTTTTGAATTTGAGGAATTTTCCCTACCCAAATTTCCCAACTGGCTAGCGCTTGCCACAAAAGCATATCTACCCCCCCGACATGAGGCAGACCCTGCTTTTGAGCCGCTCGAAGAAATGGGGTATTCGCAGGGCGATACACCAGGTCAAATGCGAACGCGTCTCCTTGAGTTTTTTTAGGGAGCAACGACTTCCGCGGGAACCCTTGCATCCCGAGCGGAGTCGAGTTCACATAGAGGGCCGGCGGAGCCTCGAATTGAGCTGGAACCTCCGTGGCAGAATGGAAAATAGTGAATGGAAATAATTTCTGCAACCGCTTGGCTTGCAGTGTCGCCCGAGCAGCAGTGCGATTCACCATCCATACCTGCGAGGCCTTGAGCTTACCCAAGACATAACCCACCGCCAAAGCTGCACCCCCCGCACCGAAGATCACAGAAGGTTTCCCGCAAATTTTAAGTTTTTGTTCCTCCAAGGTTTTGAGCACCCCAAAAACATCGGTATTATGACCCCAAAGTAATCCATCGCGACTCAAATGCACCACATTAATGGCTCCCACAGCCTGAGCCTCGGGAGACAGTCGATCGACCCGGCTAAAAAGCTCTTCTTTGTAGGGAATGGTCACGTTCCATCCCTGAACCCACTGAAAAGCTCGGATGGCCTGGATTGATTTTTCAAGGTTTTTAGGTTCGACTTCAATCAGTCGATAGTCAAAGGGATGATCCAAGATCCGCGATAGATGGGAAAAAATACGCGGGGACCAGGAGTGCGAAACTGGGTACCCCATCACCCCCGCGTAGAATTTTTCTTTGAACTTCGGCATTGCCAACTCGAGCTCTCAGCCTTGCATCAGTGGAGAGAACGCTGCAAGTAACTCAGTGCAGCCACACAGGTTTGCTCGCCCGGCGCATACTCAAGTGCTTTTTCAAACTCTCGAATGGCTTGAACGAGTAATCCTCGAACAGCGTAGATTCGTCCCAAATTCATATAAGGCAGGTGTTTCAATTCGTATCGAGACGCACCTTTGGCCTTTTGGAGCCATTCCTCCGCTTCTTCAATTTTTCCCTGAGCAATCAGATAAGAACCGATATCATTGTAGGCATTTCCAAAGCTCGGATCTACCGCGATTGCCTTTTTGCATTCGCTGATAGCATCTTCTATTCTTCCTTGAAAACTATAGGCCCAGCCTCGAAATGTATACGATTCGGCCGTCGGATATAAATTAATGGACTGAGAGTAGAGTGCAATTGCCCGAGGCAAATCGCCCGACTCATGATACCTTTGACCCTCTTCCCAGAGCCACAGCGCTTTCTTCTTGGTGAATTCACTTTCCATCGAAAAGCTCCTTCCTCCAGACACAAGCTAACAGCATCCTCTCACGAGAATCAATGCATTTTAAAAAAACGACTGCAATTCAATTGCTGCGTTGCGGTAGAATATCAAAACTGGAAAGTTCGAGTCCGCATTCAAATGCTATCGTCTGACCATCAAACAAAAACAATCAAGAGGGAGAAGCTCGAAGGCCACCCCCTCTTGACCTACTTCAAACGAGAAGCGCACTACGAATCAGCCTACGCGAACCAATTAAAGCTTCTGACTAGCTTTCTGTCCAGCCTTCTGTCCAGCCTTTTGACCGGCTTTCTGTCCAGCTTTTTGGCCAGCTTTCTGTCCAGCCTTTTGACCAGCTTGACCAGCTTTCTGTCCAGCTTTTTGGCCAGCTTGACCGGCTTTCTGTCCGGCTTTTTGGCCAGCTTGACCGGCTTTCTGTCCGGCTTTTTGTCCGGCTTGACCAGCCTTTTGTCCGGCCTTTTGTCCCGCATTTGAACTGGTGTATTCATCAGCGTGAACGGGTGCGACGTTAGCAAGAGCCAATGCAAGAGCGCCAAGCATGAGAGAAGACGTAACGATGCGTTTCATGATCATCTCCTTGAATTAAAATGGATTTGGTTGTCGCACTCCAGATGTGCAACCCAGGTGCCATTCGAGACCATGAAAGAAAAAACACGTTTTAAACAAAAACTAAAAAGAATAATCCGGCTTACGAAGCCTCTTCTTCATCAGGAGCATCACTCCATAAAGCGCGATCAACAGGATGACACCTCCCATGAACCAGTGCATCTTCGCCTTAATCACAATCACCATTGCTTCAGGGGATTGCAACACTTCAGGATTTGACCCAATCGCTTCTTGACCCAGCCAAGCCAAAACAAAACACCAGAGCCCAGCACCCAAGGTGGTTGCCATGCTAAATGCGCTCACGGGCATTTTCAAAAAACCCGCTGGGATTGAGATCAAATGCCTGACCACAGGAAGAAGTCGGGCTGTGAAAATTCCAAAGGAACCGAACTGCTTGACCCAGGTTTGTGCAAAGTTCAGCTTTTCTTGAGAAATCCCAAACCGTTTTCCATACCGAGTCAGAACCGCTTCACCAATCCAGCGCGAAGCCCAATAACTGACGATGGATCCAAAATAGCTGCCTGCTGTACCAGCTAACACTACACCAGCGAAACTCATTCGCCCTTGCGCCGCCCAAAAAGCGGCCGGCGGCATAACCACCTCTGAAGGCACCGGGATGATGGAACTTTCCATGGCCATCAAAAAGAAAACTCCCCAATAACCCCAGACCTCTACCCAATGAAACCAAACCTTCAGCAGATCGTGCAACATAACGTCGAAGGTAGCACGAACCCGTGACAAAACTGAGAATTTCTTCTAAAAAGGGGACAATGCTGAAAACCGCCTACTCCACACCTGAAAGCCATCCAGAGGATACAAAATGCCTCGAGGATTGGAAAAAGGAACTCCTCACGTCTTCGACCAGTGCACGCGACTTGGTGGAACGGGGACTCATTACTACTGACGAAGCTCAGCGCCTCGAGGCAATCACTCAGGATTTCAAACTAAGAATCACCCCGTACTACGCTCAACTCATTGAAAATTCACCTGATTGTCCGATCCGAAAGCAGGCTATTCCTAGCCTTGGAGAGGTTGACCCTGAGTTACCGGAATGGGCAAGCCAGTGGAGTCAGAAAATCTACGGTCGTACTGAGCCCTGGCACCCTGATCCAATTGGAGACCTGAATTTACAAGCAGCTCCTAGACTCACTCATCGCTACCCACAAAGGGCCATCTTGCACCTGTCGTCGATGTGCGCGGTGTATTGTCGGTTTTGCTTCAGAAAATCTCACCTCAATGATGAAAGTCGAACTCTGTACGAAGGTGGATTACAGCCAGCTTTCGATTATCTTCAAGATCATTCTGAAATCTCTGAGCTCATCTTAACAGGAGGCGACCCACTCTCTCTCACAGACTCAATGCTTGAGCGGGTTTTTCGCCAAGTCGATCAAGTCCCCTCAGTTCGTGTGATCCGAATCCACTCTCGAATGGCCGTAACGCTCCCCAGCCGATTCAGTGAGAGCCTTCTCCGAGTACTCAAGCAGAACTGGGGCTTCAGCATCACCCTAGTCAGTCATTTTAATCACCCTAAGGAACTCACCGAACTGGCCCGGAAAAAGCTAAAACTCCTCCGCCAAGCAGGAGTCACACTTTTAAACCAATGCGTTCTCATGAGGGGCGTGAATGCATCGCTACCTACTCTCCAAGTTCTTTTTCAATCTCTTTATGAAAACGGGGTCATCCCTTTTTACTTGCATCACCCCGACTGGACCCCTGGGACTTTTCACTTCCGCGTGTCGGTCCAACAAGGGCAAGATCTCATGAGAGAATTACGGGGCAGGGTCTCGGGACCTGCTTTACCTAGCTATGTTCTGGACATCCCGCAGGGATTGGGTAAGACCTCGCTTTTAGACGGATCTGTCGAAAAAATTGATGAATACCGTTCAACCTCGCTCATCGGCGCGGTCTATGAACTCTCAGGCCCCAACACTCGCAACGGGCACGCCCAGAAGAGTCGTTATCTCGATCTCGCGCCGCTGAATTAATTAATTCGACCCGAAACAGAAAGAATTTTTTTTGAAACAATTTCGAACAAATTCATCGGCGTTTTTTGATGAAAAACGTCCGCATCAGCAGCCGAATTTTTCTGAAAATTCAGAATTGCCGTCTGTGCCGCTGATCGCTCTTCAGGAGTTTTTGCTCGATTCAGCATCTCCATCAGTGCACTCATCATCGGGTCGGGG
>CANHSO010000103.1 GCA_947463705.1 Bacteriovoracaceae bacterium
CACAGTTCCATGGATCGTAAAAGATCTCTATGATTTCAAAAAAGAACAAAAAGATGCTACCAGCGTAGTCTCATCTGCTGAAGAGGCTGACGACTCGGACGAAGGCAAAGCTGGATTTCTCGCATTCAAGGATCCCGGTGACGGAGTCTTGTCCTACATTGGTTTTCGAAACTTCGATGGAAGCTTCCAAAATCCAATGGGGATGACTCGTCAACTCTTAGATCGCACTCGCTTGGCTTTCTTAGATACGTTTTATATCCCCGATCAAATTGAAAGTTGGACTTCAGACGTGACGGTCGATGCGAAGGGCTTGCCAGTCAATCCGGCACAGACCCCTCTTGAAAAATTCAAGAAACTGAGATCCATTTCTCCAGAAGTTCGTTGGATTACCAAGGACGACGCGACCTATCCGACCTATATCTCCCAAGAGGTCAAGGATAACCGAGTGAAGCTGGTTGCAACTCTCTATTTGGATACCTTTTCTCCTAAGGCGAAGACAGCCGACGTAGTGAAAGAGTTCAAGGATACCTTGGATCATCTTGCATTTATCGGAGTGAGTGACTTGATCATTGATTCCGTGAATAACGGGGGTGGGTCTCTCGCGCTGGGAATGAAGTTAGCTCAGGCTCTTTCTCCTGAGAAAGTAGAAATGCCGGGCATCCAGTTTAGAAATAGTCAATCCTGGATGAATCAATTCGAAGGACTCAGTTTAGAGGGTCCATCCGATGCTGAGCGAGAGCTTGCACGTCGAGTCCATACGCAGCTTGTCGATGAAGATAAGAAGGGCATGCGACTTTCTACCCCGGTCAACGCTGACATCCTCATTCCGTTCGAATTGCAGCCAAACGAAGAGATGCCCGAAAAGATGAACGTCATCTTGATGGTGAACGAAATGTGCGCCTCCATGTGCGATATCTTTGCCGGGATTCTTCAGGATAATCACTTAGCCAAGGTGATTGGTTCTCGTACCATGGGTGCCGGTGGTAATGTGGTCACGCACTATCAGGCCCCTAATAGTCATCTTGCGCTCCGTCAAACTGAGTCTTTAATTATTCGGCGGGTCGTTAAGAATGGAAAAGCAGAATTGGCCGAATATATTGAGAACAATGGCATCGTACCTGACATTGAAATGAATGTAAGTGAGATGTCTGAAAGTAAGTATCGACGTCTTCGAGACAAGGCTGTGGAACAATTATTCGGCGGAAATAAGAAGCAGCGACGTAAGAGATAGTTCATGTTGGAGGCTCTTGCTCACTCAATTCGAGCTCTGGTTCGAGGTGAGTGAGAGCCCAACTCCAGCGAGAGGATACTATTTTTTCTCTTTTTCAATCAATGCCTTCATGATCAAAAGGTCGGAATCAATTTTTGCACGTGGATCAAATCCTAGAATTCGAATTGCCTCCCACCCCAAGGATCCTCCGGGAGGTGCATAGGAGAGTTGAACTTGAAGTCGAGTTGCGCAGCCTTTTTTGAGGCTTCGAAAACTAATTGCGCCCTGATTAATCATCAGGGCATCTGGACAACTCTCCCACGAGATGAGCTGGCAGGGGATCATTTCTTTGATCTGTGAGTCCCATCGAATGGGGACTCCTGCAGGTCCTTCCATCGTCCAGGTGAATCCCCCTTGGTCATTGACCTGGACTGCTTTGACGTAAGACATGAATCTTGGGTAATTTTCGAAGTGACTCCAAAAATTGAAAACCACCTCGATCGGAGCATCGACCACTAGTTCTCGATACAGCGAGACCTTTGGATGGAGTGTCATTTCAAACAATCGAACCGTATCTAAGTTAGTAACTGCCCTGATCAACGCCCCCAGACCAATTCCTGAGGCCAGCAATCCTGCAAAGTCCCTCTTGCGGACTCCATAATACATGAGACAAGCCCCAGAGATTCCCAGTAAAACCCTTAGACTGTCTGAGAGTTGCGTGGGTGTCCACACGGAGTCTTTTTTACTCCCACCCCTGAGAATCAATTCATCACGAGTTCCTGGTGCCCGTTCCGGGGTGCTGTAAAGTAGGGAGAGCTCGTTGTGAATCTCGTCGATTCCTGGCACCGAACGCACTGCGCTTTCAATCTTGTTGACCTCGTTCTCCAGTGCTGCACCTTCTAAGGTAGCCGCATTTCCAGAGATTGAAACCTCGATGGCCTCTGGATGGGAACAGATGAGCTTTAAACGCTCTCGAATCGCTTCAAAACGCACGTCACCAGGTTCTAAAATCGTCGGTCGATGCATCCGGGTGCCCTCATCTTTCGATTCTTTTTATGAGAAGCAAAGACCTCGCCAGAGCGGCCCGAATCAGAAATCAGCGTTTAAAGTACTGACTGAGTTTGAAAAGAAGTTGGAGAGCCAAGCTGATCAAGAGACAGGTCGTGATAGGGAAGTAAAAACGAAAATTCTCCCGTTCGATGGCAATATCACCTGGCAATCGTCCTAAAGGTAAAACCTTCGAACCGTACTGCAAGTAAATGCCAACTGCGATTAAAAACAATCCTAAACTGATGAGGAGCTTTGGTGTGGGATTCATGACTCGAATGCTTTTAGCATACCTGAATCACTCCGAAAGTCCCATGATTGAGGCTTTCGGAGCTCATACCTTCAGTTTTCTAACGGGGGGCTTTTGCTGCGTTTCAGGCGTGCGTCTAAGCTGCAGTCTCGTGTTCTGATTCTTGAAGCATTTCCCCAAGAGCGCGGAGTCCGTCCTCAGTTGTAAAGATTCCGATGAGCTCACCGTCGCGAGTCACTAACGCACATCCAAACCGATTTTCTGCCATATATAAGGCGACGTTTCTTAATGAAACTACCGACTCAACACAATAGGGCTTTGAGATCATCAAGTCATTGACCGTCATATGATCCGCCCGCTCGAATGCTGATGCGCATTTGATGTCTCGATCGGTCACTAGGCCGACTAGTTTTTGGTCATGGTCGACCACGGGTAAGTGTCGAACGGATTCTTTTCGCATCAAACCCAGGGCATCCTGGATTTTAGCGTCCTTTTTAATAGTGACAGGATTAGGAGTCATAAAATCTTGAACTTTATCTAACGCCATTCTTCGTGGATGAGGCATTCGAGCCGCCTTTCTTAGGTCCGCAAGCGAGTAGGGGTAAAAGTGTGATGAGTTCATTTGAGTTGCACGAAAAATGCCTATCGTTTGGGGAAAGGCTAGCTCAGAGAAAGCTGCCGACCCTGATCAAAAGCTACATCTTGCCTGCAGAAATAAGACATGTTTAGATTGACCTACTATGGCTCACCTCCGCCCAAGAGCGATTCAATCTGAAATTGAAAAACAACTCAAGTTTTGGCCAATTCTGACTGTTTTTGGCCCGCGCCAGGCAGGCAAAAGTACCCTTTTACGTGAGCTTCTTTTCGATCCGGTTCGGCTAACCTACGTCAATCTTGAACGAATTCAAGCGCGTGAGGCTGCGCGGAGTAATCCCGAGCGGCTTTTGGCTCAGTTTGAGCAAGAACCGATCATAATCGATGAGATCAAGGCGATGGTCGATGAAGATCGGCGCCCAGGGCGCTTTATCCTAACTGGCAGCGTTCAGTTTTCTAAGAAACTCGGGATTCGAGAATCATTTACAGGGCGTGCGGCTTCAGTTCGAATGGATTCAATGACCCTGAGTGAAACGTCTCCTCAGAAAAACGGTCTCAAAGAAATTCAGCGATACCTTCAACACGGTGGGATGCCTGACGTCTGCTTTTTAAGGGACTCAGAGCAGGTGCGACGCTACTGGGATGAGTGGATTGAAACAACCTGTTATCGGGATTTGCTTGAAATCTCAAAAGGCAGACTCAACTCAGATATCGCATTCCGAGTTCTCGAACTCACTGCAACACTGGAGCGGCCCACTGCCGCAGAAATGGCAAATAAGTTAAGGACCGATGCGAGACGAATTCAAAATCACCTAGAGGGCCTCCTTTCCCTTTTTCTCATTCGAAAGTGGGAGCCTGTGGACGAAGGTGTGGGAAAGTGTATGTACCTACCCTTCGATTGTGGTTTGGCATCTCATTTTGGTGCCAATCTCAGTCGCCTTTGGCAAGTATGGTTTGCTCATGCGCGAGTCAACGCAGCTCGACAGGCCGGGAAGAAAGACTATCCTCTCGGATTTTTTCTTACTCCCCGAGGCTCGTTTGCAGATTTTATCGACTCAAAAGTTGTCCATGTTTTTAATGAGGAGGCCTCAGTTCAATCTCGCTTATTGCTCCGATTGAGAGCACTCGAAAAAAACTTTCCAGCCCATCGGATTGTAGTTTATTCGGCTACTGATCAATCAGCTCAGAAAATATCCGATAGGGTGATCTCCGTTCCCTGGTGTGAAGAAAGAGTGCAGGGACGGAGCCAATTTAGTTCTCAGTTTCAGCACTTAGCCAACTAGGCGTTCTAAATTTGGTTTGTATAAGCCTCTTAGGCAAACGAGTCGGACAAAGAAGCGAGAATTCGGCTGGCAGGATCTGGTTGATTCTAGATAAATCCGCAATCCTTGGATTTTTTATGAAAATGGTCGCAATCTTGGTTTGGTTTTATGAAATTTGGGCGCACTAAAGCTCTCTCCAGTCTGGAGCCGATGAAAATTAAACTATTTTGAGTTTTGCGACGATTTGCTTAGGTCGGTGAAGCTCTAGCAGTGGCCAAGTTTTTGGCGAAAAGCCGTTCCTTCATGCTAGTTTCCATCTTTCTGACCCACAGAGCATCGCCAATGAAGTGGCTTAAGAACTGGGTCCAGGTGACAGTAAATTGCTCAAGGTATTTGCGAAAGAGGACCCGATAAGCTCGCTGTCTCTCTTTGGGTGTATTTCCTAAGTCGACGTACCACTGAGGAGGCGTGAGGTGTTTGGTCCACTCATCGACTACCCCATGGGCGTAGAATCGGTAGGAGTTCCAGAAGAAGTATCTGAGCTTCTCGAGTTTCACCATCCCTGCGCGGATGGGGTTTGCTTCGATGTAAAAATGGACTCGCATTTCCGCTTCGATGCCGCCAATCAGAGGAGTCTTTGGGCGCTCATTGGCTACTTTGCCCGAGCGGTTAAAGGCTCGATTGAAGCGCATTCCAAAAGTACCGTGAGCAACTCGCATGAAGTGAGAAAGCTTAGATGCTCCGTTCTGGTAACTCATTTGTTGGTGAACGTGGTTACTCATGAGGCAGAGCGAATGCAATTGGACAGAGTTGTCTGATCCCCGGTGTTTAAGGCCGTAAATCAGACTCTGAAAGAACAATTCTTTTGCCCCGCTCCGCTCGAGTAGGTAGGCACTGTCGTGACACTTCCAAAATAAGTGAACCATTCCGGCAGGTTGAGATAAAACTTGGTAACGGGATACACGCATCGTGGGTAGATCAGGTGAAAGAAGTGCGCCAATTCAAGCTCCGTCCCTCATGGCAATTGATTATTTATCATGTCGCGAAGTCTGGCTTCTTGCACCAAGGTTGATCACAAATCAAGGCCGAATAGCCTGCATAGATTTCTGGAAGAACTAAACAGCACCGAATCACGAGAGTCCTTGCGAAGGTCAGCTAAAGCCTCTGCCACTCCGAGCAGCTGAGCTGGATCTAAAGAATCTGTCTCAAGCAAGAACTGATCATCACGAAGTTGAAAGGCAGTTTTCTTCAGCTGTTTATAGCCAGTCTTAAGGATGCCAGTTCCGATCGAGATCAAAAAGCCTCGTCGGATGTACTGCTGGGCAATTTCCGGGGAGCCTGTAAATCCATGTACCATTCCACCTTTTGGAAATGACCCAAAGCGGTCCAAGAGGGCAAGTAAATCCGAATGGGCCTGGACCACATGGAGGATCAAGGGCTTTGAGACGATGTGGGAGACTTTCAGCGCATGCTCACATGCGAGGAGTTGCTTTGCCTTACTTTCAGGCCTCCGAAAGTCAGAACTGTAGTCCAGTCCAATTTCACCAACCGCATGGGCTTGATGAACTAAGTGATCGAACTGGCTGAGTGAACGAATCACGTCTTCTTGTGTTTGGTGACTCACCCACCAGGGATGTAGCCCAACGGATGTAACCACGTTGGGGCCGTATTTTGTACGAATTTTACCCTGCTCCAGCATATCCTGAGGCGAAATTCCTCCAATGACCCAGCCTTGAACTCCGCTTTGAATGGAGCTTTTCAACACACTATCGAGCTTCTCGGGGAAACCCAGCAATTCTACCAGATGGCAGTGAGCGTCCCACCAAAATGGGCGAGAAAGCGGTAACTTAGATTGGGGCATGAAACTCTCATCCTTTCTGCTTTAGGGTACCAACAAATAGCATGCGGACCAGATGATTTTTAGAGTTAAAATTGAGCATTTTAATCAAAATAGAGCCGATGGGTATTTGATTCTCTACCCAAACAAAGAGAGTGTAGGGGACGGAGCACTGTAAACTCCTTTTGCCCCGCTCCGCTCGAGTAGAGAGTGTAGGGGACGGAGCACTGTAAACTCCGTAAATTGGGACAAGAATGTCCCAATACTTGAAATTGGGACAAAAAGAAGGCTATTATAAAATCCAGGCGAGCTTTGGGACCAGCTTTTGTCCCAATACTCGAAACATGGAGGAATCGGAGTGACAACGAAAAAACGTGACATCGAACAGTTAGTCTTAGCACTTTTGAAGGAAAAAACTGAACTCAGTGTCCGTGCCGTCGCTCAGGCGGCGGGAATGTCGAAGTTGGATGAGGGCGATCGAAAAGCAATTCGGCGTGTGCTTACTGCGCTGGTAGAACGCGGACTTCTCGAGACACGCGGTGCCGCGCGGGCCCGCGTTTACGTTGCGCTAACACCTGCCCAGTGCAAAACAAACCAGAGGCATCCAGCTTCAGATCCTTTTGACGGTATTCCACTCTCCCAAGAGAGTGAGAGCCTCTTGAATTATGTCTCTCAATCGCTCCAGGCGCGAACACCGGTTGGATACAATCAAGACTTCCTCCGTTCGGCGTATGAACCGAATCAAAGCTTTTATTTCACCAGTTCTCAAAGAGCGGAACTTCAGAAAACAGGCACTTCAGAAATCAAATCGAGACCCGCAGGAACTTACGCCCGCGCAATTTTGAATCGTCTCTTGATCGATTTATCTTGGAACTCGAGCCGACTCGAGGGAAATACCTATTCACTCTTGGAAACCAAGCGACTCATTGAACTCGGCGAAAGTGCCGCAGGTAAAGATGCTGCCGAGGCGCAGATGATCTTGAATCATAAAAGAGCAATCGAATACATCATCGAATCGACCACAGAGAAAAAAATAACAGCTCATGAGGTCTGCAGTATCCACGCGCTTCTCTCGGAAAATCTTTTGGGGGATCCCAGCGCGACAGGCCGAATTCGGCAAATTGCAGTGGGAATTGGCGGCACAAACTACATGCCGCTTGAAAACCCCCATGTATTGAATGAGTGTTTTCAACTTTTCATTGAAAAACTCAACCTCATCCAAGATCCGTTTGAGCAATCCTTTTTTGCTCTGGTGCAATTATCTTATCTGCAAGCATTCGAGGATATAAATAAACGAACTGCACGGCTTGTAGCTAATATTCCTCTGATCAAAAAAAATCTGAGACCCCTTTCATTTATCGACATAGATAAAGAGGCTTACGTTAAATCCATCCTGGGAATTTACGAAAAAAACGACGTGAGCCTATTTCGTGA
>CANHSO010000104.1 GCA_947463705.1 Bacteriovoracaceae bacterium
TAACCTACTTTGCTCAAAAAAAGGCGCCCATTGACCTAGCGAACGAACTCGGCTTGGTTCGAACCACCTCTAAAGGGACATTTGATGTGTTTCGGAATCGGGTGATTTTTCCAATTCTGAATATTCGAGGTAAAGTCGCCGGATTTGGTGGGAGAATTTTATCCGAACAAGATCAGCCCAAGTATTTAAATTCCCCTGAGTCGCTGGTCTATCATAAAAGCAAGCTCGCCTTTGGGCTTTATCAAGCACAAAAGTTTATTAGAGAAAAAGACGAATTGATCTTAGTCGAAGGGTATTTTGACGTACTTACCCTTTATGCAGCAGGGTTTAGGAATGTGGTCGCAACTTGTGGAACTGCCCTGACCCCCGATCATCTGCAAGCATTTAAGCGGCTGGCGAGTCGATTAGTGGTCGTTTTTGATGGTGATGCCGCTGGAATTGCAGCCACTATCAAGGCTATGGAGACGGGCTTGGATCAAGGCTGGGTGCTTCAAGGGGTGAGGTTGCCAGATGGGCTTGATCCGGATGAGATCCTGCTTGATCCGGAAACCGGACAGTTGCGCCCGGGGGGGCATGAGCAATTGACGACTTTGATTCAGGATGCGCGACCGATTTTAGATGCAGAGATTGAGGATGCGATTCAATCTGCTTCGAAAGATCCTGAAGCGCAAACGCAGGCTTTAAAGAAAATTGGAAAATGGTTATCTCGGCTGAACGACCCTGTGGGTCGGGAGCTTCGCCTGGAGCGGATTCAAAAGGAAATGAAGGTTTCGCGGGCTTTGATTTTAGGTGCGATTGGCGGGGGGGTGGTTTCGCCTCCTTCCCTTCCAGTTAGGTCTCCTATGCCGAAAATTACTGCGATAAATTCCAGTCCGGCTTTGCCCCCTAAAACGCAGCGTTTAGGGGTGGTTGATCGAGTATTGGTTGCTGGATTGGCTCAAGGGGGAGCCTGCCTGAATGTTTTTCTTGAGGCTCAAGATCGTCTTCCTCCGGGACTTGATCTGGCGAGTCTGTTAGAGTATCCGCCCGCTAGTGAGTGGTTAAGGAAACACGGGGCGGACTTAAAAAACTTAGATTGGAGTGAATCTGACGATCAAATTCGATCGGTGATGACGGGAGTAATGGTGTCCGAAGGGGCATCAATTCAGTTGGAGCAATTTAAAGAGGTAGTTTTTAAGAGCTTAGCCAAGAAGTGGGCACGATTTTCGCAGCAGCTCAAACGGCAGATCGACCAGTCAGAAGCTAAGAATGACGCTGGCTTGCAGGCAAAACTCATGAAAGATTACCTTGACGTTCAGCGCAAAATGAAGGAATTTAACAGCTTCTATGACGAAGAATAAGGACGCCACCTTGTCCTCTCAAAAATCTGAGAGTGGAAACAGTTTAAGTAGAAATAAAGAAATCAAAAAGCTTCTCGACATGGGTGTCCAGCGTGGATACCTCAGCTACGAAGAGGTGAATGAGCTCATGCCCCCGGAGATGATAACTCCAGAGGCCATTGATGAGGTCATGAATCTTCTGAGCGAAAGTGAAATCGAAGTCATTGATTCCGCAAAGCGTCCAAAAGACTCAGACGATGAAGAAGAGTCTGAGGAAGGGGCGCTTGGCCCTGGTAGCGCAGTAGGCGCCGAGGAGGGTGCTGAAGAGGGCGCAGTGGCCGCAGATCTGGCTCGAGGAGCTGATCCGGTTAAGTTGTATCTCAAAAAAATGGGAAGTGTTTCGCTTTTGACTCGCGAAGGCGAAGTTGAAATCGCAAAGCGCATTGAAGAAGGCGAAGTTGAAATTCTTCGTGCTTTGCTCGCCTCAACGCTTGGGACTCTCGCGATTGTCGATCTCGGCGAGCGGCTTGAAAGTGGCCGGACCAAAGTTAAAGACGTGATTCGTGGCGTGGACGAAGAAGTTTCACTCGATGACGAGAAAAAGTATCTCGAACGAGTGACTGCTGCGATTGCAAAAGTCAAAGCTCTCGTGAGTGTACAAGAGAAATTAGAGGAAGCGCTTCCTGCCGAAGGGAAGAGAACCTCTAAGCAGAAAGATCAAATCCAGCACGAGATTAAAAAGCGCGAAAAAGCTGTTGAAGCAGCTTTCGAGAATATCGCTTTTAATCGCAAGACGATTAATCAGCTTTCAGGTAAAATTAAGGGTTTTTGGGTCCGAGGTAAGGATTTAATCGACGAGCGTAAGCGCGTCTATGCTTTCCTTGGTCTTAAAGATCAGGCTGACGTCGACCAAGTGCGAGAAGAGTTTAATCAAGGGGCTGAAAGTCATCCTGCTCTTTGTCGTAAATATGATGTGACGATTCCGAAGTTGACCCAGTTGCTTTCTCAGAATGAGGAAACTTGCAAGAAAGTGGATCGTTTAGAGGAAGAGGCTTGCATCTCGGTTGAAGAGTTGCGCAGAATTCACGACACGCTCACTATCGGCGAAAGAAAAGCAGACCAGGCTAAAAGTGAGTTAGTTGAGGCTAATCTTCGTCTCGTTGTTTCGATTGCGAAGAAATACACGAACCGCGGTCTCCAGTTCTTGGACCTGATCCAAGAAGGAAACATCGGTTTGATGAAAGCTGTGGACAAGTTTGAATACCGCCGTGGATACAAATTCTCTACTTATGCAACGTGGTGGATTCGTCAGGCGATTACTCGTGCGATTGCAGACCAAGCGAGAACGATCCGAATTCCTGTTCATATGATCGAAACGATCAATAAGCTGATCCGGACTTCCCGCCTCTTGGTGCAGCAATTAGGGCGTGAGCCTACGCCTGAGGAAATCGCTGTAAAGATGGAACTTCCAGTCGATAAAGTGAGAAAAGTTCTGAAAATCGCGAAGGAACCGATTTCTCTCGAAACACCCATTGGTGAAGAGGAAGATTCGTACTTAGGCGATTTTATCGAAGACAAAAAGATTATCAATCCTGCCGACGCGGTGATGAACATTAACCTCTCCGAGCAAACTCGTAAGGTCCTTGCGACTCTGACTCCTCGTGAGGAGAAGGTTCTTCGAATGCGATTCGGGATTGGTGAAAAGTCTGACCACACCTTAGAAGAGGTTGGGCAGGATTTCTTCGTGACTCGTGAACGTATTAGACAGATTGAGGCAAAAGCGCTTCGTAAGCTGAGGCATCCATCGCGGGCCAAGCTTCTCAAAGCATTTATTGACTCATAATATCTGGAGGCCCATAGCTCAGCTGGTTAGAGCAGTCCGCTCATAACGGATTGGTCGTGGGTTCGAGTCCCCCTGGGCCTACCAGTCTATTTCATTATTCAAGAAAAACTTAGGTTCCTCGAGTAGGAATCTTTAAGATCTGGCCGGGACGAATAGGGCGTCTGTGCAGCGAATTGTTCGCGCTGATAGACTGTGGGGTAACGTTGAATCGTTTTGCAATTTGGATGAGGCGGTCGCCGCGTTTGACGCGGTAGCGCACAATTCGCGATTTCTTGTAAATCCGGTTTGAAAGTTTAAATTGGGCGAGTTGAACTTTCCCGGCGTCGAAATTCTGGGCGTATTCCTCGGGCACCCAGACCTCATAGTGATGGACTCTGGGTGGTGTGAAGTCGGTTCTTAGGTTAGGATTCAGTCTTTTGAGCTCGCTAACGGGGAGTTTTATGAGGGTGGCGACCTCGGTGAGGCGAGCAGGGGATGGTACTTCAATAGCGTGAAGGTTGGGGTATTTTTCTGACTCGGGTTCGGCAAAACTGTAATACGCCGGATTTTCACCAATTTCGATAGCGGCTAAAAATTTTGGGATGTAGTCAGCTGTTTCTGCTGGGAGCACTCCGTGCTTGACCAGAGTCCAAAAGTCTCGACTCTTTCCTCGGATGACGGCATTCATAATCCGGAACTCTCCGGCATTGTATGCTGCAACGGCGAGGTACCAGGAGCCAAAAATATTGTATAGATCTCTTAAGTATTTAGCCGCTGCTTCTGTGGCGCGAATGGGATCACGACGCTCGTCTGTATAAGGATTGACCTCGAGTCCGTACCTTTTGCCAGTGGCGGGAATAAATTGCCAAACTCCTGCCGCCTTGGCCAGAGAGGTGGCTCGGGTGCTGTATCCACTTTCAATCATTGCGAGATAGTAGAGTTCAATTGGGAGTCGGTTCTGCTCTAGGACGTTTTCCACGACTTCGCGGTATTGATTCCCCTGATTTAAAAACTTTTGGAATCGTGCACGATCTTTTTGTGTGAAGTAAGTGATCCATTTTTTTACGTGATCATTCACTTCGAGAGGAAGATCTCCCAGGGCCGTTGGGGGTGAGTTTTGATGCTCTGTCTTAGTAATCTCCTTTTTGAGTTCTTTTTTTGGTTGCGGTTTTTCCGCCAGGAGGTCCTCGACTATTATTGTAGGGGGAGTGCTGTTTTGCTGGGGCGATGGAGTTGCAACCTCAATTTGAGGTGAGTTGACTCCTGGTTCTTGCCATTCTAGCTCGCTGGTAGCGCACCCGGCCAGCAGGCTGCAATGAAGTACAACTAAACTCATTCGGATTGTTTTTTTGAATTGAGATGGTCCCACCGAGAAATCATGTCAGGAAGAAAAAACAAAATCAAAGAATATCCTTGGGCAAAAATACGAACAATCATCTTGACTTAGTGCGAGATGCTCACTAACCCGAATGCCTATGACTGCAAAAAATGCGAAATTGGTGTCAGATATTCTTAACTTTCTCGAAGAGCGGGCCCCTTCTTCGACAGCAGAAGATTGGGACAATGTTGGACTCCTGGTGGGAGATCCCGCGTGGAGCACATCAGGCGCAGTGGTTTCAGTTGACTTGACTCAAGAGGCGATCGACTTAGCCACTGAAAATGGAATTCATCTAATTATTAATCATCACCCCTGCTTCTTTCCAAAAAGCCAAGGAATATCGAGGTGGGTGCCTGGGACTTTGGCTTACGAAGCGATGCGACGAGGGATCGCAGTCATTGCTTGTCACACGAACTTTGATCGTTCAGCTCTAGAGGTCGTAGAGCAGTTATCCAGGCGGTTGGGATTGGAGCCTAAGGGTAGGCTTTTTGATACGGTGGACGAACAGCGGGTGAGCTGTGGCGAAAATAGGCTCGTTTCGGGGTCCGGATATGGCTTTTGGGGCGAATTTAGGCAGCCTAGGGCCTTTTCAGATCTAGCCAAAGATGTTAAAAACATATTTAAGGTAAATGGGTTTTGGATAACAAACCCGCCCCCTTCTCAAGTGGTTCGAATTGGATTTACAGCAGGGAAGGGTGCATCATTTGTGGAGTCTGCTGCTTACGTAAAGTGCGATTTGTACATTACGGGGGAGGTAGGTTATCACAACGCTCTCCAAGGTCAGCGTCTTGGTATGGCAGTGATGGAGCTTGGACACCGAGACAGCGAAGGATTCTTTATGGAAACCATGAAGAACTGGCTTTCGGGATTTGAGCTGATGGTGATTGATGTTCAAACGCCGACACAGATGATTTGGTCAGGAGGAAAGAAGTGAATCAGCCGCTCCCGTTAGTCGAACAGCTCAAGAAATTAGAAAAGTTGCAAGAACTAGATTTGAAAATCGATGCCATTCGAAAAGATCAAAAAGTTCTGCCTACGTCCCTCAAAACTGCTGAAGATGCTTTGAAAAAAGTGAAGGTAGCTTTTGATGCCAAGAAAAACCAAGTGGCAGAATTCGAAAAGGTGAGCCGGCAGACCGCCGCTGCCTTTGAATTGAATCAAGAGCGATTGAGCCGTTCGGGATCAAAGCTGGAATCAGTGCAGAATAGCCAGGAATTCCAAGCAGCTTCCAAAGAAGTTGATCAGTTGAAGAAGCTTGCTCAAAGTCTAGAAGAGCAGAAGAAGAAATCTGTATCTGATGTAGAACATGCTCAAAAGGAACTCGAAATCTTAAAGGGTGAGATGGAAAAGGTCGAGTCTGACCACGGACGCCAATTCAAGACGATCTCCGGCCAGAGTCAAGCTCTGGGTGTAGACTTGAATCAGCTAGTTTCAGAGCGGGCACAATTTTTGCCTGGAGTTGAGCCTCGTTTGATTTCTCAGTATGATCGGATTCGCAACGCTCGTGGTGGTGTTGGAATCGTTCCTGCCGTGAGCGGTCGATGCCGGGCTTGTAATATGTTGGTTCCTCCGCAACTCTACATTGAGCTTCAGAAGGGGAATGTTCTTCATCAGTGCCCGAGCTGCAATCGAATTCTTTTTGTTCCTGCAGCTACGCAAGAGAGCCAAGTAGAGTCCTCTCCTGCTGTGAATCATTAGTTTTGTTTTTAGCTCTCGCCTTTGCTTTCGGGTTGAGGGGAGAGCAATGTTAAAAAATTACGCAAGACGGGCGATCGCTGACAGAGGTAACTCTGTGGGAGGAAAGTCCGGGCTCCAAAAAGCAAGGTACTGGTTAACGGCCAGGCGTTGATTGGGTGACTGATCGGCGACGGAAAGTGCAACAGAAAATAAACCGCCGTGTTTAGGACTCGTTCTAGACGCGGTAAGGGCGAAACGGTGGGGTAAGAGCCCACCGCGCCCCTGGTGACAGGGGTGGCACGGCAAACCCTACCTGGAGCAAGGCCAAATAGGGAGGTTTCGGTTTGCTAGACCAATACCTCCGGGTAAGGCCGCTAGAGGCTCACGGTAACGTGAGTTCGAGAGGAATGATCGCCTCCATCTTGATTGAGCGAAGAGCTCAGGGGTGAAGACAGAACCCGGCTTACAGTCTTGCGTATTTTTTTAATGGTTGACTCATTTAATCTTTGCGACGCAGCTCGTGAGATGATAAAGCCGTGACAATGAAAACATGGAGCGTGTCTGATTCACTAAAGTTGTATAATATTGAAAACTGGGGCGACCAATACTTCAGTATCAACCCTAGCGGGAATATGACCGTTCATCCTCGGCGTGGCGAGGGGCCAGGTGTCGACATTAAGAGCGTAATTGATGAAGTTCGTGCGCAGAATGTCGGCTTACCTGTTTTAATTCGTTTCCAAGATATTATCCGCCATCGCGTCGTTACTTTGAATGAAGCGTTCAGAAGGTCGATCGCTGAGTTCGGCTATAAGGGTAAATATCAGGGTGTCTATCCTATTAAAGTGAATCAAATGCGCGAGGTCGTCGAGGAGATCGTCGATGCAGGGCGTCCTTATGACTTCGGTCTTGAGGCAGGCTCCAAGGGTGAACTCGCCGTCGTCGTTGCGATGAACACTCCTCCTCAGGCGCTCGTGATCTGTAACGGCTATAAAGATTACGCATTCATCAAGACGGCCTTGATGGGGCTCAAGCTGGGTAAAAAAGTCATCATCGTTGTTGAAAAGCTTTCAGAACTCTACCAAGTGATTTCTGTGGCTAAAGAGTTAGGCGTAACTCCGCTCATTGGGATTCGCTCCAAGCTTTACTCCAAGGGGAGCGGCAAGTGGGAGTCGAGCGGTGGCGAATTTGCAAAGTTCGGCTTGACCACCCCA
>CANHSO010000105.1 GCA_947463705.1 Bacteriovoracaceae bacterium
AGAGTTCTGGATAGAGTTCTTAGGGCCTGCTGATCAGGTGGTGAGAGTTTTCAAATATTCGGCTAGTTTTTCAGCAGCCCCCGGCATAGCAAAGGCCTGAACGGCTTTTTCGACCCGCCGAATCTCTTCGCTTTCACTCATCAAATGCAGAACTTTCTCAGCAAATTGTTGCCCGGTGGTTGAGTTCTGAGGAATTAAAAATCCTGCACCTGAATCTGAAAAGACCCGTGCATTCATCTCCTGGTGATTATCAGCAGCGGTGGGAAGCGGCACAAAAAGAGCTGCACGCCCCACTGTTGCTACTTCAGAAAGAGTCGATGAACCCGCTCGACAAACGAGAAGAGAAGCCTCACCGTAGGCGTCGGCCATTCGATCAATGAATTTCTCAACCCGAGCGGCAATACCCTGCTTCTCATAGGATTGCTTAACGCGCTCATAATCACGTTCTCCCGTCTGATGGATCCACCGCATACGACTCGCCACACCCGACAAATAGGGGAGAGATTCAATCACCAAGGAATTCATACCAACGGCGCCCTGACTGCCTCCAAAAATGAAAAGCGTAAAGGGTTCCGAGGGTGCGCTCGGGAGGGGCTTCATTGCGGATCGAATCGGATTTCCCGTCAGAATTACCCGTTTCTTGGGAAATCGCTTTTCAGTCCCAGGAAAAGCAGCAAAAATGACGTCCACACATCGACTCAACAGTCGGTTGGTAAAACCGGGAACGGAGTTTTGTTCTAAGATAGCAATCTTGCAATCGATCAGTTTCAAGGCCCTTAAAATTCGGGCCATGAGAATCACTGGTCCCGAAGCATATCCTCCCACGCCCAACACAAATCCAGGCCTGAACTTGAGTAGAATCTGAATCGACGCTCCCAACGCCAAAGGGAGTTGAACCAACGTTTTTAGCTTCTGATTCAGGCTGACCCGATTCAGAGAACCGAGCTTCAAAAGGTGAAGAGGGTAACCCGACTTGGGAACCAACCGTTCCTCCATCCCTCCCTTCGCGCCCACAAATTGGACGCAGTCTCCATCTGAAGTCTTAGTCCATGCATCGGCTACCGCAATCCCTGCGAGAACGTGTCCTCCCGTTCCCCCCCCTGCAATCATCAACCGTTGAAGGTTAGACATGAGCTGGACTCCTCTTTCCAATATTCAGCAAAACGCCCACTGCAAAAAGATCCACCAAAAGGGCCGATCCCCCGTAACTCATGAATGGCAAGGTCAAACCCTTGGTCGGAACTAACCCCAGAGCCACTGAAATATTCACAAATCCTTGGAGTCCCAGCGCCAAAGTAATCCCGGCCGCAAGAAGCATTCCGAAGCGATCTTGACGAGACTTATGGCAATCAAAAGCAATCCGAAGTCCTGAATAGATAAAATACAAATAAGCCAAGACAACGCCCACAATCCCTATAAACCCCAGCTCTTCGCCAATGACAGAAAAAATGAAATCGTTATGGGCCTCGGGAAGAAAAAGAAGCTTTTCCTTACTGTTGCCAAGACCAACACCCCACAGTCTACCGTTATGAAGGCCCACAAAAGACTGGAGAATCTGAAAACCTTTCCCACCCGGATCACTCCAGGGGTCAACGAATGTCATCACTCGCATGCGCCGATACCCAGTCCCTAAAGCCAACCAAGCTCCGATGCTAAGACCAGAGAACAGCGTTACTGAAAGGTATTTACTAGGAACACCAGCCAAAAACATCATACAAAAAATAACCACTGTAATAATAACAGTCGTCCCGAAGTCCGGCTGACAGAGAAGGAGCAAAAATACAGGCAGTGGTGTCACAAAGTGAGAGAGAACGCCCGCTGTGATCCGATCAATCCTCTCTGCTTTTTTGTCGAGCTGGTGCGCAATAAAGAAAATGACAGCAAACTTAGCAAACTCACCCGGTTGAAATTGAAACTTCCAGAAATGAACCCAACGCTGAGCCCCCCCTACTTTCAGTCCAACTCCAGGGATAAAAACCATGAAGAGCAGCAGGATCGCAGCACCGAGGGCCGGATAGGCTGCTTTTTTCCAAAATGAATAGGGAATTCGGTATCCGCCCCAAAGAGCCACGAGCCCCAGAGAAGCAAACAAAAGCTGTTTGCGAATCAAAGTTAAGCCATCGCCGGTCTTTTCTTGCGCATAGATAAACGACGCGCTGTAAACCATGATCAACCCGAAGACGACCATTCCCAAAACAATAAACAGCAACCCCAGGGCGTATCCCTGATCCACTTTTGGACCAATCAGGGGGGCCTCGGCTTGTTCCATTCCACTCATAGGACCCTCTCCATTGGAGAGAGGGGGTTTTACAGCTGAGAAACCAGCTTGCGGAAGTACTCACCTCTCTCTTCGTAGTTCTTAAACATATCGTAACTGGCACAGCCAGGAGAGAGCAAGATGATGTCACCACTTCTTGATTTCTGGTAAGCTAACAGGACGGCTTCCTCAAAAGTTCCCACCAAATAGGTCTCCGCGAAGTCCCCAACGGCACGATTAATCTTTTCTTTCGCCTCACCCAAAAGAATCAAGATTTTGCACTTCTTTTTAACCAGATCCACGAGAGGGGTATAGTCCATACCCTTATCTTTACCGCCCGCAATCAAGATGATTGGGTTAGTGGAAAACGCAGACAAGCTCTTTTTCACGCTCATCACGTTGGTTCCCTTTGAGTCGTTAAAAAAGAAAACACCGTCCTTTTTCCGAATGAACTCCAGACGATGAGCAACACCTTTGAAGGTGTTAATCACTGTTTGAATCGCCTTGGGATCTACCCCCATGGATCGAGCCGCCGAAATGGCTGCCATGAGATTCTCTCGATTATGCTCACCGAAGAGCTTGAACTGAGAGAGATCGTAAATTTCTTCCTTACCCGTGACTTTGCTGATGATTCGTTTGTTTTTGGAATCCCAGTAAACTCCAATAAAGTCCTCGGCGAACGCGCCATCAACGGACATCGGATTTTTCTTGGTGAACCAAAGGAGCTTGCCTACATTCTCTTCAGCAAACTTGGAAATGTTCGGGCAGTCGTAATTCAAAACCACAAAACTATTTTTGTCGCAGACCTTGAGTAAACGCTTCTTAGCGTCAATATAGGCCTGAAAAGTACCATATCGATCCAAATGATCTTCTTCTAGATTCGTAAATATAGCAGCCGCAGGAACGAGCTTATCGGTGAGCTCCAACTGAAAGCTGGAGAGCTCGGCGATCACAACGGAGGCCTTTTGGTTTTCGTTCAAATAGTCTGTGAGCGGCTTGCCAATATTGCCCCCCACGTACACCGACCTCCCATCGGCCTTGAACATTTCTCCAATCAAAGCCGTAGTCGTGGTCTTGCCGTTAGTCCCAGTCACAGCGACGATCGGCTCTTTGATTCCACTAATCGCAAGCTCGATTTCGCTCATGATGGGGATATTATTCGTGCGAGCTTCCTCGAGTGGCTTAATATTCAGCGGCACTCCGGGGCTCACCACAATTAACTCTGAGGTCAGAAATGTTTTGGGATTGTGTTTTCCAAACTCATACTCAACTTTAAGACCCTCACAGGCACTCACCGAGTCATTAAGTTCAGCTTTCTGTTTGGCGTCAACGATGGTCACCTTTGCACCTTGCCTAACCATATACTTGGCAACGGCGACACCCGAGACTCCAAAACCTACAACTAAGACTTTTTTACCTTTGTACTTACTCATAAAAAAATACTAGTTTCCTTATCATTATCTCAGTTTAAGCGTAGACAGAGTGAATAACGCCAGCAGGATCGAGATAATCCAAAATCTTACGATTACTTTAGGCTCTGCCCAGCCCTTCAGTTCAAAATGATGGTGAATTGGGGCCATTTTGAATACCCTTTTTCCAGTCATTTTAAAAGAGGCTACTTGAGCCATGACCGAAAGAGCTTCAACTACGAAAACTCCTCCACACAAAGCAAGCAGAATCTCATTCTTGGTAATGACAGCAACCACTGCTAGAGCAGCCCCTAATGCCAGACTGCCCACGTCACCCATAAAGACTTGAGCAGGGTAGGTATTAAACCACAAAAAGCCTAAGCAAGAGGCAGCCACACAGCCACAGAAAACTGCTAACTCCCCTGCTCCAGCAATGTAGGGAATCTGCAAATATTCGGCTATTTTCATATGGCCAGCGCAATAAGCTAAAATTAAAAATGTAGCGGAGGTTGTGATCGTTGGTCCCACAGCCAAACCATCTAACCCATCCGTAAGATTCACTGCGTTAGATGCTCCCACAATTACAAAAGTTGCGAAGGGAATAAAAAGAGCACCCAAGTAAAATGACCATTCTTTGAAAAATGGAAATTTTAGAACAGGCGGAGTTTCTCGGGTCACATAAATAAAAACTGCAGCAGCAAGTGCAATTAAGGTTTGCCAGAAAAGCTTTTGCCTCCCAGATAGCCCTTTTGGGTTCTTTTGAACGACTTTTCGATGATCATCCACATACCCAATCACTCCAAAAAAGAGTGTGACAATGACAGCCACCCAAACATTAGGATTGGTGAGATCCGCCCAGAGTAGAGTCGGCAGAGCGATAGCAAAAAGGATCAGGCCGCCACCCATGGTAGGGGTGCCTTTTTTCGACAGGTGAGTTTTGGGGCCATCCTCTCGAATCGTCTGCCCCATTTGCATCCTTTGAAGGAGCCGAATATAAGCAGGACCCATAAACATGCAGAGCAACACGCTGGTGATACTCGCCCCGAATGTCCGAAACGTGATGTATTTGAAAACGTTGAAGAACGAAAACTTCACGTGAAGAGGATAAAGGAAATAAAAGAGCATGGGGGAATGCTACTGATTTTCGAAAGTCCGTGTCAACACCTAATCGCTTCGGCAGCCACTTCTCGATCGTCGAAATGAACTTTCTGTGTCCCTATAATCTGGTAATCCTCGTGGCCCTTCCCAGCGATTAAAACTAAGTCACCTGGACGAGCCGAGGCGACAGCTTCGAAAATTGCCTTCTTACGATCTACTTGGACCGTAAAATTCTGAGCATTTCCCACTCCCTGGACGATTTCTGTAATGATTGCATCGGGCTCTTCAGTGCGCGGATTGTCTGAGGTGATCCAGACCTGATCTGACCACTGAGTCGCGATTTGCCCCATGACTGGGCGCTTCTTGCGATCTCGATCTCCACCACACCCAAAAACTGTAATCAGCTTTTTTCCATTCCTCATTTCTCGAAGGGTTTTGATCACCTTCTCCAAGGCGTCCGGCTTATGAGCGTAGTCCACCCAGATGTGAACCCCCTTTGAGTTGGAAACTCTTTCCAAGCGTCCTGGAACGCCAGAGAGATTTTTTATTCCTAATCGGATGTGATCATTTGACAGCCCTAATCCATGAGCTAAGGTGGCTGCAGCTGCGACGTTCGAGGCATTAAATCGCCCCACTAGAGACGATTCTATTTCAATTTCTTGAATTTTCCCAAAGGTCCCATTCACACGGCATTCGAGCTGAGACCCATCCCCAAACCCACCTAAGCCAATTTCGCCAGCAGAATGGGCCTTGGCCAATCTTTGAATCAATCTTTGACAGTAGGCATCAGATGAGTTCAACGCCGCATAAGGGCGCTTTCCCTGAAGAAATGAGTCGCTCGCAATTTCAGTAAAGAGAATCGCCTTGGCCTCAAAATAATCCTCCATGTCGGAATGATAATCTAGATGTTCAGGTGACAAGTTAGTAAAAATCATTCCGTCAAAAGAGATTCCGTGAACGCGTCTCTGCTTCAGTGCATGAGAGGAAACCTCCATCACAACGGCAGTGCAGCCATGCTGCCTCATGGTTGCAAGCAAGGATTGAATTTCAACTGCGCCCGGAGTCGTATGAGTCGAGGGAAGCTCAATTTTACCATATCGAACACTCACGGTACCAATCAGTCCGACCTGATGTCCTGCCGCCCTCAAGATCGATTCCAAGAGGTAACTCGTCGTCGTCTTACCACTGGTTCCAGTCACTCCTAAAACCAACAGGTCGTGAGAAGGGTTTTCATAAAAATCGGCTGCCAGCTCAGCCAATGCGATGGAACTGTCTTTCACCTGGAAGTACGGCGACGCCGCACCCACATCTGCAGGCGAAATTTCGCCCACCAGCGCGATCGCACCCCGTTGAACAGCTTCCTGAAAAAAGAGGTGACCGTCCTGACTGACTCCCCGGACTGCCACGAAAATCATTCCGGGCTTCAGCGCCCGCGTATCGGCTGTCACGCCTAACACCGACTGCCTCAATCCTAAATCTAAAATTTTTAACTTCTTCACGCTCATCACTCATCTTTCTCAGTACATCTTCGGATCAGGGTTCAGAGAGAATTAAACGGATCGTCGCACCATCTTCGAGCGGCCTTCCTGCTGGGGGAATTTGCACTTTGACCACGCCTGATCCGACCACTTCCCATTGAAAATGACGTCCTGTGAACTTCCTGAAGATCTCACGCGGAGTCAAGCCTAGAAATGAGGGGACCACCTCCCTCGGAGCCGACCCGGAGTCGGCCTCCGAAGAATTTAGGCTATTTTCGACAACTTCTTTGGATGGAACTTCGGGCGCAGCCTGATGGAGATGCACAGCATCGACCAGGCCCTCACCCCGAGCTAAAACTGGATCAATAGGCAAATGAACCGGTAAACTGCACCGATTCGCCACCGAAGCGAGCACTTCTCGAAACAGCGGAGCTGCTGTTTCAGAGGCGTAGTAAACTCCACGGGGTTCAACGACGGAGGTGAAAATAACCACTTTAGGCTCCACGCCAACGGGAAACCCTATGAAGGAGGCAATGTATTTTTCACGCGAATACGTCCCGGTGGTCGGATCAACCATCTGTGCAGTACCTGTTTTGCCCGCCACTTTAAATCCAGGTAAAGCCGCTTTCACTCCGGTGCCACCCTCTTCGGTGACCGTCTCCAAAGCCCCGATCAGCTCTCTACTGACTCGTTGAGAAAAAATGCGAACCGGAGGTTCAGTCCCCATTTGCGGACTCGTATTTTTTAAAAGCGAAGGTTGAACTAAAAGCCCTCCATTGAGAACAGCAGCATAAGCGCGAACCATTTGAAGCGGCGTCACTAAAATTCCCTGACCAAAACCAATATTGGCCAAGGTCAGGGGCTGCCAATCTTTTTTCTTCGGAATTCGTCCTGAAATTTCACCGGGAAACCCAAGACCTGTTTTGCTGCCAAACCCGAACAACTGCAAAGTTCTGAGGTACTTTTCAGTTCCTAGCTTCAGGGCAACTTTTGCTGCAGCCACATTACTGGAGACTTTGAGCATCTTCTGCAGACTGACCCACTCAAATTTC
>CANHSO010000106.1 GCA_947463705.1 Bacteriovoracaceae bacterium
GATGAGAACAAAGGGGGTGATTGGATCATTGAGCCAGGATCATCAGGGCCCGCTGTTAAGTGGAGTTCGCGGCAGTATTACCTGCGAAATACTAATATTTTGGTCACTCACTTCACTCTAGATGACGGCTCTCAGTTTGAGGTCCTTGATTTTGCGCCTCGTTACCGGCGTGGCGATCAGTATTATCATCCAGCTCAGCTCGTGAGAATCGTGAGACCGATTCAGGGGCTGCCGCAAGTCGTGGTGAAATGTCGGCCTCGCTTTGATTATGGTCGTGAGGATCCTCGAGTTTACCTTCTTTCATCGAGTGTTAAGTTTGAATTTCACGATGCCTCGGTCTATCTCGCCACGGATGCGCCCTTGTCCTATGTCTTAAGTGGGGTGCCCTTTCAACTGAAGGAGTCAAAGCGATTTGTCTTTTCTTTTGGAGAACCTTTTGAGGGAACTTTTCGGTTCGAGTTAGAGGAGCATCTTGAACGTACCGCAGACTACTGGAGATCATGGGTAAAACATTGTAATATTCCATTTGAGTTTCAAAACGAGGTGATCCGATCTGCGTTAACACTCAAGCTTCATATCTATGAGGATACGGGTGCGATCATAGCTGCGACAACCACATCCATTCCTGAGGGACCGGAGAAAGGTCGAACCTGGGATTACCGATATTGCTGGTTGCGCGACGCGTACTTTGTTGTGACTGCGTTGAATCGTTTAGGTCAGTTCGAAGAGATGGAGGCATTTATTTCTTATTTGCAGAATATCTGTGCTTCAGAACCGTCAGGTATCCTTCAACCCGTCTACGGGATTGATGGAAAGAAGGATCTTTTGGAGCGGGAGATCAGTGAACTTCGAGGGTTCAAAGGTCTGGGGCCGGTGCGAGTCGGAAATGCGGCTTATAAAATGGATCAGCACGACGTCTACGGCGAAATGGTTCTCGCTATTACTCCCATGTTTTTTGACCGAAGATTAGATCGGATTGATTTGGATCAAGCTCTAAAAAATGTCCGGCAACTGGTTGAGCAGGCCATTCGGTGTTTTGATCTTCCTGACGCAGGAATTTGGGAGTTTCGAGGGGAGAAGAAGCACTCCGTTTTTTCTAAACTGATGAACTGGGCCGCAGTGGACCGAGGTGTTAGGATTGCTGCAAAGCTGGGTCGAAATGAGCTGGTCAGCGAATGGGGCCCGCATAAAGAAAGAATGCGAGTGGATCTAGATCGAGGGGGGTGGAACGAAGCAGTGGGATTCTACACTCAGAGCTATGGCGGAGAGAGTCCGGATGCTGCAAATCTGCTTTTACCAGCCGTCAATTTCATCTCATTTCGAGATGAACGATTTCAGCGCATGATCGGTTCTTATGACAAGATTCTGCGCGTTGGCCGAGGTGTTTATCGCTACCGCACTCCTGATGATTTCGGTACCCCGAGAACTACATTTACCGTGTGTGCGTTCTGGATGGCCGACGCGCTTTGGGGCGCTGGTAGGAAGTCTGAGGCGAGAGACCTTTTCTCATCAGTGATTCGTCATGCGAACCATCTTGGCCTATTGTCCGAGGATATGGACCCTGAGACGGGAGAGCTTTGGGGAAACTTTCCTCAAACCTATTCGCACGTTGGGCTGATTAACACGGCAATGCGAATTTCCCGGAGTTGGGATGAGGCTTGCTGACTGCTCGATGTGTTAAGCCGCCTGGCACCTCGGTTGCACTTCATCTGAGAGACGAACCAACTCAGCCTAGCGAGGATAAAAATGATGAAATCCTTTCGATCACTTGTCTTATTGGCCGGCGTTTTGAGTGTCATCGTTTCTGGCGTGTCCACGGCTTCTGCTCACGTTGGTGCTGCTCACGGCGGCGGGCGCTCGAGTTTACGTGGAATTATCGATCCTGAATTGTTTGGTCCCTTTGGAGGATTGGGCTTTGGTCCAGGTCTACTCGGTTTTGGTATTAATCCATTTTACGGCCCCTTTCCGGGGATTGGTTTGCCCCTAGGACTTCCGTTGCCTCTCCCCTTCCCGCCCCTCGGAGTTCCTCCGATGGGTTTGCCTCTGCCTGGTGCATTGCCTTATGGACCTATGGCTTGGGGTGGGCTGGGTGCTTATGGTGCTTATGGTTATCCCGGAGTTGCTTCTCCTGCGGTCGCGGCCTATGGTCAAAAAGGGATGACTAGCGCAGGCCAAAAGGCCGGTCAAAAAGCAGGTCAGAAAGCAGGCCAGAAGGCTGCTGCAGCAGGACAAAAGGGTGGCCAAAAAGCAGGTCAGAAAGCCTAAGAGTGTTTCTAGGGTTGCCTATTGGGATGGGGTCCATTAGCCCCATCCCAGCCTTTTGCTGGGCGCTCATTTTGGTTGCTGCACCAATGGGTTTCAGTTACCACTTTACGAATGAAAACTTCGCTACTTTCCTCGCTGAACGCTCAACAGATGGAATGGGAATGTCTCTCCGGAGCTGACGCTCAGGGGCCGTTGTCGAGGGAGGCATGGAGCAAAGCCTGTCAGTTTCATCCCCTGAGTCAAGATCAGGTTCTCCGTGAAGTGAAAAACAAAGTGAGTCTGACAGGTCGACCTATCGTGCTCTTGGATCTTGATTCTACTCTCTACCAGGTTGAACCGCGCAGTTATCAAATCCTCAAGGAGTGGGCCCGATCGACGGAAGCTCAAGCTTTTCCAAAAGTTCAGAGGGCGTTTCATCACTTTCTAGAAAGTCATGTTGGCTACTCTGTTCAAGATACACTCTCACAGTTGGGTATTGAGTTGAGTCATCCCGAAGGGGTGGGCTCCTACCAGTCGAGCAAGCAATTTTGGTCTGACCGATTTTTTCATAATGAGTGGCTAAAATGCGATCGCCCCTATCCGGGTGCGGTTCAATATGTTCAGGCGCTTCATGAGTCGGGAGCTCAGTTGGTCTACCTTACTGGACGGGATGCAGAGAGAATGCGTGAGGGTACGATGGCCAACCTCGCTCGAGATGGCTTTCCATTGGGCCATTCATCGACTCAACTTTGGATGAAGCCTTCCAAGGTCATGAGCGATTTGGTTTTTAAGAAAAATGCAGCTGAGCGTTTGCGGTCGTTAGGTGTGCTCATCGCCTCCTTTGAGAATGAACCTCACAACGTGGCTGGGCTGCAAAGCCTCTATCCCGAGGCGATGCATGTCTGGATGGATACCCTTTGCAGTGATCAGCCAGCTCCTATCTGTCAAGGGCTCTACCGAATTCAAGGTTTTGAGTTGTTTTGATTTGGCCGAGAAAGCTTTAAGAAGCTCAAATTTCATGTTAAAGCTCCTAGCCAGGATTCATAAAAATGGTTTTAAATTGGCTGCCCCAAGAAACAAAACAGGCGATTGAAAATTTAGATCTGGGCTTGAGTGTTTACTCAGTGCCGGAGATCGATATTTTGCTGAGCAAAACTGTGCTTTTTCGTGGCAAAAAGTTCAGGCCAACCCTGTGTTTTTTGATGAGTCAGACATTTGGTGTGGACCTGGATCGCGCCCAGCCCTACGCTCGGGCTGCGGAATTTGTCCATGCAGCGACTTTGGCTCATGACGATGTGATCGACGAGAGTCCTACTCGGCGCCATCGTCCAACCCTGAATGCTCTATCCTCGAATGCTCGAGCCGTGCTTGCTGGAGATCTGCTTTTAGCCCGTGTCATGGCTGAGCTCTCTGCGCTTGGCGAAATTGAGATCATTGCAGATCTCGCTAATACGGTTGAAGAGCTCGTCAGTGGAGAATGGCTCCAGCTCGAAGCTCGAAACATTGCTCGGGTCAATCGAATTCATTTAGAGACGGTTGCAAAGAAAAAAACTGCCAGCTTAATGTCTTGGTGCTGCGCTACCGCGGCTCGGTTGGCAGGAAAAAGTCAGTCCTGGGTTGCGCTTGCACGGCAATTCGGCGAGTCGCTAGGAATTGCCTTTCAGATGATTGACGACATCATCGATTACGATCCAGCGGGCGAAAAGCCCTTTGCTCAAGATGTGCGAGAAGGCCTCGTCAATTTTGTGACCCTTGAGATGCTGGAGGCAAAACCTTCTCTCTTGGAGCCTCTTCAAAAGATCTTGGGTGCTGTCCCTGAGGGCGTTCAGTGGCCGTGGCAGCCTTCTGATCTGGAGCGGGCCTCAGCTCAGGTTCGTGCCCGGGCGGATGCTAAGTTGGAAGTCGCCGGCCAGATTCTGGATCAACTCTCTCAATTGTCCAACTCAAGCCCCGATGCTGTTCAGGCGCTGAGATCGATTCTTGTTTATCTGAGAGAGAGAGTTCGGTGATTCCGGGAATCATCAGTTTCAAAAAAAACTCCGACGAACTCAAATCTGCTTTATGGGAGGGCACGCTTTCGATTGAGGGCCAACTCTGTCGGCTCATCCCCCGTGAGGTCTTGTTTGTTCCTAGTTTGGAAGTGCCGGGTGCAGTGGGTTCGGTGGTTTTCGAGGTCAACCCAGAGAATCAGTTCGTCCGCCCCAGTCGGTGGAAAATCATCCTTCAAGCTATTCGTCCTCTCGCATTGGGAATGAGCGTCTTTCCATTTCTTGTCGTCCTTGCAAACGGCGGGTGGGAACTCGGGTTGGATTTTTCCCGAGTTTCGGCCGTTGTTCTTTTTTTCGTCATTCTATTGGTTCAGGTTTCAGTTCATCTTTCTAATGATGTTCAAGATCACCTTCGGTTGGTGGATCGGCCTGGGATGGTCGGTGGAAGTGGTGTAATTCAAAAGGGCTGGGGAAGTGCCCGGATCTTGAGCGCTTCGAGTGCGATTTTAGCTCTTTCTGCGTTTCAGCTGTGTTTTCGTTTGATTCATCAAGATTCTCTTGGCTTGTACGTTCTGGGAGCGATTGGGTTTTTAGGAGCGTTTCAATTTTCCTCCCCTCCTTTTTCATTGAAGTATCGTAGCTGGGGTGACGCAGTCATTTTTTTACTTGGAGGGCCAGTTTTGGTCCTAGGCGTAGCACAGCTTCTGTTTCATCGTTGGGACTGGGCGGATTTCAGTCTCGGCCTTTTCTTTGGCGGATCTGCCTGGGCTTTTTTTCACTCCAAGCGACTCCAGTCGTTTGAGTCAGATCAGCAGGGTGGTGTATCAAACTGGGCAACACTGCTGGGCTTTAAGCGTTCGCGCCACTTTTTGGTCATGCTTTACGGATTAACGTATTTTTCTCTTCTGGGGGGAGTGATTTGGACAGAGCTTCCTGCTCGTGTTCTCTGCGCATCCCTTTTAGCCTTACCCCTGATTTTTCGGCAGGTGTCAAAAGTCTATCGGGCCTCCGGTCCCGTTTCTGTCTATTTGGGTCAACTGAGATCCGAAGGCCTTGTCATCCAATTTTGTTTAGGGACGCTTGCTCTATTAGGCTTCTTATTAAAATTCTGATATGATTCTTTCTTAAGGAGATCACCTATGGAATCAAATCAAAAGACCATGAGTTTTATGCGCTCCCTTTGCTTGGGCGAGATTGAACAAGATATTATCTATCCGTTCCCAAAGGTGAAAAACTCTGAAAAGGAGGTCCTCACCGGCATTTTTTCAACGATCGAAAGCTGGCTCAAAGACAAGGGCAATGAATTTAGAAAATGGGATCGAGCTGGAGAGATGCCCCCTGAGTTTCTACAAGAAATGAGGGAGATGGGGATGTTCAGTTTGATCGTCCCTGAAGAGTTTGGTGGGCTAGGTCTGAGTAGCACCGGATATTCGCGAACGCTCCAAGAGCTCGCAAAATATGATGGATCGGTTGCGATCACTGTCGGAGCTCATAGCTCCATCGGGATGAGAGGTTTGCTCCTTTTTGGCACGCCTGAGCAAAAAGAAAAATATTATTCCAAACTTGCGACGGGCGAAATGATCGCTGCGTTCTGTTTGACTGAGCCAGGTTCTGGATCGGATGCCGCATCGATTAAAACCAGGGCAGTTCAAGAGGGTGATCACTGGGTTTTGAACGGGGAAAAGCTTTGGATTACTAACGGGGGTATTGCCGATTTTTTCACCGTTTTTGCGAAGACTGATGGTTCAGAGGGGCAAATCACAGCTTTTATTGTGACGAGGGATCTAGGTGGTGTGAGTTGCGGACCACATGAGGACAAAATGGGTCTCCGTGCGAGTTCGACGACCACGGTGATCTTGGACAATGTTCGAGTTCCTAAAGGAAACGTTCTGGGCGAAGTCGGCAAGGGATTCAAAGTGGCGATGAAAGTCCTGAACTCCGGTCGTACGGGTTTGGGTGGTGGTACCGTGGGGGGGATGAAGAGACTCATTGAACTCTCCACCAAGCAGGCTAAAGAGCGATCCCAGTTTGGTAAGAAAATTGCCGAATATGGACTGATTAAACAGAAAATTGGTCATATGGTCGTTGAGTGCTACGCGACCGAGGCGTTGGTTGCATTGGTTGCTGGCTTAGTGGATCAAGGCTACGAGGACTACGCAGTCGAAGCGGCCATTAGTAAAGTCTTTGGGACTGAATGTCTCTGGAGGACGGCTGATGAGGCTCTTCAAATTGCAGGTGGCAATGGATACATGTGCGACTTCCCTTATGAGAGAGTCGTAAGAGACTGTCGAATTAACCGAATCTTCGAGGGGACCAACGATATTCTCAGACTTTTCATCGCCTTGACTGCGATGAACGACGTTGGCAAGCAACTCTCAGAACTCAAGGGGTCGCTCGAGGGAATCTTTAATGACCCAATTAAGGGATTTGGTTTGCTTTCGGATTACGGGCTTCGTAAGTTCTCACAGGCGACTGGTGTTGGTGGGACTAAGAAAACCTTTACTCAAGCTCATCCACGATTAAAAGAGCAGACTGCGATCTTTGAAGATGGTGTTCGTGATTTGGCCACCGCTGCAGATCGGATTCTTCGCAAACATGGCAAGTCGATCATCGGCAAACAGTTTGCTACTAAGAGACTGGCCGATATTATGATTGATCTTTTCGCTCTTGCGGCTGTGATTAGCCGTGTGAGTACTGCGATCTATGAAAAGGGAGAGATCGTTGCTGAGAAAGAGATCGAAATTCTCACCGTGTTTTCAGGTCAAGTGCGTCGCCGAACTAAATCAAATTTCGGCAAGATCGATGATAATGATGATGAGTTGATTAAGTCACTCGCGAATCATGCGTTAGATCATGAGAAGTTCATTTGGGATAACGTTTGATTTTTAGTCGGTAGTCACAGAACTGCGATTTGAGATCATGCCAGTGCCTGGTCGAGGGTGC
>CANHSO010000107.1 GCA_947463705.1 Bacteriovoracaceae bacterium
ACCGCTTGGGCTTTCAAGGGCCATTTTTATGATGTTCTTGGTGAGTGAGGTGCATCCTTTTGTCGATGGAAACGGAAGAATTGCGCGCATCATGATGAATGCCGAAATGGTATCGCAGGGCCTTGCGACTATTATCATTCCGACCGTTTTTCGAGAGGAGTATCTGCTCAGTCTGCGTGCCCTTTCTAGGATGGATCGACCCAAGTCGTTGGTGAAGTCACTGACCTATGCGCAGAAGCTCTCCGCGTTAGACTTTAGTAAGTACTCAAAAATCTTGAAATACCTACAAGATCACTTCTGGTTTCAAGAGCCTGATGAGGCGAAGTGGTTGGGTTCGATGAAATGAGATCGGCGCTCAGGCCCAGTTTTTAAGTTGATCAATTTTGAAAATGAGGAGAGAGTGTCGAGGTCCCGAATTACATGTCAAAACCAGAGGAGACCCAGTCATGTCCCACAAACTAAAAATCTATTCAGACGGTGCAGACCGAGCATCCATGTTGGAAATGTCCAAGAATCCTAAAGTCGAGGGTTTGACGACCAACCCGTCTTTGATGAGAAAAGCTGGGATTACGGACTATGTAGGGTTTTGTAAGGATATTTTGAGCCAGATCACGGATAAGCCGATCTCTCTCGAGGTCTTTGCGGACGAGTTTCCTGAAATGCGACGGCAGGCCATGGAGATCAATAGCTGGGGTAAGAACGTCTATGTAAAGATCCCGATTACCAATTCAAAGGGCCAGTCGTCCGTGGAGCTGATTCAAGATTTGGCCAATCAAAAGGTCAAGCTGAATGTCACGGCGCTTTTTACGCTGAAGCAGGTTTGGGAGACTTGCCAAGCTTTGAAAAATGGTGCTCCTTCGGTGGTTTCTGTTTTTGCAGGGCGAATCGCGGATACGGGGCGAGATCCGATGCCGATGATGCGGGCTTCGCTGGAAATGTGCCGATCGACCGGTTCGCACCTTGAGTTACTCTGGGCAAGTACGCGCGAGGTTTTCAATATCAAGCAAGCTGAAGAAGTGGGCTGCGACATCATCACGGTTCCGTTTGATTTGATTAAAAAGATGTCCCTGTTTGGGCAGGATCTGACTCAAATGAGTTTAGAAACGGTTCAAACTTTTAAAAAAGACGCAGAATCCGCCGGTTTTAAAATCGGATAGATTTCGGTAGAGCACTACCTCCGGTATCGACTCGGTTCCTGGGTGCCTACTTCAAAGGAGTTAGAAAATTTCGCCCGATTTGAGGCGATTTAGAGGTGCTTAGAGTTTGGCCGTTCCATCCTTGACTTTACTATAAATTTAGCCGATAAATTTATAGTATGTTCAATAGATTGGTTAACTTGCCGAAAGATAACAGCTTTTTTCTCTTTGGAGCGAGATCAACTGGCAAAACTTCGTTGATTCGCAAGCATTTTTCCGAACGGCCCGACTCTCTGTTGGTTGATCTGCTGAACGAGGACTTATTTGAAAAGTACTCCCTACAGCCCCAATTATTGAAAAGTGAAATTGATCTCATGAAGGAAAAGCCCGCATGGGTAGTGCTGGATGAGGTTCAAAGAATCCCAAAATTACTCAACATTGTTCATCAGCTCATCGAGTCTCACCCTTCTATGCATTTTGTGCTGTTGGGCTCGAGCAGCCGCAGGCTAAAACAAAAAGGTGTGAATCTTCTGGCCGGCAGAGCCTGGATCAGAAATCTCTACCCGCTCACTCACATCGAACTGGGGAGTTCATTTAACCTGAACGAGGCCCTCAATTGGGGTACGCTTCCAAAAATTCTTGCCCTCGATAATTCAGGACGAGCTGATTTTCTGAAAGCCTACGCTCAGACCTACATCAAGGCAGAAATTCAGGAGGAGCAATGGGTTCGAAAACTTGAACCTTTTCGCAAGTTTCTGCCCATTGCAGCTCAACTGAACGGTAAAATCCTCAATTACTCACGATTTGCAAGGGAAGTTGGAGTCGAGGTTCCTACCATTCAAAGCTATTATGAAATCTTGGAAGACACGCTCCTCGGATTTCACCTCCCCGCCTATCACAAGTCAATCCGTAAGCAGCAAAGAGCAGCACCTAAATTCTACTTCTTCGACCTCGGGGTCAAAAAAGCACTTCAAAAAATCCTAACTGTATCGCTGCAGTCAGGAACCGCCGAGTGGGGTTATGCATTTGAACACCTGGTGATCTGCGAAATGATCCGACTCAATTCCTATTATGGAAAAGACTTCGAGTTTTCATACTTAATGACCAAGGACAACCTTGAGGTCGATGTCGTCGTCAGCCGACCTGGACAAAGGCTGCTCTTCATCCAAATCAAGTCCGCCCCCCGCGTTTTCGTAACCGACTTTCGATCGTTTATCGATATTGCCAATGACGCAAAAGCAGAAGCACTCGTCTTATCAAATGACCCATCTGCTCGCATTGAAGACGGATTGAAATTCCTGCCGTGGCAAGAGGGGTTGCGGGAAATTTTTGGTCACATGGCAAGCCAGACTCTGGCTTAACTAATCGCAGTCGCGAGGGACTCAAAAACAGTTTCCTTAGGGAGATGAAAGTTCGTGGCTCTGTTTAAGTGCTCTCATTTTAGCGCTAGCCTTTACTTTAAGGTCCAAAACCTTCCGCGGGTATTTCTATGTGGGTGGAGGAACGGAGAGGCGGCCAGGTCACGCTCGGCTTGACGCTTGGAAACCGTATGTTGAATGAGCTCTAGATACTGCTCAGTCGTGATTCGATCTACTTTGTTAAAAAGAGATTTACAGGCTAGCATTCTTTCTTCGTAGTTTCGAGGCGATATGGCGTTTTTCTTGTTCCAGAGATTTTCCCTAGCGAGGTAGCCCCATTTCAGGTACTGAGGTGCGGCATGCTGAGCATCTCTCAGCATGAGGGTTCCACCTATAGAGCGATTTCCAATAAAGAATTGCTCGAAATGGGCATTTCTGGTTCCGATGAGAAGAATATCTTTCCATTTCAAAAAAACGGATTTCGAAAAAGTCCGGTCTGCAAGGTTGGGTACTAAAAACTCGATCAATACAGCAGCAGCGCTTGGCCATGGCTGTTCATTCAACTCTTTTCTGAGTTCGAGAGGATTGAGTTGAGTCCAATTTTCACTCACCCATTTCACCCAGATTTCCGCGAGTCTTGGATCGAAGCGACTCCATTGTGAATATTGGGATAGCTGTTCACAACTTAGCATCTTGCCCAGGAACTCGTTGTAGGCTTGTTCAAGCTGCCTGTGATCTGGAATGAATAATAATCCCTTCACCCACCCTCCATTTGATCTCGAACATCATCTAAAAAGTCGAGGGCATCCTGCGCGCCAGGAATGCGGTTTCGAATGAGTTGTTCCAGTTGGGCTTCCACTACGGCAAGTTTCGGTCCTTGCTTGATGAGTGCTTTCATGTGAACCACGTCTTTTTGTCGTCCGGCAAAGCATTTCATAATGAGCAAGTCCTCTTTTGAAAGTGCGAGAACCTCAAGGTTCGGATACTGGCATACTGAAACCAGCCGCGAACCGTAGTCAGAGGGAAGAACATGAGTAAACGTAGAAAAATAGGGATTGAGCCAATCTTTAGGGATGTTCAATTCCTGGCTGACTTCTTTGACTAGTTGATCTAAGTCGCCCAGTTCAATCCCCTTTGGGATGCCATCAATGTCGGTGGTAGCTAGTGCAATGTGATGAGCTAAAATCATGGCGCCTCCACCTCCGATAATCAACCGAACAGATTTATTGGTTTTGGAGCTTAATGATTTGAGTGCTTCGCGCATGAGTTTTTCAGAAAGGTTCATACCTCATATTACGACATTCTGTATTTTGGCGCAATAGAGTGTAAGTCACTGTAAAATGAACACTTCTTTATTAACTTATTTAGTTTATTGGTGACGAGCTTTTATGTGGTCGACTTAGGCTTGGCCAGCGCCCCGTATAGGGCGATGTGAAATGAGTGATTCAGGTTTTTGCCAAAAAAATGAAGTTAATTAATTGATTTGACACAGTATTCTTACCGTACTAGATGCTGTGTTGGATGATTATTAATTTTTTAATTCATCTAATTTCTAATCGGAGAACACGAAATGAAGCTCAGTTCGTTTGGATTTCTTATGATTGCGGCTCTTCTGGCTCTGCCTTGTCCCGCGTTTGCTGCGCCTGAGACCATTAGGCAAATGATCCTTCAAGGACAGCAGAAGCGAGCCATTGCCGAGCAATTGGCGGATCAAGCTGATAAATATGCGGGTGAAGGAAAGTATCACCATCAAGATGCCTGGAGCTTGGATCGGATCAAGGCAGATTTGAAGGGGAGTTTGGGTAAAACCGAACAGTGGGTTTACTCCCATCTGAAATTCCATTTCAATGCAAACCAGGCAAAGGCGTTATCATCAGCTGAAGCAGCCCAGGCCCAAAGTGCTTACGAAAAGAGCCGGGGCGCTGCTCAAGCCTACTTTGATACTCGTAAGCAGATCATTGATGGGTATGAAGATCGGGAGAAAGTGATCGAGGCGCACCAACGGGCAATTCAGGGTTTGGGTACATCGGAGAATTACTTGTTTGTGATTACCGATCATGCAGTCGCGTTTGATGGAACTTTTATCGACTCTATGATTCTCATTTTGACGGCCGTTGCGGATCTAGCGTTTCTGCCGATTGAATTTTTAGCGAGCGTATTCACGGGTTGGTAGTTTTTAGTGGTGAGGAGGCTTGCGCTAGAGCTTTCTGAGTTCCTCCAGGCCTTTCCGAATAGGGGTTGCATCTAAGCTCAGTCCATAATGCTTTGCATAGGGAGAGGGGTTAAAGACTTCGACCACGCTGGTTGAACGAAACTCGGTGGCGAGAGTTGAGATTTCATCTCTGAGTTGGTTTTCTGCCTCGGTGAGTGTTTGGTTTTCTTTGGATTCGAAGACATACGCTTTGAGCCAGTTCAAGAAGCTTATTAAATCGATTTCATTTGGGTTGCGCACGGGAGCTTGGTAGGTTTCGGCGTACGCTAGGGCTTCTTTTTCGGGTTTTCCAAGTTGGATCAGGGTCTTGATATGCCTTTCAGAGAGAGCAACCGAGACGTGGGTCTTTTTTAAAAGGTCCTGCCAGAGTGTCTTTTGTCCGAGCTGTTCCAGGCCTGTGTTGGGCTTTAAGAGGGTCGCATCAATTAGGGTTTTCAGTCGCGCTTTTAGGTTTGGGATTTTGCTGAGTTCAATGAGCGAGATGGGTTCCTCGGTTTTGGTGTCTAAGCTCGGTGGGCGAGTTTGAAATCGTTCCATCAAGATTCTGGCTAAAGTCTGGGGGATGGCGCGATCGGACGCGGGAGTGAATGGGATGAGGCGAAAAAAGTCATAGTCGAATCCGAACTTTAAAGTCTCGATGACATCGATCTGCGGTGCGAGCATGTACTTTGCGTGAGGTGCAATCTTCTCTGCGACCTCAAGGTATGCCATTGAACAAGCGGCAAAAGTGATGCTTCCCAGGGGTTGCGTCAGCTTGGCTCCTTGGATGCCCTCGATCCATTCCTTGACCCCAAAAGGTGAGTCCTTGTGGTTGTAGTCAAAAGGAGCAATTTCTTGAGGGGTCGCCTTGGGGTCGTAGCTCGGGTAGAATCCGTGCCCTCGATAAATGAGATGAATATCTGTTGCTGGAAAAAGAGCCTGAGCGGCGCTTAAAAGTAGGGAAAGAGTCTTAGGGTCTGCCGCGTTAATTAGACTCACGTGTCTGGAGAAAATCTTTTTCCCTGCGCTATATCCCCGCAGATAGGTCGCAAAGGTGTGCTTAGGAGTATACCAGCGCGACCCGCCTCGTTGAATGTGGAGCAGAAGTAAGTTGCAGCCCTCGCAGGAGAGCTCGGAGGTCTTGATTTCGGCTACGTCTCTGGCGTCAGCCTTGCCCCACTTCTGCTTGATCTCTGACAAAGAGGGCGGAACATAGTGGTCGGCAGCTCCATTGACGAAAACAACAAAGGTATGGGGGCCTTTTTTGAATTTTTTTGGGAGATCCGTGTCGATGCGAAAAAGCTGCTTAAGGTTTCGATCTGAGGTGGATTCGTTTGCCCAGCTCGAGCTGGAAAGTCCAGGTCCGATGATGGCCCAGGTGAAGGCTATCAATAACAATCGAATCGATGAACGTCTAGATAAAGCTTTGAGCACAGTTTTCCCCCGAAAATCCCACTTAATCTCATTAGCAAATTCAGCGCCCGGGGCAACTTTTTTTGCCAAACGGCAGAAAGCACGGTTTCTGTTCTTTTTCAGTCGAATTTTGGGCTGCATATTGGTAGGTTCGGACGCCGAATTTAAATTTTTTGCCCCCACTCTGAAGTTGGGAGTACCGACGGCCGGCGATGCTGTGTTCCGTCGTTTGAAAGGAAATCATGGCAGCAGTACAAATGATCCGGGAAAATAAAGTAGTTGACCTTGCATTCACCCTGAAGAGTGAAGAGGGAGAGATCCTCGATCAGGCCGAAAAAGATGATCCGTTTGTTTACCTTCATGGCTTTGACCAGGTTGTTCCTGGTCTCGAAAGTGCTCTGGCAGGTCTAAAAGTCGGAGATCAGAAAAAAGTTGAAGTTTCTGCTGCTGAAGGTTACGGCGAAATCGACCCAAGTCTTAAAGTGATTGCTAATCGTTCTCAGTTCCCTAAAGGGGTTGAGCTTGAAGTGGGCATTCAATTTGAGACCGAAACCCCAGATGGCGACGAAGTGGTGTTCACCGTTTGTGCAATCGAAGGGGATCAAGTCCACGTCGATGGGAATCATCCCTTGGCTGGTCAAAAGCTTCACTTTGAAGTCGAAGTGCTCAATATTCGAGATGCAACGACAGATGAACTAGAACACGGTCATGCTCATGGTCCAGACGGACACGGGCACGAACATCTCCACTAAAACTGAAGGGCTGTAAAAATGGTTCCGCACGAGCTAGGTAAGTCTTTTGAGCCGCAAACTTTCGAAACGTCGATTTATGAATTCTGGGAAAAAAACCGGTGTTTTGAGGCTTCGGATCAATCGGCCCCCGGCCAGGAATCATTTTGCATTGTAATTCCGCCCCCAAATGTGACGGGGGTGCTCCATATGGGGCACGCCCTCACCAATACGATTCAAGATATCTTGATCCGCTGGAAAAGAAT
>CANHSO010000108.1 GCA_947463705.1 Bacteriovoracaceae bacterium
AACCTATTCGGGCCAAATGCCTAACCTCCCGGTAAATAAGGGCGAAACAGCTGGGACAGGAGCGGGCTGGGACACCAAAGACGTGCTCGGCGCCATGTATCAAGCCCTAGGAATAGGAGTCGCCGGAGGATCGATTTCAAATGTAATTACCCAGGACATGCTCAATCGAGCCTACTCATTTGCAATGGCACCGAACCCCTGGGAAGCAAACCAATACAATATCTTCAACGATTTTGAAAATAACGATTCGTTCATTAAGAATTTCGATTCCAACGAGCAGGCCGCAATCTGGGCGCCTATTTTTCCGCCCGATGAACGAGCGCGGGATTCGCGAAAAATTCAAGATGCGGTCAGGGGTCTCTTTGCGCCCTCCACCAGTCTGGGCACGAGCAGTGCCGGAATTTTTAGTGCACTTCAGGACTCCATCTCGGACTCTCTCGAGAACTATATCTCAAACACCCTCACTCAGCCCGGAGGGGGCGAGAACGGAGAAACCCAAATGGTCGCCATCCTCTCCAACCCTTTCAAGACCCCGGTGATCTCCGGAAGATCCGAAAATGTCCGCAGCGCGTCGGGAATCAGCATCGATACCAGCAACCCTCTGAACTACAAAACCTCCTGGAGTCAGGCAAATCGATCCGACCTCAGAACGCAGGGAAGAGTCGGCTACAGCGTTAAATTTGTATCATTCGATTCTCTGATCCATCAAAAAACAGATACAGATCTCGGTGGAAACCAGCCTCAAAACAGACTCAACAGTGACACCTCAACAGATAATGATTTGAATCCTACCCGACACTAAACGCGACCCGCGCGACTCTTGCAAGATGACGCACATTTCAATTACTTGTTGCAATGCTCACTCACCTGTGGGTATTTTCAAAGTAGTAAAATTATTTATAGAGATCGATTGGAGAAAATCACTATGGCAAAGAAAAAAGCAAAAAAAACTGCAGCAACTGGACGCAAGAAAACGGCAACCCGTAAAGCTGCCCCTAAAAAAGTAGCTCGTAAGCCTGCAGCTAAAGCTAAAAAGAAGGCTGTTGCGAAAAAACCAGCGACTCGTAAAGCCGCTGCGAAAAAAGCTAAGCCTGCAAAAAAAGCAGCTCGCAAAGCTACACCTGCTCGCAAGGCAACACCACGACGTCCAGCTCCTCGCAAAGCAACAACCGCCGTCGCCAAAACTGTCAGAAGAACTCAAGCTCCAGCAGCCTCTACCCCATCAACAGCCTCAACTAGCTCAGCAGTGGGTTCCACACTCACGGGTTTTGCGGGTGGATTGGCTGGCGGTGCAATGGGATCTGCATTTACATCGGGCTTCGGTCACCGAAGTCACTCAATGCATGATGAATCTGAGGAATAGTCAGGTTCCTTCGTCATTCAAGTTTGACTGGTTCCTTTTTTAGACGGCAAGTGGCACTATCATTGATGATGGCCTCTTGCCGTTTTTATTTGGAGCGACTCGGTTATGGAAATTAGAGACTCAATTCACGGAATCATTGTCATCAACTCCGAAGAGGTCCCTATCATTGAGTCTCCGGCCTTTCAAAGGCTCCGGCAGATCAAACAACTTGGATTTGCTGAAAACTCGTTTCCTGGGGCCCTACATAGCCGTTTTGCCCATAGCCTGGGCGCAATGCATACGGCAACTCAAGTTTTTGACCGAATCTTTAGACCCAAATCCAAAACTCAAATTCCGTCCATTCCGGCTACCACTGTAGATCGCTGGTGCTCTGTGCTTCGTCTAGCAGCACTCCTTCATGACATAGGTCATGGCCCTCTTTCTCACACCACAGAGTTTGCTATGCCCGAAGTTCGCCACCTGAACTTACCGGATTCTATCCCTGTATCAATTCCTGAACGGAAAGCTACGCACGAAGATTACACGTTAAAGATCATCCTAGACTCCCCGCTCAGCCCCATCATGGAAAAAGCAGGGCTCTCAGTCGGCTTCAAGCCAATCCATGTCGCCTCACTCATTGAACCATCCATCTCAATCGACGACGATTTTTTCATTGAGTCCATTTGGAACTCGGAGAAAAATCAGCCCGAGACGATCGATTTCAGACCCATTCTCCGTCAGATCATTTCCAGCGAACTTGACGCGGATCGAATGGACTACCTGAGGCGAGACAGCCTCTACGCAGGCGTCAGTTATGGCCAGTTTGATTTCAACTGGCTCCTGGCTCACCTCACCTACCACACCGACCAAGGTAAAAGTTACCTCTGCCTCGAGCATCGCGCGCTCTATGCATTTGAAGACTTTTTACTCTCCCGCTTTCACATGTTTTTGATGGTCTATTTTCATCACAAGAGTGTCGTTTTTGACGAAATGCTCGCTCAGTACTTAGGTAGCCCGGATTGCGACTATCGGCTCCCAGCAGATATTGAAGACTACATTAGCCGAACTGACCCGCACCTCTCCAACCACCTCGCTCAGAGCCGTAATCCCTGGGCCCAGCGGATCGTCAATAAACACCCTTACCGAGTGCTCATTGAACTCCACAGTGGAATCCCCGCTTCGGCCCGAAGCGCCTCCCGAGATAAAAAACTTCTCCAGCAAATTACTGAAGACCTCCAGACCCGTAAGATTCACTCGATCCATGCCACATCCACCAGCGAACTCTCAAAATACTTCTTGCGGCCCGCGGACCCCATCTTCGTCCGCTACGACAATCATTATCAGCCTACCCGCCACATTCGACTCAACGAGTGCACTGATCTGTTTGAGAAGTACGGGGAAAAACGAACCCTGTCTCGGATTTACGTCGCCCCCGAAGATTACCTCAGCGCCAAATCCTCTCGCTACGCTGAGCTCACACCGCTGACTTCCACTTAATACTACAGCCGATCGCGGGCTTCTGATCTGGAGAGGGTAACTTCCCCGAAACAATGCATTCCAAAGCCTCACGCAACTCCTGCCGAGTCACGGCGGATTCGTCTTTCCAGTGGTCATCGAGACGACCCTGGTATTCGAGCACCCAACGACCTTCCCGAGGAGTATAAACATAAAACTCAGGAGTGCACGCGGCCCCATAGGCCCGCGCCACTTCCTGAGTTTCATCTCTCAGGTAAGGAAAAACAAAGCCCTGCTCCAGAGCACGGGCTTTCATCTGCTCAAAACTGTCGTCTGGGTATTTTTGAGCATCGTTCGCATTAATTCCCAACCATTTGACTCCTTGCTCGGCAAACTCGGACGCGAGGCGATTCATCCGCCCTTGAGTCGCAATCACATACGGACAGTGATTACAAATAAATGCGATCACCAGAGCCTTGGCTCCTTGAAAATCCGAGAGTCGATAAGTTCGACCATCTACCCCTGGTAAAGAAAATTCAGGAGCAGTTGATCCGAGCTGAATAGGTTGAGAATAAGTCGGCATTTTTAGGTCCCCGCAGAGTAATCGTCGGCGTACTTTGCTTGCTCTGGGGTGAGACGATCGAGCTTCATCCCCATTGCGCTCAGCTTGACCAACGCAATTTCTTGATCTTGGGCAGGATCAATATCATAAACCATCGGCTTCATTGTACTTCCCTCTTTCGCCAAGCGAACCATTCCTAGGAATTGGTTTGCAAAAGACATATCCATCACCTCGGATGGGTGTCCTTCGGCAGCAGCGAGGTTAATCAGGCGACCCTGGGCCAGAACAAAAATCTTTTTACCGTTCTCGAGAGTATATTCTTCGTTGCTCGGGCGAATTTCGCGCCAATCCTTAGCCAACTCCTTGAGCTGACCTAAGTTGATTTCACAGTCATAGTGACCAGTATTGCAGATAATTGCCCCTTCTTTCATGGAGCGGAAATGGCGATCAACAATGATATCTTTCATTCCGGTTGCTGTGATAAAAATGTCCCCGATCTTGGCAGCCTCGTCCATCGTCATGACTTCATACCCTTCGAGGACCGCCTTCAAAGCAGCTGTCGGCTTGATCTCGGTCACAACCACTCGTGCACCCATCCCGCGGGCTCGCATGGCGCAACCGCGACCGCAGTGACCAAACCCGGCCACCACGAAAACCTTACCACCGAGCAGAACGTTGGTTGAACGAATGATTCCGTCGATCGAGCTCTGACCGGTGCCATAAACGTTATCAAAATCCCATTTGGTTTCGGCATCGTTAATTGCAATGACTGGGTATTTCAGAGCACCGTCTTTTGCCATGGAGCGCAGTCGATGAACACCGGTTGTAGTCTCTTCAGTACCCCCCAAAACGTATTTGGCCAGTTCTGGAAATTTAGAATGAACTGTAAAAATCAAATCAGCTCCGTCATCCAAGGTTAACGTCGGCTTGAAATCGAGAGTCCGCTCAATTGCCCAATAGAATTCATCTTTGCTCATGCCATGCCATGCATACATAGCAACTTCTTCTGCCAAGGCAGCGGCAATATCATCCTGGGTCGACAATGGATTGCAGCCTGACCAAGCGACTTCTGCACCAGCGGCCTTGAGGGTTCTCACCAAAACGGCTGTTTCCTTAGTGACATGAAGGCAGCCCGCAACTCGCATCCCTTTCAGAGGGAGCGTTCTCTTAGCCTCTTCCCTAAGCTTCATCAAAACAGGCATCCGACTCTCTGCCCACTCAATTTTGAGCTTGCCCTGTGCAGCTAAAGCTGGATTTTTTACTTTCGATTTTTGAACTAGTTCGAGAGAACTCATGGGTGTCGCTCCTAAATTGGGTTGATATTTCAGTCTAAGGTTTATCCTAAAAAGAAAACGCCAACAAGATGGTTTATGAATTTACTACTATCATCATTGGCATAAAAATAGATGGACGTATGGACTAAATTTGCCTATACCCAGGGAAGGGATCGGGGGGACGGTATGAAGTTATTGCATTTCATCGGTCTGCTTTTTATCGTTTTTTTTGTTATCGCCCAACCTTTGGAGGCGTCTCGATTTAAATCAATGGTCAGGTTCTTTGCCGTAGAGTTCGAGAGTGCAAAGATCTTAAGAAACGAACTCCAGAATCTCCCTTACAAGAAAAACTCAAACGAGGAACACCTACTCAATCTGCTAGAAACTTATGTCGATGAGATTGGAAAACTTGGTGGGCTCATGAGGGACCACCACGAAGGAAAACCCGTTCCTCCCCAGAAGATTATTCAATCACTAAAATCAATCAGCAACAACGAATTCCCACTAATGACTGAGATCCAAAAGACTCTTTTTGAGAACTTCAACTCAACTTTTCTAGAACGACGATCTGAAGAGTTCCGACAATCCAAGAAATCACCAGAGCGAATCAACCCTGTGTGGGACCGAGCACTCCACAAACGAGAAATTGACTTTTACAAATGGTTCAAGGGTGAAATCCAATGGAACACCCCTCAAGACTCCATTCACGAGAGAAACACACAATTTTTTAACTGGCTCGAAGAAAACTTAGAGGAGGTTGGGAGCCTCATCGAGCATGACAGTGAAACGGCCTTTGACTGGGCCTACGCCAGTCCCTCATTTACGGCGGAATCAGAGGACCCTCTCCCATCGCCCCCTTCTGAGCCCGAACCAGAGTTCGACAGGGATCTAGCACTCTCACCGATTCGCCTAGCTGAACCTTTGATTCAGGTCCCTAGAAAACAAAAGAAAACGCAACCATCAAAATCCGCGTGGCAACAACTCTGGAGCGACATCCATTCGACAACATTTCAGGAGTTTAGACGCAATCTCGGTCCAACCCTCATGCGCTGAACAAGGCCTTCAGCTTCTCCTCGGCTACTTCGCCGAACCACCCACCACGTCTCCACCAAGCGGCTGGGTGTGGAATTTTGCCAGCGTACCGAGTCTCTGCTTCAGATACCCCCAGGGCTCGAAGCACTAGCCACTCAGAATCATTGCCCAAAGAGTAAATTGGCAAATGCCTCACCGAGGGATGATTGAGTCGATTCTTAAGTGACTCAAGGGCAGCCAGAACCTCTACAGAATCTTTTCGCTTCTTAAATGAATAGGGTCCGCTCACCTTATTGAAGCCCAAGTTCTTGGCAGGATCAGCCGCAGGAAATCGCTGAGCCACTTTTGGATCAAGAGGGTACTGGACGGCGTTCATGACAACGAGTTTGTGCTCCAAGCAGAACGCCATCAGCGATTGCGCTGACAAGTCCAGGTCTGAGTCACCTGAACGAGTCAAGCTACCACCGAGCACCTTGACCATCTTTGACCACCACTGCTTACCTGCAGCTCCGCAAAGAGGTCGCCTCAAGGCTTCCTTTTCCGGCTCCACCTCCTGAATATGAGGAGACTCAGCCACAAAAAGGTAACGAGGTTTCATTTTTTTGAGCTCGGGCCGGTGCTCAGGCGAAAGATCAAGAACGAAATACCTTGGATCAGGCTGAATCACCGGTATTTGTGGAGACCCCTTTCGCGAAGAACGAAGAGACGACTCTAAAACAGTCACTGGGTTGAATTCTCCGCACGGTAAGAGCAATGGGCATACACGACATGCCGATGCCTGACCTCTCGAAAATCGAGCTGTTTCACTACGGCACTCTGCTGAAGTTCGATTTTTTCGTCATGAAACTCAAAGATCTCATCACAGTCCAAGCACACAATATGATCGTGATGGCCTTCATCGAATAACTCGTAGATCACTCGTCCATTCGCATCGGTCAGAGACTCCTTAAGAATCGAGGCATCACACAGGACCTTAATACTCCGATAAACGGTAGCAGATCCAATCCCACTATGCTTTTTCTTCACTTGCTCGACCAAGCCTTGCGCATCCAAATGACCGCCGGACATCAGGATCAACTCAGCAATTTTCCAACGCTGATGAGTGTACTTCAGCCCCTGAGAGATCAAATAACTTTTGAGTTGGTTTTGCCAGACCTCTAAAAGCTCCTCTGAAGGCCTTTTGGCTTCACATCCCCTGGGGCGGCCACAAGGGAGAAATCGAATTGGAGTCGAGCTCTTAGACATGCCCCACCCATAGCATAGGCGGGCAATGACCCAAAACAGATTTTCTCAACCTCAAAATTATACCGAACGAGGAAGACGGTTATCTTTTTTACCCAAAGCAAGCAATACTGTGTAGTTTTTTGAATTGGGAGCCAAAAGCAGGTTATACTTTAGGAGCTTCTGATCCTTGCCCCAGGT
>CANHSO010000109.1 GCA_947463705.1 Bacteriovoracaceae bacterium
TAGCTGCAGAGGATCAAGAGGGTTTTCAGGAGAGAATTCTCCAGCACCCGCAGTGGCGTTGACCGTATGTCTAGCGCGCTATTCAGACTAGATGAAAATAACTCTCTGCAGATTTTGGTACCTAGAAACTGCGGTAATTTATAATTCAGGAGATCGTACTTGAGTAAATTTTGTTCTCCCGGTCGGTTTCTCCCGCTCCCCATTTCGTTGCTGTTCAGTGCTTCTCTGTCTGGCTGTGGATCGGGCGAGATTTTTTCACCCGCTTCAGACAGTGGGGAGAGTATTGCGTCGCATACTCCCGAGCGAGTTTTTCGCACTGAGATTTTAGGTCGACAAGGTGAAAGACTCTTGGCGACCGCCGAATGTGCCCCAGACTCAAACGGAGTGTTTCCAGAAGGCTCTAGCGTTCCTGACCATGGCTCGAGATCAATCCAGGTTCGAAATAAGAATGGCAAAGTCGAAACCCTGTCTGTTTATTTTGCGAGCGGTGGGGGCTGTATTCAACGTCCTCTGCGAGACCTCTGGGCTGCTAGTCTGAATTGGCGTGCCATGCAGTGGAAAGGCACAGGCGAACTCAGTGTGCATAAAATTCCTCCCCCCAACTCTGGAGCTATGCAAAGCTTTCGCGCTAATTACCATACAGTTCAAATGGGATTGATCTCGATTGATTGGGCATTAGACTGGACCTACTATCTCAATGTTGGCAACTTTCAGGATCCAGAGAATATCATTATTCACTTTATTAAGTCCTGGGGAACCAGTCACATTTCGTGGTGGAGAGGCAAAGTCGAGCTTCAGCAACTGACCCCTCAGGTCACTAGCTTTAAGCTGGATGCAGAACTCTCTGCAACCAGTCGTGGAGAGAGCGATGTAATGGCTGAGGTGGGCGAGTATTACGATAAACTGAAAGCAGCTCAACCGAATTGGGGCGCTCTCCCAACTCGGTAGTTAAAGCGTAAAAGTCATGCGGTCCATGAGCATTCCTGGACACCACATTCCACCGAGATCTCTCATTTCATAAGACCCAACCTCAGGAATCCAAGTCTGAGATTGAGTCAGACCCAGCAAGGATTCTCCAAAGAGGTTGAAAACCGTGTCATCAAAGCGGAGGCTCTCCATAGGCGCTACCAGTTTGCCATTTTCTACCCAAAAACAAGCGTAGCGAGTCATTCCGGTAATTCGGCCTCCGGGTTGGTCACTCCAATTGAGATAATGCAGGTTCGAGAGGTATAAGCCCTTGTCTAATTTCTTTAAGATCTCGGACTCTTGCAAGATGCCAGCGGCAACGACGGGAGCTCGGAGGGTTTCCGAGGAGCAAGCTTGATTCGATTTGACATGGTACTCCAAAGCTGTTCTGGAGCTGACCAGGGAGTTCCGAAGCTGACCCTGGTCAATCAGAGTAAGTCTCTCGGGCGCAAGCTCTCCTTCGGAGTTAAATCGAGGAGATCCCCCCTTTTGAAAGTTTTCTTCAAGGCTAAAGAGTGACGAGAATTTTTTCTCTCCCGTTTGCAGCTTACGAAGTGGGCTGTCTCCTTGCCGAATCGAAGCCTCACTCAATGCTCCCCAGTTCAGCATCGTGACCAAATCGTAGGTAGCCGCTGGAGCGAGATAAACGCGATGGGCACCCTTAGGTACCCGAATAGTCTGAGTATTGAGAAGCGTAAGCTGTTCCTTTGACTTTCGAACTTCTGCCCCGTAGGCTTCCCGATTCCATTTTGAGCCCGCATAAGTGCCCTTGAGTGCCCGTTGGGTTTGGGTGTAGAGCGAATAGTCGAGACTAAAGTTCTCCGTGTAGAACCAGTGTTTTTGTCCTTCAGAGTGGGCCATCGCTCGAACAACCGGACCTGAGGAGTAAAGTCCAGCAAGATCTGTATTCTCAAGCGGAGCGAGTAATTCAGACAGGACATCAGAATGATCCAGAAGCTCCCCTTGGTTTTCGGTGTGACTGGACTCAGCACTTCTAGGGAGTTCAGCATAAGGATCACACGGAAGCGCCTGAACTTCGGATTGGAGAGATCTCAAGGCATCCTTGATCCGAGCTTGATCCTCAGCACCCAAACCACTGAGCGTAAGTGAGTACGAGTTTTTATGAAGGCGACCAGGTGCGGACTGGTAGATCAGAGACAACTCCAAGATGGCGTCTTGGACGATTCCAATTTGGCGGACCTTAGCCTGGTTCAGTCGAACAAACTGGCTCTCCTCGGCAGCAAGCGTTAGGAAAAGGAATTCCTTGGGCTGCAAGAGGCCAAAAGCATACTGCGAAAGTTTTCCAAAGTAATCTGGATCCAAACATGCGGAGCGAATCTGACTCATACAGAACCTCCAAAGACTTCAACAGTTTCAAAGAGACAGGCTGGTGATGCGTGGCCGACGTGGATCATTTGGTTAGGCTCCCCTTTTCCACAGTTTGGAGTTCCAAAAATGCCGAAAGTCGAGCGATCCCCCACTTTCTTCAGGGAGTTCCAAAAAGGCACCGTCACGCCGCGATAGTTCGGGTTACGAACGGTTTTGACGATCTTCCCATTTTCGATGAGTTTTGCGTATTCGCAACCGAACTGAAATTTATTTCTAAAGTCGTCAATCGACCACGATCGATTCGTTTGCATCACAACGCCCCGTTCTACTGAAGCAATCATTTCAGCTAATGAAGAGGTGCCAGGTTCTAAGTTTAAATTAGCCATGCGGTCAATAGGAGGCCGGTTCCAGGAACAAGCCCGAGCGTTAGCAACTCCAGGAAGGCTGGAGCGAGCTTGGCTTTCGATTCCCCCGAGTCCGCGCACTAAGAGTCCATCTTTGATTAAAAACTCTTTGCGCGCCTCAACACCATTGTCATCAAAAGCATAACTTGCAAATTCGTGGGCCACTGTTGGGTCAAAAGAGACATTCATCAAGGGTGAACCGTATTGGAGGCGTCCAAAATCCTGAGGTTTCACAAAAGACCATCCCGCGTAATTGCGCTCGTCACCGAGGATGCGGTCGATCTCCAGCGGGTGGCCGATACTCTCATGAATTTGGAGCATCATCTGGTCGGGCATGAGAATGAGGGAGGTGGTTTCTGTAGGGCATTCCTCAGCAGCAACGAGCTCAAGTGCCTCATCTGCAACTCGTTCCACTCGTTGCCAGAGATCGGGGGTTTCAAAGTACTCCCAACCGCCTTGAAAGCTTCGTCCTCGAAAACCGCCGTCTGTGCGCTTTTGAACGACTCCGCCATCTTGGGCAGTGGCCTCGAAGTCGGTGGTTAAAAACGAAAACTTTTGCGACGCTCGTGAGCCGTTCGAGCTCACCCAGTTCACTTCGGTTTCAACCACGTGGGCTAAAGCAATGGTTCGCACAATTTTTGGAGAACGCTTCAGCTTCTCGCAGATTTGAATCAGAGTGGAGTTGAGTTCTCCTGCCGTTTTCGCATTCAGTGCTCGCTCTGTGCGAGTCTCATACTGTTTTTTCGTGGGGGGGCGGTGTTGAGGGGTAAAAGGATAGACCCCTAACTTTGAGGTGATGAGAGCCTGGTCCCTGGCTTGTTGAGCGGCGTTTCTCACACCTTCAGAATCCAGTCTGCTTGTGGCTGCATATCCAAACTGTCCGTTCACCAAGACCTCTACCATTACGCCATGAGAAAGAGTGGTTTCATTAAGGTAGGGCTTACCATCTCGGATCATCCGGTGAGTGGTTTTCTCTCGGACTTCGCGCAGTCCAATCCAATCAACTTGGGGGAGATCCAGGTGAAGCAGGGCTTTCTCTAAATTTGAAGCGTCCATTCTCGGAACTCTATTCCGATTTAAATGAGGAGGCAAGCGCGACAAAAATAACCAGAGGGCAGGCGATCGGCTTGGGCCAGCAGTCAGCCTTTGAGTAATCGGCCTGAACTCTGACTCTGAGCAGCAACTGCTTGGTTCAGTGTGATGGACTTCCCGATGGTCTTACCGACTTGGTAATAGCTCGGATCAATCGTTTGCTGGGAGGTAGAACGATAACTCACCCGAGGGTAGATGGTCGACAGGTAGGTTTTCAGTGCCGGATCGTTTCTGAACTGAGTCAGCGCAGTTCCCACAACCGTGAGTGCCTGTGAGTTAGGAGTTCTTAACGAGTTCCCTGGATGGGAGATTCCTGGAGCATGCCCCTTTTCAGCTGCGGCAAGTTTTTCAGAAAAGCCTTCAAGCAATCCCAACTTGAGCGATTTTCGATCAAATCGAGAGATTGTTCTGTCCGACTTTTTAAAAGTTTCTCTGACCCAAAAATCACTTTGCTGGAGTAAAAAATGATACACGTATTCAGCCATCAGTGCATTTTCCCGAGTCCCGATGATTTCAATCATTTTAAAGTAATCATTTTTTTCGGCATCAAAGAGCCGAGTGGTCACGACCTCGACAAAGAAATGTCCAACCAGGATGCTTAGAATGCGATCGTGGTAAGATTCAAGACGCTTTTTACCGGTACAAATCGAGAGATGGACAAAGTTCTTGGGCTGCGAAACAGGAGCTTGCTCCAGATTATATTTTGCATAAAGCTCGCGGACCTTCTCCATTGCCAATACAGCTTCGTGCTCATTGCTAGACGTTGCGAGAGCTAATAGCTTTTGCACTTTATCGAGCAACCGATGAGAAACTTCAGCTTTCCGTTCTTTGCGCCAATCCAGCGGCGTTTCTTGAATTTCAACACTTGCCTGAGAAAACTCATTCATCACTCCGAGCTGATGACAGGCCAACTGAAACCACTCTCCATGGGGCCCCTGTTGGTCTGCTCGAGTGCCATAAACATCGTGAACGAGTTGGTGTGCCATTTCATGCTTCAGGATGGCCTGAACATAAAACCACGAGTATTCTCGCACCAATCTTCGCGCGATTGAAATCCTGCGGGTCAACGGGTCCCACTGACCCCAGTGAGTTTGAGAATCAATGAGCTGAATCACTACGGGCCTCAAAGAGACTTTGTGCTGTGACAAAATGAAACGGTATTCGCGATAAAGCTGTGAAACGGTATCCCGTTCCCAGGTTGGATGAAGCATCCTCGAACTATGCCCCTAACTCAAGACCGAATCAAGCTCCTCAAACGGCCATCTGAATTGAGGTCCCTGAAGCACTTTGAAACCTACTAAAAAGCCCTCACTCATCTTGCAAAACACGAAGTAGACCAGTAGAACCTTCACTGGACAGCAGGGAGAATCAGTTGGAAAATTTAAAAACGATTTTGTTTATCACCTTGATTGGATTGATTCTGGGGAGTCGACTCAGTTTCGCAGACCCCTGGTCTCCTTTGGACGCCTTGAATCCAGAAAAAACAGGCCTAGCCGCTGAATTCGTGAATATTCCTGCAGGTACTTTCATGCAAGGAAGCCCCGTTTCAGAATGGGGGCGTCCCACAGGTTCACAAATTGATCCCGAAACTCTCCATGAGGTTCGGATCACCCAGAGCTTCGAAATCCAGCGGACGCCTGTGACTCAACTCCAGTACGTTCTGATCATGAAAAAAAATCCTGCTTTGTTTCGGAGTTGTGACAGCCCCTTAGGAGGTGCCGATACCCTCTATGGGCACCGGATTTGCAAAAATCATCCCGTAGAACAAGTCTCCTGGAATTGCGCGCAGCTTTTTGTTCACAATCTCAATGCGATTCAGGAGGAGTATGATTACCGGCTCCCCACAGAGGCAGAATGGGAGTACGCAGCCCACGGAGGCAAACCCGAGGATTGGCTGTACTCGTTTGATCATCGGGATCAAGAAGCACTCGATGCCCATGCATGGCATTATGGAAATCGAGTGAAAAATGACGGACCCATGACCAAACCCGTTGCTCAAAAGTTACCCAATCCTTTTGGCCTTTTCGACATTCACGGTCTCGTGAACGAATGGGTGCAGGATTATTTCGGTGTCTACCCCAGTACGCCACAAGACAACCCTAAAGGACCCGACTCAGGCGTTCTCCGAGTTTTTCGAGGTGGCAGCGTTTTCTCAGACCCCGAAGAGCTTCGCTCCGCAGCTCGAGGCGCGGAGTTACCTAAGATCAAAAGCGAAGAAATTGGGTTTCGGCTGGTTCGCACACTTCGGGCACAGAGTCCCCTTTCGCACTCCAACTCTTTCTCGGATGAGGGTTTAGATGATCTCCTAGAGACGCGTTTTCGGCCGATTCTCTCGATTCCTTCACCTGTGGGTTCGAGTGTAGACCGTAGAAGCGTCCGATGGTCTCCGGACCTCGAATCCATCTCGTATTTTGAGAGAGAGAGCCCTGTATGCTATAGCTCAGTCGATGGGAAATCAGGGTGACCTAAAAAGCCAAGTTCGACAGGCTGCGCTTCGCCGTCTCGACCGACGAGAAAGTAGTGCCGGAGGTATGCGGCAAGCCCTTCATCGGAAGGGGTTCCCTAAGGACCTCGTCGCTGAAGTGGTTCAAGAACTAGTTGAAAAAAAATGGATTGATGACGAGAAATACACTCGGCTTCTGGTGAGAGACCAGGCGTTGCGAGGCAAGGGCTCTCATTGGATTCAAATGAAGCTCCGGACTCAAGGAATTACAACCCATCGCGAGACCGTCGGAAGCCTAATCGAATCTGCAGCCCAAACCACTGAAATCGATCTGGCACAAGCTGTGGTGAGCCGTCGCTACCCCACAGCAAATGAAGACCCCACCGTTGCTAGAAAAGCAATTCAAGCCCTCCTTCGCCGGGGATTTTCCTATGAGATCGCCAAGAAAGCTTTGGCGACTCTGGCAAAACTCGACCCAGAGAAGTAACAAGCCCTACTCATCCGGTTGAGGCTGGCTAGCTGGGGCTCCGTCCCCATCGATCCTCCCCTTACATTATTGGAATGTGATTTTACGAATCCGGTGATTCTCCTGATCAGCAACGTAAACATTTCCATCTTTGTCTACAGCGACCCCCATTGGAGCATTGAATATTGCCTTGGTGCCGGTGCCATCGGCAAAGCCTGCTTCACCGGTCCCAGCTAAGGTCGAGACGACTCCATCTTTTGTGATCTTACGAATCCGGTGATTATTTCGATCAGCGACATAAACATTTCCAGAGGTGTCTACAGCGACCCCCTTGGGATAGGCAAAACA
>CANHSO010000110.1 GCA_947463705.1 Bacteriovoracaceae bacterium
ATCTTCGCAGAGCCGTCATCTCCGCAGGCGTAATTTCCCGAAGAGCTTTCGGTACTGGATTTAAATTCATTGCAGCATTCAGGTCTTGGTCAATCGTGGGTGAATCACTGCCATTCGGGACGGAGCTCGAATTGGTGTTAAGTCGCGATCGGCTTTGATTCTGCGACTCGATTTCACTTCGATCGCTAGTTGTCTGGCTAAATTGTCACCGTCATCAAGAAATTAAAATTCTAGAGCAAACCCACGGGGACTTGAATTACCTTCGCACTCAGGCGCTGAACCTCCATCGACTGGTTTACTAAAAGACCCAAGGGAGATTTGTACTCCTCCATAAAGGAATGGAGATGCCTAAGGTCCTTGGCTTCTACTTTGGATGAAAACTTAATTTCGATTGGTATCAGACCAAAGTTTCCATCCAGAATTAGGTCAATTTCAGCACGACTTCGAGTACGGTAAAAATAATAGTTCCAATTCGTGATGCCAGCAGCGGCAAGACCCTTAAGAATTTCCTCAATAACAAATGCCTCAAAAGATCGACCAAAAATTGAAGTCCGAAGAAGGCTCTCCAGGTTGGGTGACTTGGCTAAAAAGTGATGGAGACCAGAGTCTCTCAAGTGTCCCTTAGGCATCTTTACGAGCGATTTACTTTTAGACCTGGAAAAACCTGGCAAGGTGCGCCAGATCAGAGTCCCATCTGCAATTGCCAGATAGTGCGAAATGGTCGGCTGGCTGACTTCGATGAGGGCTGCAAGTTCGCTCCGATTGATAATTGTTCCTGATAGTTCTGCCAAGATTGAAATAAACTTCTGGTAGCGGTGAGAGTTGATTCTGGGAAAAAGCTTGCGGATATCTCGTTCAATATATGTTTTCTGGTACTGCTCCATCCAGTTCTGATAAAACGAGGCGTTTCTTGCCAAACTGGGCTCAGGGTAGCCCCCATGAAACCAAAAAGATCTAACTTCCGCCACTGACAACTGAGGAGTGAGCTGAGGCAACTTCCGCAGAACATCATCACCTTGATTTTCAAAAAGAGAATAGAACGGACTCAGAGGTTTTTCATAAAATTCGTTCGCCTTGAGAGTGCCCACCTCAACCAAAGCCACTCTCCCCGCCAGAGACTCTGAAACCTGCTTCATCAACTCAGGACTGCTGGAGCCCGTGAGAATAAATCGTCCTTTTTTACCTCGATCGCGATCGACCACGCCCCGCAAAATTTTGAAAATCTCAGGACACTCCTGAGCTTCGTCCAGGATCAATCCTTGGGAGTTCTCCTGAAAAAAGAAGTCAGGATCCATCCGAATGCGCTCTAAGTCTCCAAAGTTCTCTAGATCAAAGTACTTCCAAGAAGGGCATACTTTTTTGGCTAACTCAGTCTTTCCGACCTGACGAGCGCCAATCAGCGTTACAATCGGGAAGTCCCGCAGTAAGTTTTGGACTGTAACTTCAAGATTTCTTTGAACTTTTATCATATATGTAAATTCTAAAGTCTAGCTTTAAAATTTACATGTGTCAAGCTGGCGCGACCTTCATGCCCCGGTCCGATTCGATAGAACCATGATTGTCGTGGTAGATGCAACCTTCACTCCCAATGAAGTTGAAAGTACGATGGCATCTCTTTCCTCAACCTGAGTCTCTGATTTTGAGTTTGATGTTTCACTTGTCATTCCTCACAATGTCTTTAGGCTAGCGAATCATCAACAGTGAGGCGATCAAGTTCATGAAAATTAAGGCTGCAGTGGATCCAATTTTTTTGCTGCTTGTTGCCATAAGTTTGGTTGCACCTAGTCAACCGTTAGCGCAGGCCGCGAATGAGACTCGATTGAATGCCCAGGAAATTACGGAAGTCGAGTTGATCGGGTTGGAGTCCACCAGGAAAGATGCCGTACTGGATCTTCTCCCGAGGTCCCTGCCAACGCAAATGACAGACGAGGAAGTGCGCGAGTATTCGCGAAGGATCAAGAATCTGGGTCTCTTTGATTCTATCCAGACCAGTATCGAAGGAACGCACCTCAAGGTACAACTCCGACACAAAAGTACTCTCTCCCCAATCGTCAGCTTTTCCTCGGGGAAAACCTTCGAAGATTCTTCAGCGACACTTGGAGTCATTGAGCACGATTTTTTGGGCTCAGCTTCAAAAGTTGGAGCAAAAGCGAGCTACGCAGAGCGTGGAGTAAACTTTGCCGTTTGGGCAGATCAGCATCCCTACAGTGCAAATCAATGGGCCAAAGAATACGAAATTCATCGGTATAGCTCCGGGTTTCGGTTCTCAGACACAACTAGCACATGGTCCAGAAATCGGTTAGGCGGATTCTTAGAATGGCTTAGCCCATTTCACTACGGTGGACAAATGAGATACGAGTTTCAAGTCTCCAGTTATTACGAGAGCTATTCTAACCAGACTGGAGCTGGATCACCTTCTGATGGTCTTTACCTAGGTGCACTCTTTGAGATGATTTACGACGCATACCTGTGGGATGACTTAACTCCGTCGGGTTACCGATGGAGCCTTGAACTGCGGCCGGGTGGACTCACTCGCGGAACCTTCAGAGGAGAGGCTCGGCTTAAGTTCCTCGGGGCAGTGCCATTGGGCGATCAGAGTGTACTTTACCTGAATACGAGTGCTGCCGCCGCAAATTCAGGCGACGTGAATCACAGCATCATCATTGGGAGCCAGCAGGGGGTTCGGGGACTTCCGGACTCGTTCTATCGAAGCGCCATTGCTAACTTCGCAAATATCGAGTTCCGTCACGCTTTCCGTTTATTAAGCCGAATTTATATACAACCCGTTCTGTTTACTGACGTAGCAGTATTCCAAGCGATGGACTCCCGCGGTCAAGTAACAGACTGGACCACAGCTTTAAGTGCAGGCACTGGCTTGCGAATCGTGCCGACAGGCTTAACTGATTTACTATTTCGTATGGATGCAGCTAGGCTTCTTCTGCCTTCAACGAGCTGGCTGGTGCAATTCGGAATTAGCCAATATTTTTAAATTCCAACGATTAATCTATTTTCATTTCGCTGATAGCCGTCAAGAGATCGATCAGCCTACTTTATCTTCAAAGAGTGAAATTAGGCATTCAATCGTTTCAGAATAGACTGCGCCGCACTCGATTTATATTCTTGAAAAGCTTGAGTTGAACGTTTAATCAGATCCGACAAAATGAACCTCGATAGGTCCTGCTCTTCGTTCGATAGATTCCTTAAGTATTCGCCAACTGTGTCGAAATCGACGAGCCCATACTCCTCCCACGCTGAGTACATAATGAGGTCTTTCAGAAAGGGCTCCGGAAAACTCCGGCAACGATCCGGCGTGAGACAGAGGATTGCCTTGACCCACTCCTGGCCGAGCATCCCCATGTTTCCATAAGAATCATCCCAGCAATTCTCTTCTTGATAAAGCGTGAGAGCTGCGCGGTAAACGGCATATTGGTGAGCTTCAAAATTACGATGCGGGTCGGAAACCTTTAACTCTTTCGCAATAGCCCGATCCAATCGCCGACTGAGTGGGAAGGAGGCAGATTCTGTATAGAAACCGTCCTTTTTTGGTAGAAAAAGCGGACGTAATCGCTCCTCAATAGGCGTCGGATCAATGGGGAGCCGTTTCCATTGCCCGCGCATAGCCTCTCTCTCCAGAAGTCGACGAGGTGATCTCAGCATCGCCTCCGAGCGAGGGTATCCCCCACTCCCTTCAATAATATTTCGTGCCGCTTTTTGACGCTCCTTTCGGTAAAAAGAAAGAGGTAGCGCAGTGAGTAATTCCTTGATCGGAGGCAGGTGAGCGACTTTCGGTTCCAGCTCCTCCAGATGGGTGATGGTATCCTCTAGGTGGTTTGTAGTGGAGAAAGAGTTGAATCGACCATTTTTTCTTTTTTGGATGAGGTGGTCTTTCAGCGTATTTAATGAACCACCAAATTCCTCATCAGCACAAATCAAGCACCAAAGGTCCCAATAGCTGAGTGTTAAATCAGTGCCGATCTGAAGGGCGATATTGTTTCCTTGGGGATAGCTTTTAGGAGTAGGCGGAATAATAATGGAATTTAAATTCATACTATTTACTCATCTGCAAATGAAATTTTCTTGAAAGAAGGCGGTTGCTTTGATCTGAGGATCTGTTGCGAAAATAGAGTCTTTGGTGAACTCTACTAATCCAAATCGCTCAGCAAAACGATGTAAAAATCGGAATTTGAAACAGCTGATAATTTCATCTTTTGCCTCGCGGTATTGTGGACGTACTTCTCGCTCCAATGTAGGAAATGCATTAAAAAAGATGAGACCTAGATCCTTGGTCGCAATCCAGTCTCGCGCCTTCTGAGTTAGAACGAATAGATGAAATTCGAGTGTCTGCTGTAGCAAGGGCAATTCAGCGTATCGATCACCATATCCCCAATTGAATCGATTTGCTGCGCATTGAAAGAGGTCACGATAAAGTTCATTGTTACTTCGGAGGTGCTGGCCTTTTCGGGTCAAAGAGAATTTCCCCTGTCTTTTCTTGATATATCCACTTTCTTGAAGCCAATACCTTAGGCTAAAAATCGGTCTGCAGTCTTCTTCCCCTGTGGGTGGAAAGGGATAAACCTTACTCTTATAAAATCTCTCCCACAGTTCCCTCACTACTACTCTGGGAAGGTTACCTTTCTGAGTCGCTTTCAGCCCTCCCTCTGCACCGATCTGATTCAGTAAATGAATCGCCTCCTGAATGATAGGCACACCCTCAAAGCTGGTCTGGTCATTTGCCACAAAAGCGACAGGTCCCGGCTCAAATGAAAAGGGACGGTAAATAATTTTGTGCATTTGATCTGGACTGAGGCCCAAAAACTCAGGCACTCCTCTCTGATTCATTTGTTGAGCCTTTTTCGCCGCAAAAGCGCTGAGTTCGATCACCGAGTCAAATGGCTTTTTTTGGGCTTCTTCTCGTAGGGTTTCAAATAGCTCCTCCGAGGTCGGGTTGGCCGCACCCCCGTGAAATGAGTCAGACGAATGCATCTTCCCCAAACAGCATTTTTTGTATTTTTTCCCACTTTGACAGGGGCAGGGATCGTTTCGACCAATGAACATGGGAACAAATTTTAGCATAAAAGAAGTCAAAAATCCAAGGACCTAACCTGCAAGATGAGGGGACTCTTCCTTCGGGTGCAAGCCAAATACAAACAGAGCCGTGAAGATGCCAGCAACTGCACCGCAGAGCACATCTGTAAGAAAGTGTCGGGCTGACATCATCCGAAAAAAAGCGGTCGAAAAGATCAGAGTTTCCGTCACAGCGAGATCTAAAAGAAGGAGCCATGCGGGAGCTTTTCTCGAAATGAGCAGTAGCAGCGCAATCGTATTAGCGGCGGCAGTCACGCTGGTGTGGCCTGAGTAAAATGAGGTGTAATGGGCAGGGTCAACCCCTAGGACCTGGGGGTCCGAATAGACAAAGGGTCGGGGCCTCTGAGACAGCCAGTGAGAAGTTTCGGTAAAAAAGCCATTCCAAAAAATGGCTTGGATGGCCAAGAAAAAATCCGCCCCGATTTGACGCATGGAGCGAAGGTTCCAATGTTTCTTGGTGAGAACTAGGTAGAGACTCCAGAGCATCGGGAGGGTCAAGGCTAAGAAAATAGAGATGTTTTGGGTGCAGAAAGAATACCAATCTGCTGGATCAATATCGAGCCCTAGGGAGAGTTGATCGAGGAAGAAGACTGACTTTTTTTGACAAGAATTGCTGGCACCTAGACAGGACGGTTTGATGAGGAGTGATCGACTCTGAAGCGAGATCAGCCAAAGGAGACCAGGGATCAAAATGAGGGCCGGGTCTCGCTTGACGATTCGAACGGGCTTAAACCAATGAGGAGCAAGTGTCTGTGCGGGCTTTCCTAAGCTGCGGAATCCTTCTATAATTTGCTTCTTCATTTTGTTACCCTATCACGCTATAGAGATCAGGAAATTGGATTTTTTTAGCCAAGTGCCTCACTAAAACAAAGGAGAACTTATGTCTACATCAGTGAAAGTCGGAACTTTAGCGCCAGAATTCAAAGCTCAGTCCTACGTCACCGGCCAATTCAAAGAAGTAAGCCTGAAGGATTACCAAGGAAAATGGGTTTGCCTGTTTTTCTACCCCCTGGATTTCACCTTCGTTTGCCCAACTGAAATTCGTGCCTTTGCTGAAAAGGAAAACGAGTTCAAAGAACTCGGCTGCCAAGTGCTCGCCTGCAGCACCGACAGCGTTCACTCCCATAAAGCTTGGTTTGAGCGGGACTTGAAAGAAGTCAAATACCCAGTGTTGGCAGATACCAATCACCACATTGCTCGCGCTTTCGGCGTGCTCCTTGAAGATCAAGGTATTGCACTTCGCGGTACTTTTTTGATTGACCCGAAAGGGACCTTGCAGTGGATGAGTGTCAACGCTTTGGGGACCGGTCGTTCTGTGGACGAAGTGGTTCGAACACTTCAGGCCCTCAAGACTGGCGAACTCTGCCCAGCTGAATGGAAGCCTGGCAAAGCGACTTTGAAGTAAGCAATCGCTCCGCTTCAAAAATTCCTCAGCCTCCCCAGTTTTCTGGGGAGGCTTTTTTGTATCCGGAGTCTCCGCATGAAGAAACCACCTTTCGACTTTTCTACCTATGAAAGGGCGCTCCAATCTCTCCGGTCTGCTCTGACGCCTCCGCCTGCGAATGACCGAGAGCGTGATGGAGCGATCCAAAGATTTGAATACACTTTTGAAATCAGTTGGAAATTTGCGAAAAAAGTCTTGTTGCTGAATGGGATTAACTCGCAATCTCCACGCGAGGTGATCAGGGAGCTTGCGGCGGTCGGTTGGATTGCCCAGCCCGAGTTGTGGTTTGAGTTTTTAGCCAGTCGAAGCAGAATCCCTCTTGTTTCAACAAGAGGATGAATGCAAGCATCAGCGGAGCTGATGGGTCTTCCATCTCGCATGGGCTGCTTTTGAAGTTTTTAACTGTGCAGCGGTGGTTGGGCGGTTTTGATCTTCAAT
>CANHSO010000111.1 GCA_947463705.1 Bacteriovoracaceae bacterium
AAAAAGGCCTCAAAGCTAGTCCCCGAAACTTACCTCGCAACTGACCCGGACCGGGAAGGTGAAGCCATCGCCTGGCATATTCACGAGGAGCTCAAGGCGCGCGGCAAGAAATTTCATCGCGTCCTTTTTAACGCGATCACGAAACCCTCTGTTCTCGAGGCCATGAGTCACCCTCAAACCCTCAACACGGACAAATACCACGCCCAGCAGGCTCGCCGGATTTTGGACCGCCTGGTGGGATATAAAATCAGCCCCCTTCTCTGGGACAAGGTCAAGCGAGGCATTTCAGCAGGACGAGTGCAATCCGTCGCTCTCAGACTTGTGGTCGATCGAGAAACCGAGATCAAGGCATTCAAGCCCGAAGAATACTGGGACGTCCAAGGAACGTTCTCAAAGGGAGGGGTTGAATTTTCAGCTAAGCTTTTCAAAACGGACGGCAAAGAACCGACTCTCATCAACCAGACCGGAGTAGATGAGTTTCTCGACGGACTGAAAGGTGCGAATTGGAAAATTCGCTCAATCGAACAAAAAGAACGCTCACGCAAACCCTCACCGCCGTTCATCACGAGTAAGCTTCAACAAGAAGCGGCCAGCAAACTCGGATTTAGTGCCAAGAAGACGATGACGCTGGCACAACGACTCTATGAAGGGATTGATCTGGGTGAAATCGGTACTCATGGTTTGATCACCTATATGAGAACCGATTGCGTTCGCACGGAACCCGTCGCGGTCCAAGCAGCTCGAGAATACATCGAGGCGCATTACGGAAAATCACATCTTCCTGCCGAGCCCAACGTTTACAAATCTAAAAAGAACGCCCAAGAGGCCCACGAAGCGATTCGCCCAACCTCTTTAGAGTACACGCCTGATCGCATTCAGTCCTATTTAGAAAAAGATATGTACCGGCTCTATCAGCTCATTTGGAACCGGTTCATCTCCTCTCAAATGAACCCTGCCATCTATGATCAAACAGCAGTAGACATTGTCGCAAAGGACCGAGGCGGTCACGAGCAACAGTTCCGCGCCACTGGATCAGTCCTTCGATTTGCGGGGTTCACGGCAGTTTATTTAGAAGGAAACGAGGAAAGCGAAGGAGACAGCCAAGATCGCGCCCTAAAACTCCCTCCTATTCAAGAGGGAGATTCCGTCAAGAATGAGAAACTTGACCCCTCGCAACACTTCACTCAACCCCCACCTCGCTACACGGACGCCTCTCTAATTCGCGACCTTGAAGAAAAAGGAATTGGGCGACCGTCGACCTATGCGTCAATCTTATCGAACATCCAAGACCGCGAGTATGTAGAAAAGCGAGAAGGCCGCTACTACCCAAGCGAACTCGGAACCGTGGTCACAGAACTTCTGGTCGCCTCTTTTCCAGATATTTTAAATAGCGAGTTCACTGCATCCATGGAAAACCAACTCGATGACATCGAGGAGGGGACCGCAGACTGGAAAAAGACCCTCGGTAAGTTTTGGAAACCCTTCGAAAAGACTCTTGAAACTGCTAAAAAGCAGATGAAAAACATTAAGCAGCAAGAAGTCCCCACGGATTTAGACTGTGACAAATGCCAACACAAATTTGTCATCAAATGGGGCAAGCTCGGATCCTTCTTGGCTTGCTCAAATTATCCCGATTGCAAAAACACCCAAGACTTCAAGAAAGACGATCAGGGTATGATCGTCATCGTTCCAAAAGAGTTTACTGATAAGAAATGTGAAAAATGTCAGAAACCCCTCGTTGTCAAAAATGGTAAGTATGGAAAATTCTTGGCCTGTAGTGATTACCCAAACTGTAAATACACGCAGGCGATTACTCTTGGAATCCCCTGCCCGACTTGTAGTGTCGGTGAGATTGCTCAGAAGCGCTCGAAATACGGTCATTTTTTCTACAGCTGCAATAAATGGCCGAACTGTAACTTTGCACTCTGGGACAAACCGATTCAACAACCTTGCCCTCAATGCAAATTTGCCATCCTAACCGAGAAGATCACTAAGAAAGCCGGACTGATGCACAAGTGCCCACAAAAAGAATGTGGCTACATGGAAGTCATTGATCCAAACTACGGAAAAGTCCCGATGGAAGCCGCCGAAGCAAAAAGCGGATCAGCGGCTTGAGAAGTTGAAGTTCTGGCTTCAGTGGCTTGGGTAGAGAAATTCTGCCCAAGCCTTTACGCCATCCTCTTGCTTAAAAGTCTGCACGGAGCCTCGCCTTTTGGCGCGTACGATCCTAATCGCCTCATCAGCAGAAAGACCATACTTCCAGACCAGTATGGAGGCAAGAACAGTTCCGGTCCTTCCCATGCCTGCGTTGCAATGAACCAAAATAGGCTCATTAGGCCCAATCCTGTTTATAAACTCTACTATGGTCTGCATTTGTTCAACAGTAGGAGCACGATAATCTGGCACCTTGATAGCAATGTGTTGAATGCCTTCTTGGATCAGAGGGGTCCAGTCAAGTTCGGCGTCGTTCAGGGAAATTACAGCCTTAACCCGAGTTTTTAGAAATTGTGCGTCAACACCCATTGAAGTATTGAGCGCTGGGCAACTAGATCCTGCAAGGTGATGCATTTCATCGACCCAAGAAAATGTTTTTTCAAGGTAAGACCCGACTTCATTCTCACCAAACGTCTCAGTTGGCCCCACAGCAGCCGCTAAACTGACACTCATCTGGAGAGAGATCAATACCACTAGCTTCTTAATTGCCTTACTAATTCTGGTATTCAAAAACTGCCTCTTGATTAGAATTCTTTCTAGCTCTGACTCTTGGGGGATTTTACCATGACTTAGGTAAACAGGAGCAAAAAGAATGTGGATACATGGAGTTCATCAACTGTCTATAACCCCGATCCGACCTTCTCTCACCCGGACGTTGACGCCGGCCTTGACTGTTTCTTCAAAGCTTCGAGCAAATGAATAAACATTCCCAAGTACTCATTTTTAACGCGCCCAACCACTTCTTGGGCATATTCTTCGCGATAAGTATGGCTAGTCAAATTTCGGTCTTTCAAGAGTTGCAACCAGCGGGGTTCCGACTCTGGCGTGATCCAACCGTTATCAAGCGCGTAAGTGAAAGCACCCTTAGGATTACCGATGACGACGCCCTGTTCACCCGCGATTTTTTGGATCGATTTCCAACTTTGTTCAAACGTAAACTCGAATGCCTGGATAATACCTGCGACATCACGATTATTTTCAATAGGCATACTAATAAAGCTTCGTAGTTCTTTGAGAGTTTTTTCAAAATTAGCTAGTTTTTCCATAGAGAACTAAACCCTCTTTTAATATATTTTCGCGTAGATCCTGAGACGCAGTCTCAAACTCAACCAAATCAACCCGAAATAAAGTCCATGGCTCAAATTCGAGGTCAGTCACCAACCGAGCCCAATCGGTATCAGAACAAGTGCGTCCCATAACGCACAGATCAAAATCTGAGTTTAACCGAGCTGTCCCGCGGGCCCTTGATCCAAAAATGAGTAACTTTTGGGGCCGAGCTACAGCGACAATTCTCTCAATCAAGGAGACCATTGAGGGCGGCAGATTTAACTTTATCTTATCATTTTTTTGCAAGCTAAGCCTCGAATCCCAATGTAGCACCGATGGGCTCAAAAGAAAATTTCTTGATCTTCGAGGGGCGTGACAGAAGATTAGAGGTTCGGAACGGAGCAATTAGGCTACGGCACGCGAGGATTTTTTAAGATCACTCAGATTGAGTACCTGGATTTCAATAATTTTACCGCTTTTATTCTCAGAGAATAAAATGCCATCTTTTTCGTAAGACTTTGCTTCGATACCGGGCGCGATCTTTATTGAGGCAAAATCGGCGTCTTGATCAATGTAAATCTGAGGTTCAAAGTGGTTTTTTTTGCTTTTTACTTTTCTTGAAAGTTGATGAGTACGGTGATTACGACCCATAAATCATGCTCCTTTTTCTCGAGTAGAACTGCATGCTCTCCCTATCCCCGCTTCAGCGCCCGCTTTGAGGTCTGTCGTGCACGAGCCAAATCAACCAAGCGAGTCAAAAGCTCCGTGTACTCAATGCCCGATTTTTCCCACATCTTGGGATACATACTGATGGCGGTAAAGCCAGGCAAGGTGTTGACCTCGTTCACGTAAAAATTGCCGGTCTGTCGATCTAAAAACAGATCCACCCGGGCCATGCCTTCACCATCCAGGGCCTGAAAGGTCTTGGCTGCCATTTCTTGAGCCTGGACGATTTGTTGAGCGCTGATTTGAGCCGGGATATCGAGACGAGCCCCCGACTCGTCCTGATACTTGGCTTCATAGGAGTAGAACGTATGGGACGGTGCAATTTCCCCGGGAATACTTACAAGGGGTGGTTGTGTCGGGTCTGGATTTTCTAGGACACTCAGCTCGATTTCACGGGCAGAGACTGCTTTTTCAATCAGGACCTTCGTATCAATCGAGAATGCGTCTTCCATAGCCGCGGCAAACTCAGAAGCCGACTTGACGCGATGCACTCCCACGCTGGAGCCTGAGTTGGCAGGCTTCACAAAAACGGGATAGCCAAATTGCTCGGTCGAGGCGGTCATCCAAGATGCAGCAGACTGAGCCCACTGGCCTTTTCTGACGCAAAGGTACGGCACAATCGGAATTCCAGCATCTCGTAAAAGACGTTTTGCAAATTCCTTGTCCATACCTACTGCCGAAGCAAGAACTCCACACCCTACGTAGGCGGCATCCGCCAGCTCAAGAAATCCTTGCAAAGTTCCGTCTTCACACAAAGTCCCATGGACTACGGGAAAAATGACATCCACTTCACCCTGAGTCCCGAACCAGGCAGGGAGTTGCCCTTCGACCGCGAAAAACCGGGGAGCCCCCCCTGTCACTCCAGGAAGCAAAACCAACTGAGGGGCAGTTAAGTCGACTGGCAAAACCTCTTGAGAGCGAGATGCAACTTCTAGATTTTGAGCGAGCCATCGACCCGTCTTGTCAATTGAGACGGGGATCACGTCAAATCTAGTCCGATCCAGTCGATGAAAGACAGAAGCCGCTGAACGCAGCGAAACCTCATGCTCGCCTGACCTACCCCCGTAGAGAACTACCACTTTCAATTTTCTGTCTTGCATCGTTGCTTTCCTCCTGCGAGTTTTGAAGATAGTTGATTCAGTGGCATTTTAAAAGTAAGCTGTACAACAAAACCTAAGGAATGCTCATGTCAGAAACAAAATATAGCCTCAGCTCCGGTATCTGGGATTCGAGTGACCTCTACAAAAATGCAGTGCTCCAACTCCAAGAAGCTGCAAATGTAATGGGACTTGATCCGAACGTTTCCAATCGACTGATGGTGCCCAAGCGGGCCCTCGTCGTCTCCGTCCCCATCCGACTGGATGACGGCAGCATTCGAGTTTTCGAAGGCTACCGAGTCCAACACAACATGACCCTCGGGCCCGGTAAGGGAGGAATTCGTTTCCACCCTGAAGTGAATTTGTCCGAAGTCGCCGGCCTAGCCATGTTAATGACCTTTAAGTGCTCTCTGGTGGGCTTGCCCCTCGGTGGAGCCAAAGGCGGCATCCGAGTTGACCCAAGTCAACTTTCACGCCAAGAAGCTCAGGCTTTAACGCGTCGCTACACCAGCGAAATCAACATGATTATCGGCCCAGACAAGGACATTCCAGCTCCAGACGTGGGAACCGATGCTCAGCACATGGCTTGGATGATGGACACATTTTCACAGGAGCGCGGCTTCGCGATTCCTGGCGTGGTGACTGGTAAACCCATTGAAATTGGCGGATCCTTGGGACGAGCGGAGAGCACCGGCCGTGGCGTGGTTTACACCATTCAGCACGCTGCTAAGCACCTCCACTCTCTGGGCAAACCTGGCCCTAAAATGGATTCATCGACCACGGTAGCCATCCATGGGTTTGGTAAGGTCGGGGCGATTGCTGCCCAAGAAATTTATCAGCTCAACACCAAAGTGGTCGCAGTGAGTGACGTCGGAGGGGGCCTGTACAACAAGAACGGATTAAATATTCCAGATGTTCTCAAGTACATGGCTAAAAATAGAACTTTAGTGGGCTACCCAGAAGCCGACGCGATCACAAACGATCAGCTCCTCAGCACTCACGTGGACATTTTGATTCCTGCCGCTATCGACGGTGTGATTACTGCGAAAAATGTGGGTTCAATTAATGCCAAGATCATTGCTGAAGGCGCCAATGGGCCAATCACGAATGAGGCGATGAAAGAACTCGAAAGTCGAGGCGCTTTCATCATCCCTGACGTACTCTGCAATGCAGGGGGCGTCATCGTCTCCTACTTTGAGTGGGTTCAAGGACTGCAAAACTTCTTTTGGAGTGAGGCTGAAGTGAACGAGAAACTGGCCGAAGTCATGGCCAACGCGTTCAAAAAAGTGGTCGAAATTCAGGCCACTTACAAATGTGGCATGAAGACTGCCGCCCTCATTTCGGGCGTCGATCGTCTCAATCGCGCCATGCTTCTCCGTGGCTTGTTCCCTTGATTGACAGGTAAAAGCTACAAACTCGGACTGTTACACGGGGGCCAAAAAGCCCCCGTTTTTTTTTTAGCCGACCTCTCGTCGAATCCCTAGCTCCTTCATTTTAAGCTGAAGGCCTTTACGAGAAAGGCCTAATTTTTCAGCGGCACGAGTGACATTACCGCTGGTTTCCTCGAGGGCCTTTTCGATCAGATCTTTCTCTAAAGCTTGAGTTTGTCTGCGAACGATTTGCTTAAGACTAGTCGACTCTTCGGTGCCGGCCTCGTCTGCTTTTTGAGGCAGACCCGCACTCAGCTCATCAGGGAGGTCTTCGGCGCTCAAAACGGAGCCCTCGCACATCAAGATCATCCGCTCCAAAACATTTTCAAGTTGGCGGATATTTCCAGGCCAATTATAATTGCACAAAACATGAAGGGTCTCGGGAGTGATCCCCTGCATCCCGCGGTTGAGCTTC
>CANHSO010000112.1 GCA_947463705.1 Bacteriovoracaceae bacterium
AAATCTTAAAAAAATGCTGGGCGTTGTCCGTAGTAGCTTTGATTTGCACTCATCTAAATACTGCGGAGGCTCTGGAACTGGATTGGACCGGGCAGTTTTGGTCCGAGTTTAATTATGTTGGCAACTACAGCTCGGACACCGGGGGCACAGGTGACGCACGGAGTTCGGCTGGGGGCTACTTCATCCCTCAGGGGGGGCGATCAGACGCCACCTTTCAAACCTTGTTTCTACGATTGAGGCCCAAAGCAATCATTAACGATAACATCTCAATCAAGTCAGAGTGGTGGGTGCTTGACCCGATCTTCGGTTTATATGGGTCTGGACTTCCTTATACGACAGATCAGAATAATTTTTACTCCAGTCAGAACCGAGGTTCTGCGATCAACGCTCAAAGGATTTGGGGCGAATTCGTCTCCGATCTCGGCACCTTTCAAGTAGGTCGAGTACCTCTCCATTGGGGTCTAGGATTGGTTTGGAACGGAGGAGACAATCTGTGGGACCGCTACATGTCCACAGGCGATGCTGTCCGCTGGATTGCAAAGTTTGGCTCGTTCACAGTGGCACCGAGCTACATCATTCGCACCGCGGGGAACTCAATTGGCGGCACAGGTGGCGTGACCGATTTTTCACTCATCTTGAAGTACGAAAATCAAGAAGATGAGGTTGAAGCCGGAATCAATCTTCTCAAGCAGCTAGGGGGGGCGGGGCAGTCAGTCACTGGGGTAGGTCAGTCAGCCATTGGCGCAGTCTTCTCGCCAGGAGGAGCGGATCGATCTAGCAATAGTATAAATACCTGGACTTATGATATTTATGCTCGAAAGCGCTTCAAGGAGATGAGTTTTGGGATTGAAGTTCCGATCTCTTCAGGAAGTATTTCCGGGGCGACTTATAGCGCTCTTGGTGTTGCTGCGGAAATGGATTGGAAGCCTAGCGATTCCCTTAGCTTTTTACTGAAGGCAGGGTATGCATCGGGTCAATCTGGATCGAAATCTCTTAATCCTGACTCATTCCAGGCATTTTACTTCAACCCAAACTACCACGTTGGGATGATCATGTTTAACTATCAGCTCGCTAATTTTGCGGGATCTCAGACTTTGAATAATCCTACTAATTTACTTCGTTCGCCGTATGATAATCCGATTGTGAATGCAGTCTATGGTTCTCTTTCGGCACAAATTAAGCCGTCAGATAAATGGACGTTTAGACCGGCACTGATTTATGCCTATGCTCCCAATACGGCGAAGTCTTCAGATCCCTACTTTTACAATTATTGGAGTCGAACTACCTATGCTGGTGCTGTCGGTGCCAAAAATCAAGGGAGCGGCTTAGGAGTCGAGGCGGACCTCGGATTCACCTTCCAGTGGGATGAATACTTTACCTTTGGTCTGGATACGGGTCTTTATTTTCCCGGGGACTTCTTTAAGTTCTCTAACGTGGCTGGAGCAGACCTTCCTGTGCACCCAATCTTTGCAAGCGCGTTGAAAGTAGGAGTGAATTTTTAAGTGTAGCGTAGACTGCTAGACATATTCGGCGGACTCCCTTACTCTTAAGTAAAGTGTCTACCGAAGCCGCTCCTGAAAAAAAAGAAGAGGAAAAACCCAAATCTTCCAGGGCAAAGGTTCCCTTGATGACGATTCTTCCTCCGCTGATCAATACGGTTTTTGTATTGTTCACCTTGGTTTTTTTGATCTACACCCGGTTTATTTTTAAGCGGCCGGGCATTAAAGAGCCAGAAGAGCGCAAGAAGATTGAAGAAGCGCAAAAAAGACAAAAAGAAGAGGAAAAAAAGGTGACATACTTTCCTCTGGATCCGATCACTGTGAATATTGCTAGTACGCCTATTGAGGGCGGAAGCCCTGATGCGCGCAAACTTCACTATGTGAATCTGGGAATTGCCTTTGAAACTCATGGGGATCGCAATAAAGAGATTCTTGAGCAGCTCAAACCCTTTATTCTTGATCAAATTATTTTCATTTTGGGGCGAAAAACATACGACCAGCTTGCAACCGCTCAAGGGCGTTACGTACTTCAGTTTCAAATTCAAGAGGCCGTGAACCAGCTCGCCTTCACTAAGTTAGCTACGCCGCCTCATGATCCACCGGTGTCGCACATCTTCTTTAACCAGTTAATTGTACAATAAAAAATGGAGCAGGGTTAGAAGCTGAGTTCCCTCCCTGCTCCCGACAGCGCATGAGCTCTAGAAACGGACAGGTTCGTAAGGCAATCCGAGATCGTCGGCGACTTGCTTGTAGGAGACTTTGCCGTTAAGGATGTTGACACCCTTTCTTAAGGCCTCATCTTTCTGAACGGCTTCTTGCCAGCCGAGATTAGCAATCATTAGGGCATACTTGAGAGTTACGTTCGTGAGTGCGTAGGTTGACGTTCGAGGGACTGCTCCTGGCATATTTGGAACGGCATAATGAACTACTCCGTCGATCGTGTAGGTCGGGTGCTCGTGGCTAGTAGGACGACAGGTCTCAACCGATCCCCCTTGATCTACTGCAACGTCAACGACGACCCCACCGGGTTGCATTTTTGAAATCATATCTCGAGTTACGAGTTTAGGGGCTTTGGCACCGGGAACCAAAACAGCACCGATGACGAGATCAGCCTGATTTACCGCCTTTTCGACCTGCTCACTATTTGAGTAGAGGGTGGTAATTTCGTTGCCGAAAATATCCGCAAGATAGTCCAGTCGGTGCACGTTGACGTCGAGGATAGTGACATTAGCACCCAATCCTACAGCCATTTTCGCTGCATTAATACCGACAACGCCACCTCCGAGAATAACTACCTTGCCTCGGTCAACACCAGTGACTCCACCTAGCAACATTCCTTTTCCTCCATGGTCATGCTGAAGGTAGGTTGCTCCGATTTGGGTAGCCATTCGGCCAGCTACAGCGCTCATGGGCGCGAGCAGAGGGAGAGATCCGTCCGCAGGTTGGATGGTTTCGTAAGCAATTCCTACGATCCTGCGCTCCATGAGGGCTTTAGTCAGCCGCTCATCAGCAGCGAGGTGGAGGTAGGTGTAGAGAATCTGGTTTTCACGTAAAAGAAGATATTCCTCGGGGAGGGGTTCCTTAACCTTTACGATCATCTCAGCCTTTTCGTAGACTTCCTTGCCTGAGCCAACAATCGTTGCGCCTGCCTTGCGATAATCTTCGTCTGAGATGCCGACGCCTTGTCCAGCATTCGATTGCACAACTACTTTATGACCCGCTTGAGAGAGTGAGCGCACTCCTCCGACGACCATTCCGACCCGATTTTCCTTATTTTTGATTTCCTTCGGTACGCCAACGATCATACATTTGCCCTCTTGTTTTAAGGTTCAATTCTTAATCCGTCATATGCCAAGAATACTCCCTTGGGGAGTATTCTTGAGTATGTGGAAAAATCAAAGTCATGACCCAAGTGGGTCAAGTAAGTGCTCTGAGGCTGTATTTTTTGTACGGCTTCAAGAGCATTCTCCAGATTAAAATGAGTATCATGTGCCTGGATGCGGACGCAATCCAAGATCAAATGTGATATTCCTTTCAGCTTGTCGAGAGAGGTTTGCGGAATAGAACTGCAGTCCGTAATATAGGCGACAGGTCCGATTCGGTATCCGACACATTCCTTCTGTCCGTGGAGGACAGGGAGGGGAATCACCTCGATGTCTGATACGTTTAAACGCTCGACTGAGGCATCAAACTCGTTCAGTTCGAGGTGTGGGATTCCACCGCCGGCTGAGGGTCCAGGCGAAAAAATATATGCGAACTTAGTTTTCAATTCTCGGCAGGTCCAGGCGTTTCCGTAAACGGGGATTTTTTCCCTTTGAACGAAATTGAAACTTCGGAGCTCATCAATTCCATGAATATGATCAGCATGAGGGTGAGTGTAAAGTACGGCATCGATGCGTGGAATTCTTTCGCGCAGCGCTTGTTGCCGCAAATCCGTACTGGTATCGACGAGGATGCTTTTCCCCTGAGTTTGGATCCAGACCGAAGCCCGAAGTCGTTGATTTTTGGGGTCATGAGACTGGCAAACCGAACAAGAGCAATGGATCAGTGGAACTCCTGTTGACGTTCCACAGCCTAAAATTGTGACAACCATCGACGACCTCCCGTAAAATCATCCTTTTGGTGGCTTAACAAAGTTTCATGAACTTAAGAAGAAATTAAGGGAGCGGGACTTTCAGTTTTTTTTGACCGAGGCTCCGTCCATTTTGCACGCGCCTTCGAAGTAGGCGCCAAACTCAAGCACGAGGGAGGGAGTTTCGATATTGCCGATCACACGACCTGTTCTTGAAACGAAAACCCGAGTTTTTGTTTTGATGTCGCCCCGGACATAACCATTAATCATCAAAACATCTGCGTCGATATTACCTTCGACCACTCCTGTTTCGCTGAGGATGAGAGTACTTCCGGACTTGGAGTGAACTCGGCCTACAAGAACACCATGAATTCTAGAGACTTGGTCAAAAGTGATTTCCCCCTCGATCCGAGTCCCTTCAGAGATCATATTCATCTGCGTTTCTTTCAGGCTACTCATGAATCCTCCTGAGCTGCCTGCTCCGGCTTAAGCGGAAAGGATTGATGCAGGAGAAGTGAACCAGACTTAGATAAAATCAAGACTTCGAGCTCTTGGAGCGAGTCTTTCGAGGGGAGTGGTTCAAACGTTGCCGATCCCTCGCGGTAGTGACTCACCGAAAAGAACTCCCCTTTTTGAAAGTCAATTAAGGGTGTCTGCCCTGCTGAATTAAAGGCTCCAGCAGGGTAGGTTAGGAGCATCGATGGTCCTCTTGCTAATACGATGATCTTACCTTGTTGGCTTCCTCGGTCAGTTTTTGTGTATTGCAAGGCAAATCGGAACTGGAGACTATCGTTTTGCCAGGAAAACCTAGGATTTTTGATCGCGATAGGCAAGCTCGTGGCGGATGGAATCGGTGCAGTAGGATCGTCTGCTGATAACGCAGTGAATAAAGTTCCAAATAGGGGCTTGGCTTGTGCCCCACTTTTCAGATCGGATTCGTTAGGTAAATTTGCCTGAGGGGTTTGAGCCTCATTTTGGTCGGTGAGCGCTACCGCTGTTGGAGAGCTCCGCCCAGGATTTGAGCTGGTGGATGTCACGAGAGGTGGCCCTACTGGGCCAACTAACGACTCAGTTGATGAGGCTAAGTGATAGTAACGCAGCGCTAAAACACTCGTAACAATTGAGAAGAGAATTAAAGACCCAGCTATGATGCCCAGTTGGGGAATCCAACGAACGGGAATGTGAAAAACGCGGGCAGCCAGGTGATCCTTAAAGACAAGGACTGTAACCCGATCTACTTGCTGGGATGGATCCTGATTCATTAATGAAAACGTTAGCTTTTTACCTGAAACAAGTCAACTTTTGCCCAGAGAGTTCCGATAAAGAACCAGATGAAGATCCTCTTGTTAAATCCTGCAGTGAGCTTTACCCATCCCATCTCAGTTGACCTGAGGCGTCGCGGGATCTCACTCCTATTTCCTGCTCACGCTGAAGAAGCTTGGCAGTTGCTTCAGCTTCATGGGCAAAGTGTTGATTTAGCAGTGATTCACCGCGAGGGACCATCAAGCGAACCAAAAGGCGCTGCTCTTCGTCTTATTAGTCGAATTAAGTCCGATCCGACTCAGTCTGACCTTCCTATTGTTCTGACGACTCATGAGTGGAAGGAGCAACAATGTGCCCAGCACCAACAATCAGCAGAGGGTGCCAATGCTTATATCTTTGAATCGTTGACTACTAAAAACTTGATCAGCGTAATTGAAGCTGTATTAAGTCGGAGTTTTCCGTTGACGCAGGAGTCACCTGCTCTCCATAGTAGACTATCTGAACTGGAAGGCCATCCTCAAGACTCAGTCAATTCACAGCTTCAGATCGAGCCTCACTTGGCAGGCGATCAATCGATTAGTTTAGTTCAAGTAGAATCTCAATCTGAGCCAGATACGGGTACTCAGATTAAAATATTAAGGGCCTTTAATCTTGAAGCGCCCACGTCCAGTCTTTCAGCGATTCGACCGGATCAGGAAAATGGAAATTTCCAGCCAAATGTAAATGAGAGCTCTTGCACAGATGAAATCTCTCTATTTAGTTTAATGCCAGGTCCAATAGATAGCCCGGTTGCACCAATTGAGCTTGATGCCAACATGAGTCAGATCTCCAGTGCTTCTCTTGGCTCTCAAAATAATCATAGCAAAAAAGAAGCGGGGCAGAGCCCCGTAAGTCCCCATCATGCTCAGGATCCGCATGCAGAGCAGATCATGCCCTACGTGTTTTCGTCTAAAGTGCAGCCTTTAATTCTTGGCCCTTTGGGGGACGCTGCAATTCCAGGAGGAGTGGCTAATTCGCCTGATCTGGCGACGCTAAAGAAGTATTTAAATCTTCGTGAACAGGATGTTTCAATTCTGTCTTCCCAGCTGCGAGAGGCTCGAGATCAAATCGGGGCTGTCGATCAGCAACTCCGTGAAGAACGGGCTAAAAATGTCGAGCTTCTGCACACCTGTCAGGATCAAAAAAAGAAATTAGAATCAGATGAGGCTCGACGGGGTCCTGTGATCGAAAAGTTCGAGGGCGAAGTTCAAGATCTCAGATTTCAGCTCAGAGTGAAGACTGACGAACTCAGAACAGTTGAGTCTCAGTTGCATCGCCTGTCCGATGAGATGAATCAGCTTAAAGATCGAGTGCGAGTTGACATTCGCAAAATTAGGGTTCGTGAAAAGGAACTTGAGACTCGTCTGGAAATTACTAAGCGCGATTCTGAGGCGATTTTAGCCTCCCGAGAGTCTAAAATGATCGAACTAAAACGAAACCTTGATGTGATGGAGTTCAATATGGACTTGCTTCAAAATCAGTATTCTAAAGAAAAAGAAACGTCCTCAAAATTAAGAGAGAAGGTCGCCAAACTTGCGCAAGTCGTCAAGATAGCT